>NZ_DASTBH010000445.1:0-10392 GCF_035712165.1 Actinophytocola sp. | reverse complement strand
GCCCCGGGCTGACCAGGCAGGGCGTCAGCCGTGCATGGCCGGGTTGCGCACCCGGTCGGCGGCCAGCCCGATGGCGATCAGGGCGACCGCGCTGGCGAAGTGCAGCGCGTGGTCCGGTGCGTTGAGCGCGAGCAGGTTGAGCGAGCCGGAACCGATCAGCACCCCGACCACTCCGACCAGCAGGTACACGGCGCCGACCACGGTGTTGACGGCCTTGGACACCGCGGTGCCGGCGGCCGCCGCGGCGATCAGCGCCGCCCCGACCAGCAGGTGCACCACGTTGTGCAGTCCGTTCACCGCGAAGATGCCGAGCAGGTGCCCGCCGTGCTCACCGGCGAACGCGTGTTCACCGGAAACGGTGAATCCGAGCAGGCCGACCACGACATAGGTCGCGCCGAATCCGTATCCGACGAGTTGGTTGACGCTGCGAGACATGTGTCCTCCTCGACGAGGTGTGGGTCAACGGGCGATTCGAACCCGACCCGTCGAGGGATTGGTGCGAGTTTTCGCCAATCTGCACCGGCCACCGCGCCGAATGCCGGGGTGGAAGGACTCCACCTCGATTTCAAGGAGCAGTGACATGCGCGTGTCACGTACGGTCGCAACGGTGTTCGGTGGGGCCGCCCTGCTGATGGCGTCGGCCTGTGCCGCCAATGAAAGCGCGGCCCCGAACACCGGCTCGGCCGGCGATCCCATGACCAGCACCGCCACCGCGGCCAGCGGCGAGTTCGGCGCCGCCTGTGCCGCCGTGCCCAAGGACGGTCCGGGCAGCTTCCAGGGCATGGCCATGGATCCGGTCGCCACCGCCGCGTCCAACAACCCGGTTCTGTCCACTCTGGTCGCCGCGGTCCAGCAGGCCGGTCTGGTGGACACCCTCAACAGTGCCAAGGACATCACGGTGTTCGCCCCCACCAACGAGGCCTTCGCCAAGATTCCGCCGGAGACCCTCAACCAGGTCCTGGCCGACAAGGCCGCGCTGACCAAGATCCTGACCTACCACGTGGTCGGCAAGTCCGTCGCGCCGAGCGACCTGTCCGCCGGTTCGTTCGAGACCCTGGAGAAGGACAAGGTCAGCACCGCCGGCAGTGGCCAGGACTACACGGTGAACGATGCGAAGGTGGTCTGCGGCAACGTGAAGACCGCCAACGCCACCGTGTACCTGATCGACTCGGTGCTGATGCCGCCCGCCGCCTGACCACCCCGCTCGCCGGTACCCTTCGTCCGGCCGGCGAGCACCTCCCGAGGATCGCGGCGCCCCGTCGCCTCACGTGGGCGCGCGGCGGAACGACCGGCACGAACTCCCCTCAGTCCCGGTCCCGGCGCCGCGATCCTCTCTTCCGCCACCTCTTCCGCCTCTCCGGAATTTTTATGCGGTTGTTGCGTTCCGGCGAAGAGTGCGGGCTTGTGGTGGATTGTGGCTGGGTGCCGCCACGGTCCCCTGAGGTAGCTGTTGGTCGAGCAGGGAGGTCCCGCAACCTCTGCAGGCAGTACACCTAGTCGTCGCCGGGGGCCGGGCAGACCGGGATCGAGATCCGCACCGCGGCGCCCTCGGCGTGGCCGGCGATGCGTAGCTCGCCGCCGTGCCGCGCGGCGATCGCCCGGGCCAGGGTCAGCCCGAGGCCGATGCCGATCCGGTCGCGTTCCCCGCTGGCGTTGCGCGGGCCGTTGTCGGCGGTGCGCAGGGTGTCGCCGGACACCGTCAGCGTGTAGTACTTCCGCCCCATCTCGCCGCGCAGGAAGATCCGCGACGCGGGCCGGCCGGAGGTGAACGAGCCGGAGACCACGTACCGGATCATGCGGGCCAGCCAGTGCGGGTCGGCGTTGATGTGCACGTCCTCGCGGTCGGACTTCTCCACGATCGAGATGCCGTACTGGGCCGCCTCGGCGCGCAGCGGCGCCAGGGTCTGGCTGAACAGCGTGCCGATGGACATCGGCCGGGTCTCCAACGGCAGTTGCCCGGACTCGAACCGGGCAAGCAGCAGCAGGTCCTCGACGATGGTGAGCAGGCGAGAGTTGTTGCGGCGCAACGCGTCCACCATGTCCACCGGCACCGGGGCGGCCTTGTCCTCGTCGTCACCGAGCAGTTCGAGCAGGCTGGACGCGGCGGTCAGCGGGGTGCGCAGCTCGTGCGACACCGTGGCCAGGAACTCGTTCTTGAGCGTGGCGAGGTGGTGCAGCTCGCGGTTGCGGGCCTCGAGCTGGTGCTGGGCCGCCACCCGGCCGGTGACCTCCCGGCCGACCAGGAAGTGACCGCGAACCGTGCCGTCCAGATCGATCGGCAGGTAGTCCGCCTCGACCACCAGGTCGCCCAGGTGCAGCTCCTCGCCGTGCACCGGAACCCCGCCGTTGATGCTGCGGTCGGCGAAGTCGGCGGCGATCTTGAGCACCGAGCCGGACGCCATGCCCCGATCGGCCAGCTCGACCAGCTCGGCGACGGTGTTGCCGACCACGCTCCGCGGCGCCGCGTTGACCTGCAACAGCTGCAACGCCTTGGGGTTGATCTCGGCGATCCGCATGTTCTCGTCGACCACGACGATCGCGACGTCGATCGAGTCGATCAGGGTGCGCAGCCGGGCCGAGCCGATGCGCTGGCTGAACTCGCTCTGCCGCAGCGCGGTCACGTCGCTGGCGTAGGTGACCAGGCCGCGCACGGCCGGGTCGTCGGTCAGGTTGCGCACCACGACGTGCGCGTGCCGCCAGTCGTCGTCCGCGCCCATGATCCGGGTGTCCAGCTCGCCGACCTCGCGCCGCTCGGCCACCAGCCGGGCGCGCAGGTCGTCCAGCCGGCGGCGGTCGTCCGGGTGCACCCACTCCGGCAGCACGGACAGCTGGGTGTCGCCGCGCGCGGTCTTCTCCGTGGGCGTGCGGGACAGCCAGCGCAGCCTGCCGTCCGGGTCGTGCACGGCGGTGAAGAACGGGGCGTGCCGGCCGATGGACCGGAAGAACTCGAGCTGGTCGTCGGACTGCGGCGCGACCAGGGCGCCGGGCTCGACGGCCGGCTCGGTGACCGGCACCTCCCACAGCCGCACCGACAGTGCCTCGACGAGCAGGTTGACGGCCTGGATCACGTCCGGCCGGGTGGCGTTCGGGCCGCGCAGGTTCAGCAGGTGCCCGCGTCCGACGGCGATGCGGGTGGGGAACGACGGGTCGACCGGCTCGTCCCGGTCGGTGAGCGACGCCTCCTGGATTCCCGGAATCGACATGAGGCCGCGCACCACCTCCGGCACGACGACAGTGCCGGGCCGGTGGGCGTCGGCCAGCATGCCCACGAGCGCCCCGATCCGGCGGGCCAGCGGCTCCGGCCAGGTCGAGTCGACCAGATCCTGTTCCATCCCAACATCACCTCCCTAGCTTTCACTCACAGGTGTTACATATTCAGCGGTGCGCCCGGGAATCGTCACAGAATTGCCCGGGTGCAGTGCAGACAAACTCCCATCAGAGTGAACCAGTCGCAACGCAGCAGATCGGTAGTGCCTGAGGTGCGACACGGTCGTACCTTGAACGATGAGTTCGCCAGGAATCGGCGCGGCAATGGTTCACAAAGGGGATACGGGTGACGGACCCGAACCGCACTACGGTAAGCCCCGACACGGCGGCCGTTCAGGTCGTCGATCTCGTTGTGAAAGCCTCCGAGCTGCTGTCCGGTCCACACCAGACCGATGGGGTCGTCGACGAGTTGGCCCGGGCGCTGCGCGGCACCCAGGGTGTGCACTCGGTGTCCCGCCGGCCGCGCACCGTGGCGTCCATCTGGGACGCCAGCCGCGAGCTGCCCGGGCAGCGCACGCCGGCGGCGACCGAGGTCACCTCGTGGGCCGGCCGGCGCTCCCGGCACCTGATCGGCGCCTCGTCCCGGGGTGTCGGCGCCGAGCTGCTGGTGGTCGACCTCGCCCGGCCGGGCGACAAGGAATGGGTCAGCGCAGCCCACCTGCACCGGCTCAACTCGGCGCTGGCGGTGATCGAGTCGGCCACCATCAGGTCCGGCAGCCGCCCGGCCGAAGGCCCGAGCGAATGGCTGCTGCGGTACGGCCGGTCCGTTGTGGTGCAGCTCATGCCGGACCGCTGGCTGGTGCGTTCGGACGCGATGAGCCGGGTGCTCGGCTACCCCAGGGCGTTCGTTCCGGCCGAGGCGCCACTGTCCCTGGTGGACCCGCGGGACCACTTCGCCGCGCTGCGCGCCTACGTCGAGGTGCTCACCGGACGCAGCGCCGACCACACCGTCGACCTGCGGGTGCGCGCCGCGAGCGGCTCCTACCGGGTGCTGGAGACCACGTTCGTGAACCTGGTCTCGGCGCCCGGCGTGCACTCCGTCGTGCTCTACGGCGAGGACGTCACCGACCAGCGCGCCGAGCGGGCCCGCACCCGCGAACTGGTCAACGGAGCGGCCGCCGGCCTGCTGGTGGTGGACGAGCGCGGCCTGGTCTGCCTCGCCAACGACAACTTCACCCGGCTGGTGGGCACCCGGGCCGGCGGCTGGATCGGCGCTCATCTCGAGGACGCCCTTCGGGCCGTGGCCAAGGTCAGCCTGGACGAACAGGCCACCCTGCGGCGGCTGACGCTGTTCACCACCACGCACAAGCGCCGGTCCACCCAGCTGGACCTGGCCGACGGCCGGGTGCTCGACCTCGGCCGGGCGCCGCTGCTCGACGGCGCGGTCAACCTCGGTTCGCTGTGGTCCTTCCAGGACGCCTCGATGACCGCCGCGGCGCTGGCGAACCAGCCGGACCAGGCAGCACAGAACAAGGTGCTCGCCACCGTCTCGCACGAGCTGCGCACCCCGCTCACCGCCGTGCTCAGCTTCGCCGAGCTGCTCGGCGACCCGGCCATGGGTCCGCTCAACGAGAGCCAGCAGAGCGCCTGTGACGTGATCGCGCGCAACACCAAGCGGTTGCTGGCGCTGGTGAACGACCTGCTGCTGCTGGCCCGCCTGGAGAGCCGGCAGCTGCCGTTGCGCAAAAAGTCCCTGGACTTCGTGCGGCTGGTCACCGACGTGGTGCAGGAGCACCGGCCGGAAGCCGCGGAGACGGGCATCATGCTCAAGAGCGACACCAAGCCCGGCCCGGCGCTGCTCGGCGACGCCAACCGGCTGCACCAGGTGATGGACAACATCATCGGCAACGCCATCAAGTTCAGCCGCTCGGGCGGCTCGGTGCTGGTGCGGGCCAGTCATGACGGCAACCGGTGGCTGGCGGAGGTGGTCGACTCCGGCATCGGGATTCCGGCCGACGAGCTGGCCGGCATCACCCGCGGCTTCAAGCGCGGCTCCAACGCGCAGGCGGCCGGGATTCCGGGCAGCGGGATCGGCCTGGCCGTGTGCCGGGAGCTGGTCGAGCTGCACGGCGGAACGCTGGAGATCCGCAGCGTGGTGGACGGGGGGACGACCGTGCGAATCAACCTGCCGGACCGAGGAAGTGCCCGATGACCAAGATTCTCGCGGTGGAGGACGAGCCGGACATCCTGCTGGCGCTGCGGCTGGTGTTCGAGCGCGCCGGATACCAGTTCATCTCCTCCACCGACGGGCGCAGCGGCCTGCGCATGGTGCACGAGGAGAAGCCGGATCTCGTCCTGCTCGACATCGGACTGCCCGGAATGGACGGTTGGACGGTGCTGGAGCGGATCCGGGATCTCGCCGACCTGCCGGTGCTGATGATCAGCGCGCACGGTCAGGAGGCGGACAAGGTGCGCGGGCTGCGGGCCGGGGCGGACGACTACGTGACCAAGCCGTTCACCAACAACGAGTTGCTGGCCCGGGCGGAGGCGCTGCTGCGGCGCTCCGGCCGCCCGGCCGAGGCGGCGGCGGGGGACTGGGCGGACTTCTACGACGACGGTCTGGTGCGGATCAACCGCAAGGCGCGGGCCGTACACGTCAACACGCCGGAGGGGGAGCAGGAGGTGCAACTGACCAACACCGAGTTCCGGCTGCTCAACGTGCTGGTCAAGCACGCGGGCGCGGTGCTGTCGGCGCAGCAGCTGCTGACGCACGCCTGGGACGACCCGACGGGTCTCGCCCCGGACCGGGTCAAGTTCGCGGTCCTGCGGCTGCGGCGCAAGCTCGGTTGGGACAACGCCAGTGCGGCGGCGTCCCCCATCAAGGCCGTACGCGGTGTCGGGTACCGCTACGACCGGCCGAGCTGACGCCCGGTCCACTGCGGACTCCCGACGAAGCGCGGCTGCTCGGCCACGACCGCGATGGGCACGACGGCCGGACGGGCCGGCTCAAGTGGACCGCCGAGCTCCTCGGACAGGATCCGGGACACGGTCTTGTTCGCCTTGGACAACCGGTAGGCGACGAACGCGACCACCGGAACCATCAGCAGAAACAACATTGTCATGTGAAGCTCCCTTCGAGATTCCATACTGACGACCCGAACGGGGGATTTAAAGGGACTGGGGCCCCCTGCAACCGGTCCGCACCCGAAGCGCTCCCCGAGTACAACCCTGGCGCCTGGAAAGTGCCGTTGACCTGCGAAACATTCGGTTGCCGCCGGTGCGGCGAATGCGGGGAAAATGCCCGGAACTCAGGGCGTGCCGGGACGCCAGAGGCCGCGGGCAGACGGGGCCTGCCCGCGGACCGGACGCGCTCAGGACGGTCGGGGCCGGCGCAGGGCCGCGGACAGCACGGCGGCCGCCGACTCGTCGGCGACCGCCGCCTCCTCGTTGGCCTTGCGCAGCTCGCGGTAGACCTCGTCGCGGTGCACGGCGACCGAGCGGGGGGCCTGGATGCCCACCCGCACCACGTCGCCGCGGATGTCGAGCACAGTGACGGTGATCTCGTCCCCGATCCGGATGCTGTCACCGGATCGGCGGGTCAACACCAGCATGGGACGAGTCCTTCCGTCAGTGCAGCAGCGGCGCCCGGATGGGGAGATCCTCGGTCAGGATGACCTGCACCGCACGTCGGGTGGACTGGCTGACCACCAACGGGGCCAGCAGGTTCGCGGTGGCTCCGGCCGGCGTGTCGCCCATGGTCACGATCAGCAGCACCAGCAGGTCGGCCGGGTCGGTGGTGGCCAGCTGCTCGAGCACCTGCTCGCCGATCTCCGGGGCGTAGTCCGGGAAGAACGGGGCCGGCGGCACCACGACGAACCGCAGCACCGGCTGCCTGACCGACACCAGCGTGTACACCGGGTCGTCGTCGGAGGAGCTGACCAGCACGAACTCGCGATGCTCCGGGAAGCCGGGGATCGGCGCGCGGAACTCGATGGTCGGCAGGTCCCCGATGGCCGGGGTCGTCCTGTCCGTGGTGCTGTCCGTGACCGTTCCTCCTCGCGGGCGGGTGGCGACCAGCACGCTCATCGCAGGAAGTCCAGCAGCGACGGCGTGGTCACCTTCGCGGTGGCCGCGAGGGCCGCCTCGTAGCCGACGCTCTGGCTCTGCAGGTCGATGATCGCCCGCACCAGGTCGATGTCCTCGACTTCGGACAGGTCCGTGCTCAGCTGCACCGACTGGGCTTGGGCGGCGTCACTGGCCGCGGTGAGCTGACTGTAACGGGTGCCCACCGCGGTGAGCGCGGAGTTGACGCTCTCGATCCCAGAATCCAACCGATCGAGGTCAGCCGTTACCGCGGACGGGTTGGTTCGCAGGTTGGCCGAGATCGAGTCGAGCACCCCGAACAGCTGGTTGGCGCCGGTGCCGAACGCGGAGGCCGGCACGTCCACCCGGACCTGCACGTTGTCCGCGATCCGGCGCTGCACCTCGCCGTTGTCCCCGATGTAGGTGCCGCTGGCGTCGAACGCCTGGGGACCGGCGGTGGTGCCGCCGAAGACCGGACGGCCGAGGTAGGTGGTGTTGGCCACGGACAGCAACCCGTCGCGAAGCCCGTCGAGCTCCTTGGCGATCGCGGCCCGGGTGGCCGGGTTGTCCACGGCCGGCGACGACATGCCCTGCAGCACCAGGTCGCGGGCCCGGTTGAGCATGCTGCTCGCGGTGTTCAGCGAGCCCTCGGCGGTGGACAGCCGGGCCGTGCCGTCGGTCGCACTGCGCATGTAGCGCTCCTTGGCGGCGATGTCGCCGCGCAGCCGCAGGGCCGCAGCGGCGCCGGTCGGCGAGTCCGACGGCCGGGAGATCTGCTTGCCGCTGGCCATCTGCTCGCGCAGCCGCTCGAGGCGGCCCTGGTTGTTCTGCAGACCGGTCAGCACCCTGGCCGACATGGACTGCTCGGTGACCCGGAACGACATGGCTAGTTCCCCATCCGGTTGATCAGTGTGTCCAGTGCCTCGTCCACCGCGGTCATCACCCGGGAGGCGGCCTGGTAGGACCGCTGGTAGGTGAGCATCGCGGTCAGTTCCTCGTCCATGTTCACGCCCGCGACCGACTGGCGGGCGAAGTCGACCTGGTCGGTGATGGCGTCCTGGGTGTCGGACAGCTGGGCGGCGGTGCTCGCCTCGATGCCGATCCGGGCCACGACCGCGGCGTAGATCTCGCTGACCCCACCGGGCAGCCGGCCGAGCTCGGCGAGCTTGTCCGCGTTGCCACCGTCGAGCGCCAGTGCCGGGTTCGCGGACGCGGCGATGTCGTCGGGGTTGGTGAGAGCGACCTTGATCGTGCCCGCCGTCGTGCCGCTGAAGAACGGCGCCCCGGCGGTGCCGGTCGTGGTGTAACCGCCCTGCTGAACGGCGTTGACGCTGTTCGTCAGGGAGGCGGCCACGTTGTCCATCGCCGCGGCGTAGGCGGGCAGCGTGATGTTCAGCGACTCGACCAGCGCGCCGGCCTCGCCACCCGGTCCGGGAGCGGCCGTGCCGTCATCGGCGAAGCGCACCGCGATCGGGTTGCCGGCCTGCCCGGCCAGGGTCGCGGATCCGCCGACGACCAGGGCCCGCGCGGTGTTGCCGGTCACCAGCGGTGCGCCGCCGAGCGAGACGTGCACCGCGCCGTTGGGGTCGCGGGTGCTGATCGTGCCGGCCAGCTCGGCCAGCCGCAGCACGACCAGGTCGCGCTGGTCGGTCAGCTCGTTGACGTCGAGCCCGGCCGCCGTGCCCTTCACGACCTTGTCGTTGAGGTCGGCGAGCTGGGCGGTCGCGGTGTTGATGTCGGTGACCGTGTCGTTGAGCGCGGTCCGCTGCGCCTCGTACCGGTTGGCGAACCCGGTGTGCATCGTGTTCAGGGTGGTCGCCACGATCTGGGCGCGCACGAGGAGCTGGTTGCGGGCGGCCGAGTCACCGGGGGAGTCGGCGACGTCGGTGAACCCGGCCCACAGCTCGGTCAGCCTGGCCTGCAGGCCGGTGTCGCTGGGCTCCTCGAACGCCGACTCGATGTCGAAGAGCACATCGGTCCGGCCGTTCAGCAGCGCCTGCCTGGCGTGCTCGGTCTGTCCCCTGGTCTCCAGGTAGACGTCGCGGATCCGGGTCGTGCCCAGCACGTTCACCCCGCCGTCGTGCGGGCTGGGGGTGGCCCACATCGCCGGGACCGAGCCGCCGACCGCGGTGGTCTCCAGCCGCTGCCGGCTGTAGCCCTCGGTGTTGGCGTTGGCGATGTTCTGGCCCGCCAGCTCCAGGCCGCGACGCTGCGCCTTGAGCGCGGAGAGCGCGGTGTTGAGTCCGGAGAAAGTGCTCATCAAACAGCCTCGTCAATCAGTCGGGCGCCGGAGTTCACGGCGGCGACGGCTCCGTCCGGTCCGTACAGACCGGACGCCCCGCTGACCACCCGCAGGGCCTCCTGGGTGGCGCGCTGCCCGGAGGTGAGCAGCTCACGGTTGGCCCGCACCGCCGCGTCGATCTCGGCGGACAGGCCGATCAACGCCCGGCGGTGCTCGGCGAAGACCTCCCGCCACGGCTCGTCGAGCACGGCGACCAGGTCGCCCAGGCTCGATCCGACGGGCAGGCCCAGCTCGGCGGCGACATGGTCGAACGCCGTGGCGCGCAGCAGCTCGTTGGCCTGCACCTGCTCCAGCACCAGCTCGACCTCGTAGGTCGCCGAGCCGAGCCAGCGGGTCCGGCCCGCGGTCAGGATCATGCTCTCGGCGTCCAACTTGAACAGCAGTGTGGACAGCAGCTCGCGCTGCCTCCACAGGATGTTGGACGTCTCCATGAGGCTCATCCCGGATGCCCTCCTAGGCCGTGCACGAGTGGTCGTCTTGCGGTCCCAATCGGCCCCCGGCCCGGCCATCTGAGGATTAGTGGCCCTGCCACCGATCGGCAACCGAACGGGATCCGGAGTTACACCCGTTCACCTCGACTCTCGATATCGCCGGGCAGCAAGCACCGGGGCCATCGAGAGGACAACCGCCATGCAGCACCAGTCAGCCAACAAGACGACGTTCGATGCGAAGGCGGCGGCCGAGGCTAACTTGCCGTTGGTGGGTCACCTGGTGCGTGAGATTCTGGCGCGGGTTCCGGCTCATGTTCGGCGTGAGGATCTGTTTTCTGCGGGTTCTGAGGCGTTGGTGAATGCGGCTCG
>NZ_DASTBH010000444.1:0-3882 GCF_035712165.1 Actinophytocola sp. | reverse complement strand
CGGCCAGTTCGGCGAGCAGGGCGGGACTGGCCGCCTTGGCCAGGTTCGGGTGCATGGCCAGGCTCGGTGCGACCGCGTTGACCCGGATGCCGTGCCCGGCAACGTCCATGGCGGCGCACCGGGTCAGGGCCATCACGCCCGCCTTGGCAGCGGCGTAGTGCGCCTGGCCGCGCTGCGCCCGCCATCCGATCACGGAGGCATTGTTGACCACCGCGCCCCCGCCGCCCTGCTCGACCATCCGGCGCAGCGCCGCGCGGGTGCACCGGAAGGTGCCGGTCAGCGTGACGTCCAGGATCCGGGCCCAGTCCGTGTCGGTCATCTCCAGGATGGACGCCTCGCCGCCCAGCCCGGCGTTGTTGATCATCACGTCGACCCGCCCGAAGTGCCCGGCCGCGCCCTCGATCAGCCCGTCGACCTGGTCCTGCACGGTCACGTCGCAGGGCAGCGCGTGCACTCGGCCGGGGTGCGCGGCGGCCAGCTCGGCCGCGGTCTCGGCCAGCCGCCGCCGGTGCGCGTCGCTGACCACCACGGCGGCGCCCTCCTCGAGGCACCGCCGCGCGGCCGCCGACCCGATCCCGGTGCCTGCCGCGGCGGTGATCACGATGGTCTTGCCGGCCAGGAGGCTCATCCGCGCGGCTCCCTCGGCAGGCCGAGCACCCGTTCGGAAATGATGTTCCGCTGAATTTCGCTGGACCCGCCGTAGATCGTGTCGGCGCGGCTGAACAGGAACAGCCGCTGCCAGGTGCCGAGGTCGCCGTCGTGGGTCAGCGACGCGGCGCCGAGCACGTCCATGGCCAGCTCGCCGAGGCCGCGGTGCCAGGTGGACCAGAGCAGCTTGGCCACCGAGGCGGTGCCCGGCTCGGCCGAGCCGAGGGTGCGCAGGGCGTGCGCGCGCAGCACCTCCAGCCCGATCCGGGCCGTGGCGAGCCGCCGCGCCAGGTCCGGGTCGTCGGCGGCGCCGGTGCGCATCGCCAGGTCGGTCAGCGCGGCCAGCTCGCGGCCGAACCCGACCTGGGTGCCGACGGTGGCCACCCCGCGTTCGAAGGCGAGCGTGCCCATGGCCACCCGCCAGCCGTCGCCCGGCGCGCCCACCACCAGGTCGGCGTCGGTGCGGGCGCCGTCGAAGAACACCTCGTTGAACTCGGCGTCGCCAGTCAGTTGCACAATTGGACGGACTTCGACACCCGGCTGGCGCATCGGCACCAGCAGGTAGGACAGGCCGTCATGCCGGCCGCCGGGTGTGGTCCGGGCCAGCACGAAGCACCAGTCGGCGACGTGCGCGAACGAGGTCCACACCTTCTGACCGGTGATCACCCACTGCCCGCCGTCCACCGTGGCCGAGGTGGACACCGCCGCGAGGTCGGACCCGGCGCCCGGCTCGGAGTAGCCCTGGCACCACAACTCCCGCACCTCCCTTATCCGGGGCAGAAACCGTTGGCACTGCGCGGTTGTGCCGAATGCGATCAGGGTCGGTCCGAGCAGTTCCTCGCCGAAGTGGTTGACCCGGGCGGGCCCGCCGGCCTGCGCGTACTCCTCGTGGAACACCAGCTGGGCGTCCAGCGGCAGCCCGGCCCCGCCGTGCTCGGCCGGCCAGCCCAGGCAGGTCCACCCGGCCGCGGCGAGGTGCCGCTCCCAGGCCAGCCGCGCCTCGAACGCCTCGTTCTTGCGACCGGGACCGCCGGCCTCACGCAGCCCGGCGAACTCCCCGACCAGGTTGTCCGCCAACCATTCCCGCACTTCCCGCCGGAACGCGCCGAGGTCCATGACGGGTAGCCTACCAAGCATTTGCTCGGTAGCATGGGAGCGATGACTCCCGATGCCGCGACCATCCCCGGCGCGCTCGTCCGGGCGGCCGGACGGTTCGGCGACCGGGAGGCCGTCGCCGATCCCCACGGCGAGGTTCGGCGTAGCTACGCCGAACTGCTCGACCGGGCGCGCACCGTGGCCCGGGCCTTGGTCGCCGCCGGAATCCAGGCCGGCGACCGGGTCGCGCTCTGCTCCCCCAACACCCACCACTGGATCGAGGCGGCGCTGGGCGTGCTGTACGCCGGCGCGGTACTGGTGCCGGTCAACACCCGGTTCACCGGGCCGGAACTGCTCGACGTGGTGCGCCGCAGTGACGCCCGGGCGCTGTTCGTCGCCGGTCCGTTCCTCGGGGTCGACCGGCTCGAGCAACTCTGGCACGCGGGCCCGGCGCCCCGGCTCGAGGTGATCGTGCGGATCCCCATCGGTCCGGACGACGAGGGCGACTGGGCCGAGCTGACCGACCGGGCCGCCGCCGTGCCGGTGGCCCGGGCCGACGCGCGCGCCGCCGCGGTCCGACCGGACCAGGTCGCCGACATCCTGTTCACCTCGGGCACCACCGGGCGCAGCAAGGGCGCGATGAGCGCGCATCGCCAGTCCCTCGGCGTCGCGGCGGCCTGGGCGCACCGCGGTGGGTTGACCGAGGCCGACCGGTACCTGGTGATCAACCCGTTCTTCCACAGCTTCGGTTACAAGGCCGGCATCCTGGCCGCGCTGCACAGCGGCGCGGCGCTCGTGCCCCAGCTCGTCTTCGACGCCGGCCGGGCCATGCAACTCGTCGAGCGGGAGCGGATCACCGTGCTGCCCGGGCCCCCCACGCTGTACCAGACCCTGCTCGACCGTCCCGACCGGACGGACCGGGACCTGTCCTCGTTGCGGCTCGCGGTCACCGGCGCGGCGACCGTGCCGGTGGCGCTGGTCGAGCGGATGCGCGCGGAGCTGTCCTTCGAGGTGGTGCTGACCGCCTACGGGCTGACCGAGGCGGTGGTGGCCACCATGTGCTGCCCGGACGACGATCCGCGCACGGTCGCGCACACCTGCGGCCGGGCGGTGGCCGGCATGGCGGTGCGGATCGGCGACGCGGGCGAGATCCTGTTGCGCGGCCCCGACGTCATGCTCGGCTACCTGGACGACCCGCAGGCCACCCGGCAGGCGATCGACGCCGACGGCTGGCTGCACACCGGCGACGTCGGGCGGCTCGACGAGCGCGGCTATCTCACGATCACCGACCGGCTCAAGGACATGTACATCTGCGGCGGCTTCAACGTCTACCCGGCCGAGGTGGAGCAGGTGCTCGCCCGGCTCGACGGGCTGGCCGAGTCCGCGGTGGTCGGGGTCCCGGACGAGCGGCTCGGCGAGGTGGGCAAGGCGTTCGTCATCCCGGCGCCCGGCGCCACCCTCGACCCGGACGACGTGATCGCGTTCTGCCGGCAGCGGCTGGCCAACTACAAGGTGCCCCGGCAGGTGGAGTTCCGCTCCGAGCTACCCCGCAACCCGTCCGGCAAGGTCCTCAAACGACTGCTCAGGAGCCAACCATGAACCCGGTCGAGTACGAGCGGCGCGGACCGGCCGCGGTGGTGACCATGAACCGGCCCGAGTACCGCAACGCGCAGAACTCGGCGATGACCTACGCGCTGGACGCCGCGTTCGTCCGCGCCGTGGACGACGACGAGGTGCGGGTGATCGTGCTGGCCGGCGCCGGCCGGCACTTCTCGGCCGGCCACGACATCGGCAGCCCGGGCCGGGACGTGGACGTCTCGTTCGACCGCAAGGCCGTGCTGTGGTGGGACCACGTCGGCAGGCAGGGCGGGGACTCCCGCTACGCCAGGGAGATCGAGGTCTATCTGGGCATGTGCCGGCGGTGGCGGGAGATTCCGAAGCCGACCATCGCAATGGTGCAGGGCGCCTGCGTCGCCGGCGGCCTGATGCTGGCCTGGGTGTGTGACCTGATCGTCGCCGCCGACGACGCGTTCTTCGCCGATCCGGTGGTGCGCATGGGAATCCCGGGCGTCGAGTACTTCGCCCACCCGTGGATGGTCGGCCCCCGCGCGGCGAAGGAGATGCTGTTCACCGCCGGCC
>NZ_DASTBH010000443.1:0-4310 GCF_035712165.1 Actinophytocola sp. | reverse complement strand
AACGGCTGCAGCGTCTGCGTCCAGATGCACGCCGGTGAGCTGAAGAAACTCGGCGAGAGCGACGAGCGGATCTGGGGCGTGGGTGCCTGGCGGGACGCGCCCTACTTCACCGACGCCGAGCGCGCCGCGCTGGCCTTGACCGAGTCCGTCACCCGGCTCGCCGACCGCCCGGACCCGGTCCCCGACGAGGTGTTCGACGAGGCGGCCAAGCACTTCGACGAGGCGGCGCTCATGTCCCTGATCCTGCACATCACCGCGATCAACGCCTGGAACCGGCTCAACGTCGCTACCCGGCAGGTGGCCGGGAGCCATTGACCGTTCGCCGGTAGGTGTCGCGGATGGCCTGCCACGCGGCGCGCACGTGACGGAGCTCGGTTCTGGTGCCGCCCAACGCCATTCGTAGTACGACGCGGTCGGATACCTTGGTGTGGGTCAGATACAGGTCGCCGCTGGCATTGACCGCCTCCATGAGTTGGAGCGTCGACGCGTCGGCGGCCTCGGGTGTGCCTTCCGGCCAGCGCGGCCGGAAGCACACCAGGCCAAGGTGTTGCGGCTCGTGCAGTTCGAAGTCCGGGTCCTGGGCCACCCAGGTGGCCAGCTCGGCGGCCTGGGCCACTCCGGTGCGGATGTGCTCCCGCAGGCCTTCCGCGCCGTACCAGCGCAACACCGTCCACAGCTTCAACGCGCGGAACCGCCGCCCGAGCGAGACCTGCCAGTCCCGGTAGTCGACCACCGAGCCGGAGGACGTCGCCGCGTTGCGCAGGAACTCCGGCTGGATGGCCAGCGCGCCGATCAGCGGCGCGCGGTCGGCCACCCACATGACCGTGCAGTCGAAGTTGGTCAGCAGCCACTTGTGCGGGTTGGTGGCGTAGGAGTCGACGAGTTCCAACCCGTCGTTGAGCCACCGCAGTTCCGGACATACCGCCGCGACGCCCGCGTAGGCCGCATCGACGTGCAGCCACACGCCATGCCGCCGGCACACCTCGCCGATCGCCCGGACCGGGTCGACCGCGGCCGTCGAGGTGGTGCCCACGCTGGCGCAGACGAGCACCGGAACCGCACCGGCGGCGCGATCCTCGGCCAGCATCCGGTCCAGCGAGTGGGGATCCATCGCCAGGGTCTTCGGATCGATGGCGACCGTGCGCACGTTGTCGGCGCCGACCCCGACGATCCGCGCCGCCTTCGCCACCGCGGAGTGCGTCTGCGAGGACACGTAAAGGGTGTGCCGCCCGGTGATTCCCCCCTGCGCCACCGCACCGTCGCTGGCCCGCTGCAACGCCGCCAGGATCGCCAGCAGGCTGGCACTCGACGCCGAGTCCTGGATCACCCCGCCACCCGCCGTATCCGTCCGGAAATGGTCCGGCAGCCCCAACAGTTCGGCGAGCCAGTCGACCATCACGGTCTCCACCTCGGTGCACGCCGGGCTGGTGGCCCACAGCATCCCCTGCACCCCGAGCCCGGACGACAACAGATCGCCGAGGATCGCCGGCCCGCTGGCGTTCGCCGGGTAGTAGGCGAAGAAGCTCGGATGCTGCCAGTGCGTGATCCCGGGCAGCACCACCCGGTCCAGATCCGCGAGCACCTCCTCGAACGGCTCCCCCCGCTCCGGCGGATGCTCCGGCAACGCGGCCCGCACCGCTCCCGGCTCAACCTGCGCCCGCACCGGAAACGACTCGATCCGCTCCAGATAGTCGGCGATCCAGTCGACCACCTGCCGGCCATGCCGACGAAACTCCTCCGCACTCATATGCGGCAACGAAAACCTCCCTGACTCGAGTTACCTCAGCGCCGGACTCTTGAAGACCTCGCGGGTGTGCCAGTCGACGTGACCGGGTGATGGTGGGGTGGTGCCGGGGCGGGGACGCAGTGTGCGGCGGTCGAGTTCGTAGACGGCCCGGCCGGCGTCGGTGCGCGCGCTGAAGCTGCGCGACACCTGAATGCACAGGTCGGCGGTGAGGCCGAGCGCGCCCCGGTCGAACAGCTTGTGGTGCAGGGAGCACAGCGCCAGGCCGTTGTCGGGGTCGTCCGGCCCATCGAAGTTGAACCAGCGGATGTGCGCCGCCTCGATGCCGACGACGGCGGAGCCGAGTTGGCCGTCGAAGCCGCAGAAGGCGCACTGCCGGTCCCAGGCGGTGAGGATGGTCGCCGGCCAGGCGCTGTCCCGGCGCCGCGACAACGGCGCGGGCGGCGCGGTGGTGAGGATCGCCTCGGGATCCAGGCCGACGGCGGCCAGCACGTCCGGGGCGACGGTCGGCGGGAACTCGGCCTCCACCAGTTGACGCGCCACGGCCAGCGCGACGGCCGGATCGCGCAGGGCCTGCTCGACAGCGGGTTCCAGCCGGCCGACCACCTGGTGATCGGCCAGCGGTCGCACCCGGTCCATCGGCACGTCGTGATCGAGGATCCAGACCCCATCGGTGCGCAGCCGGGTGAAGGGGTAGGCGGCACTCTGCGCGCGGGGCGCGGACGAGGGCGGGCCGTAGTCCTGGATCAGGTCGGCCAGCGACGTCACGGCCACCGGCCAGGGCAGCGCGCTCGACCCGGTGTTGACCAGCCGGCCCAGCGCCAGCAGCACCAGCAGCGGCTTGTGTGGCGAGCGCTTGCCCTGGCTCTGGTGCTGGCGCAGGGTGGCCAGCCTGGCCAGCACGTCTTCCGTTGGTAACGCCACCCGGCAATGATGGCGCAGCCCGCTGCGGCGCAGGCCACCCACATGGATGACGTCGCGTCGGGTGAACGGCGCGACGGTAGACCTCACCCGGAGCAGGCGATGCCGGGACCGAACCAGCGCAAGATGCTGGCGCGGTGACCGATGACGCGACCCCATTGGGACCGATCGACTACCTGGTTGTCGAATTTCCGGGCAGTCGCCTGACCGGCGAGGGCCTGGCAGCGCTCGTCGACCTCGTCGACCGCGGACTGCTCCGCGTTCTCGACCTGATCTTCGTCCGCAAGGACGAGGGCGGCAAGATCACCGTGATGGCGATCGCCGACCTGGACGGCGACGGAAAACTCGACCTCGCGATCTTCGAAGGCGCCTCGTCCAACCTGCTGGGCAAGGAAGACCTTCACGAAGCCGCCTCCGTGCTGACCGAAGGAAACTCGGCAGCGATCCTGGTCTACGAGAACGTGTGGGCGGTGCCGATGGCTTCGGCCCTGCGCCGGGCCGGGGCGGAACTCGTCGCCCGCGGACCGATCACCGCACCGGATCTCATAGCCGCACTGGACGCCTCCGATGCGGGTGACCGCGTCCCGAGCTGAAAGGACTCGTTTCATGGGTCTGCTTCGCGGTATCGCCCGCACCGCAGTGATCGCCGGCACGGCGACCGCCGTGTCCAACCGGGTTTCCCGGCGGCAGGCAGGTCGTTGGCAACAGCAGGAAGCTGCGGAGGCCTACAACCAACAACAGGCGTACGCCCAACAACCCGCCTACCAACAGCCTCAACAGGTTTACGCGGCACCGCCGGCCGAGGACCCGATGGACGTCAAGCTGAACCGGCTCCGTGAGCTCAGCGACCTGAAGACTCAGGGTGTGCTGACCGAGGAAGAGTTCCAGCAGCAGAAGCAGCGGATCCTCAACGGGTAGACAGGCGGCGCAGCGTCGGCATGTCGGCCTGGCCGACCTGTTCGCGCAGCATGCGATGCGGTGAGATCTCCGGCGGTGGAGCGGGCTCGGCCAACCGGGCCCGCTCCGCCTCGTCGAGGTCGAGATCGGTGGCGCCGAGCAGATCCTCGAGTTGGGCCAGGGTGCGCGGACCGATGATCGGCGCGGTGACGCCAGGGACGCCGAGCAGCCAGGCGAGCGCGACCTGGGCGACCGGGCGGCCATGCCGTGCGGCGATCTCGGTGGCGGCGTCGACCACCCGGAAGTTCCGCTCGGTGGCCCGCCGGCTCGCCGCCTCCTCCAGATCGTTGGCCGCCGTGCTGACCCGGCCGTCGGCCGGCATCCGGTCCCGCTGGTAGCGGCCGGTGAGGAAGCCCGCGCCGAGCGGACCCCAGGGCAGCACGCCGAGCCCGGCGGCCCGGCACAGCGGCAGCAGTTCCAGTTCGGCACTGCGCTCCACCAGTGAGTACTGCGGCTGCAGGCTGATGAACGGCGCCCAACCCTCCCGGTCCTGCGTGGCCACCGCCCAGGCCAGCAACCAGGCCGGGAAGTTCGACGCACCGAGCGCTTTGACCTTGCCGGCCCGGACCAGTCCGTCCAGCGCGGACAGGGTGTCCTCCAGGGGTACGGCCGGATCGGGCGCGTGCACCTGGTAGAGATCGATCGTGTCCACCTCGAGCCGGCGCAGGCTGGCCTCGCAGGCCGCCCG
>NZ_DASTBH010000442.1:0-2089 GCF_035712165.1 Actinophytocola sp. | reverse complement strand
CCTCTCCGGCGTCCTGGCCGCGGCCGGCGTGAGCCTGTTCGCACTGTCCACCTTCGACACCGACCACATCCTGGTGAAGGCGGCCGACCTGGCCCGCGCCGTCGCCGCGCTCACCGAGGCCGGCCACGAGGTGCACCAGGCCTAGTCGGCCGGCTCGAAGGAGGCCCAGACGCCGAGCAGGCGGACCGGGCGGCCGTGCTCGAACATGTCCAGCACCCGCAACGCCGACGACTCGATCACGGCCGGGTCGGCGGTCGGTTCGGGCAGGGTCATGCTGCGGGTCTGGGTGATGAACGGGGCGAACCGCACCTTGACCCCGACCCGGTGCGCAGGCCGCGCCTCGTCGCGCACGTCGTCGGCCACCCGCCGGGCCAGGGACACGACCTGGGTGGACAGTTCGCCGCGGTCGGCGATGTTGGTCTGGAAGGTGACCTCGCGGCTGCGCGACTTGGCCAGCCAGGGTGTCGCGGTGACCTCGGTGCCGCTGGCGCCGCGGGCCAGCTCCCGGTACCAGGGGCCCATCTTCGGGCCGAACCGGCTGGCCAGGGCGCCCGGGTCGGCGAGGGCCAACTCGCGGACCGTGCGCAGGCCGAGGTCGTCGAGCTTGTGCGCGGTCTTCGGGCCGATGCCCCACAGCGCCCTGGTCGGCCGGTCGGCCATCACCGCCACCCAGTTCTCCCGGGTCAGCACGTAGCTCCCGGCGGGCTTGGCGAACCCGGTGGCGATCTTGGCGCGCAGCTTGTTGTCCCCGATGCCGACCGCGCAGGACAGCTGGGTCTCCCGCCACACCGCGTCCTGGATCCGCCCGGCGAGCCCGGCCGGGTCGTCGGTCTCCGCGCCCAGGAACGCCTCGTCCCAGCCGAGCCCCTCGACCACCACCGGAAACGCGCGCAGCACCGCCATCACCCGCTCCGAGGCCGCGTCGTAGGCCGGCGGGTCGCTGGCCAGGAAGACCGCCTCCGGGCAGCGGGCCGCGGCGGTGCGCATCGGCATGCCGGAGTGCACCCCGAACTCACGGGCCTCGTAGGAGGCGGTGGCCACCACCGAGCGCTTCTTCGGGTCGCCGTCCCCGCCGACGATCACCGGCTTTCCGGCCAACTCCGGGTGCCGCAGGACCTCGACCGCGGCGATGAACTGGTCGAGATCGACATGCAGCACCCACCACATGTGACCCAGTTTGCTCCACCCGTGACCATGCCTCCCAGTAGCATCCACGCGGTGACCCAAGACCACGCCTTACCACCGGTTCCCCCGCTGGAGCAGCGGCTGATCGCCGGCCGGTACGCGGTGCTGCGCGAGATCGGCCGTGGGGGCATGGGCATCGTCTGGCTGGCCGAGGACCGCATGATCGGCCGGCGGGTGGCGATCAAGGAACTGCATCTGCCCGACGGCGTGCCGCCCGACGAGCGTGCCGTCTTCGAGGAGCGGGTGCTGCGCGAGGCCCGCACCGCCGGCCGGCTCAACGACCCGGCCATCGTGATCGTCTACGACGTGGTGCAGGAGCACGGCAACACCTACATCGTGATGGAGCTGATCGAGGCTCCGACCCTGGCCGACGTGGTCCGGCAGAACGGCCCGCTGCCGCAGGACTCGGTGGTGGCGCTGGCCGGACAGCTTCTCCCGGCGCTGGAGTCGGCGCACGCGGCCGGCATCGTGCACCGGGATGTCAAGCCCAGCAACGTGATGCTGCTGCCCAACGGCCGGGTGAAGCTGACCGACTTCGGCATCGCGCAGTCGCTGGACGACCCGCGGCTGACCACCAGCGGCGTGCTGATCGGCTCGCCGACCTACCTCGCCCCGGAACGCATCCACGGCGCCGACGCCGACGCCGCGTCCGACCTGTGGGCGCTGGGCGCGGTGCTGTTCTTCGCGGTGGAGGGCTACTCGCCGTACGAGCGCTCGTCCACGGCCGCCACCATGCACGCGATCACCACCGAGGTGCCGTACCTGACCCGCTGCCAGGGTCCGCTGGCCTCGGTGATCATGGGACTGATGATCGGCTCGCCCGCGGCCCGGCTGTCCGCGACCCAGGTGCGCGGGTTGCTCGCGCACTCCGGCCAGCACACCGGCCCGCAGACCGTGCTCCTCG
>NZ_DASTBH010000441.1:0-8643 GCF_035712165.1 Actinophytocola sp. | reverse complement strand
CTGCGGGTTGAACTGGCCGTACCGGTAGCTCTCCGCCGGCGCCAGCGACTCGTCGTCGATCGAGAGCACGTCGAGCCCCTTCTGGATGTCGTTGGAGAACACGTGGCCGTTGTAGTAGTACGCCGACCACGAGCCGCCGAGGACCAGCCGCTCGTCGGAGAGCGGGCCCCGGTCGAACCAGCCCAGCTCGCGCGGGTGGGCGGAGTCGGTGAAGTCGAACACCGAGATGCCGCCCTGGTACCAGGCCTGCACCATGATGTCCTTGCCCCGCACCGGGATCAGGGATCCGTTGTGCGCGACGCAGTTCTCGGTGTCGGTCTGGAACCGCGAGATCTTGAAGTAGCTGCGGAACTCCAGCCGCCGGTCGTCGCCGGAACCCACGATGTCGTAGATGCCGTCGGCGCCGCGAAGCTGACCGATCGCCGCGTTGCAGGTGGCCGCGACGCCGCCACCGAGCTCATCGGTGAAGATGACCTTGGTGCCCTCGTTGTTGAAGGTGGCCGAGTGCCAGAAGGCGAAGTTGGTCATATCCTGCACGCGGTTGATCGTGCGCGGTGCCTCGCGGTTGGAGATGTCGAACAGCACGCCGTCGCCCATGCAGGCGCCGGCCATCAGGTTCTTCTCCGGGTACACGGTCAGGTCGTGGCAGCCGCTGGTGGCCGACCGGCCGTTCGGGAAGGGAGCCGGGGCGCCGGGGTTGCCGCCGTCCGGGAACAGCACCGGGGTGGCGACGACCGACGCGGCGGCCGGGTTGCGCAGCGGCACCTTGATGATCGAGATCTTGTCGTGCGGAGGCTGGCACTTGGCCAACGCGGGGTTCGGTGAGTAGGACGAGACGTAGAGGTAGACCGCCCTGTCCCGGCCCCGGCCGTCAGTGCCCTCGGTGCTCACGCCATGTCCGCGGTGGTCGGCCTCCGGCACCAGCGTGTGCGTGTGCGAGCCGCACGCGGTCTCGACCGACTGGACGTAGCGCGGCGCGCGCTTGTCGCTGATGTCGAAGATCTTGATGCCCTCCCAGTAGGGGGAGGTCGTGTCGGGCACGGTCGTGGAGTTGCAGGAGTTGTCGGTGCGGCGCGAGTCGGTCGACAGGAAGAGCAGGTTGCCGGTGACGGACACGTCGTTCTGCGGGCCGGGGCACAGCACCTGGCTGACGATCCTGGGACGCTTGGGGTTGCGGATGTTGTAGATGGTGAAACCGAGATAGTTGCCGACGAACGCGAAGTCGCCCTGGAAGGCGATGTCGGTGCCGACCGACGCGTCGCCGGCCAGCGGGTCGGTGGGCGGAATGTTGGCCACCAGCCTCATGTTCGGGCTGCTGACCAGTTCGTCCTCGCCTGGGAAGTCCTGTGCGCTGGCGGAAGGTATACCGGCCAGCACGGACATGGCCAACGCCACTGCCCCGATGGCTGCGGTCGGCGCCCGTCGGCGCCGGCCCCTCAGCGTCGAACTCACGGCGGATACCCCTCTCGTGGAAGTCCGGGAAAATCCAGTATTGCTCTCCGCTCAGACACCAACCAGCATCTTTAGACGGTTAATTTCACCAGTTGACAATGCTTAGGTAAGGCCACGGCCGATACGAATGGGGGTGCCCAATGGCCCGGCGAACGGTGGTCTGCGGACTCGCCGCGATCCTGGTCCTCGCCGGCTGCACCAGCGCCCCCGAGGAGGAGCGGGCGCCGGTGATCGCACCCGGCCGGCCGGGCGAGCCGGCGAGCACGATCCCGCCGGAGCGCATCAGCCCCGTACCAGCCACGCCGCCGAACGACGCCGACCTCCGCTACGTGCGGAACATGATCCTGCACCACCACCAGGCAGTCGAGATGGCGCGCCTGGTGCCGGATCGCGCGACCAACGACACCGTCAAGCGGCTGGCCGACCGGATCGCCGACGTGCAGCAGCCGGAGATCGACATGATGAACGCCTGGTTGCGCACGCACGACCAGCCGACCGTCGATCCCCACCACCAGGAGCACTCGGAACACCTGGACATGCCGGGCATGGCCACGCCCGCGCAACTGGACGCGTTGCGGGCGGCCACCGGCCCGGCCTTCGACACGATGTTCCTGGAGCTGATGATCGCCCACCACGCCGGCGCGCTGACGATGGCGAGCGAGATCCAGACCAGGGGCGCCGAGGTCCGCGTCCAGGAGATGGCCGACGACGTGATCGCCACCCAGTCCGACGAGCTCAACCAGATGCGGGCCCTGCTCGGTCACTGACGCCGGCTCGCAACCGGGCCACCCGGCTGTGTTCGCCCGGTGAAAATCAGCGGGCGCGGGCGGTCGGGAAACCGGGGGGACCGGGGGAAAGAGGGGTGGATACGATCAGGGGGATAACCGTGCGTGGTGATGAGGAGTTTCCCGTGGGTCAGCCGTCTGGATCGTCCGTCGCAGCGGTTCGGCGTGTGGTGGTGCCGGCTGGGACGACCGCGGGGACCGCCGTGCGCGAGGCGGGGCTGCCGGGCAAGGGGCCGGACGCGGTGGTCGTCGTGCGGGATCCGGGCGGGCGGCTGCGGGACCTGGCCTGGGCACCCGACAGCGACGTGGAGGTCGAGGCGGTCCCCGCGGACAGCGAGGACGGCCGCAGCGTGATCCGCCACTCCACCGCGCACGTGCTGGCGCAGGCCGTGCAGCAGCTGTTCCCGGAGGCCAAGCTGGGCATCGGCCCGCCGGTCCGGGACGGCTTCTACTACGACTTCGACGTCGAGCGGCCGTTCACCCCGGAGGATCTGCAGGCGCTGGAGAAGCGCATGAAGCAGATCGTCAAGGGGGCACAGCGCTTCTCCCGCCGGGTGGTCGAGTCGGTGGACGCGGCCAAGGCGGAGCTGGCCGCCGAGCCGTACAAGCTGGAGCTGGTCGACCTCAAGAGCGATGTGGACACCGACGAGGTGATGGAGGTCGGCGCGGGGGAGCTGACCATCTACGACAACCTCGACCCGCGCACCGGCGAGCGGGTGTGGGCCGACCTGTGTCGCGGCCCGCACCTGCCGACCACCAAGCACATCCCGGCGTTCACCCTGACCAGGGTGGCCGCGGCCTACTGGCGCGGCAAGGAGCAGAACCCGCAGCTGCAGCGGATCTACGGCACCGCATGGGAGTCCCAGGAGGCGTTGGACGCCCATCTGGAGATGGTCGCCGAGGCCGAGCGGCGTGACCACCGCCGGCTGGGCGCCGAGCTCGACCTGTTCAGCTTCCCCGACGAGCTGGGCTCCGGGCTCGCGGTGTTTCACCCGAAGGGTGGCATCGTGCGCCGGGAGATGGAGACCTACTCGCGCCGCCGGCACGAGGAGTCCGGCTACGAGTTCGTCAACACGCCGCACATCAGCAAGAGCGGACTGTTCCACACCTCCGGCCACCTGCCGTACTACGCCGACACGATGTTCCCGCCGATCCAGTTCGAGGGCGAGGACTACTACCTCAAGGCCATGAACTGCCCGATGCACAACCTGATCTACCGGTCGCGCGGGCGGTCCTACCGGGAGCTTCCGCTGCGCCTGTTCGAGTTCGGGACGGTGTACCGGTACGAGAAGTCCGGTGTGGTGCACGGCCTGACCCGGGTGCGCGGCCTGACCATGGACGACTCGCACATCTACTGCACCCGCGAGCAGATGCAGGGCGAACTGCGTTCGCTGCTCACCTTCGTGCTGGATCTGCTGCGCGACTACGGTCTGAGCGACTTCTACCTCGAACTGTCCACACGCGACGACTCGCCGAAGTTCGTCGGGGAGCCGGAGGAGTGGGAGGAGGCGACCGAGGAGCTGCGCGCGTCGGCGCTGGCCTCCGGCCTGGAGCTGGTGCCGGACCCGGGGGGCGCGGCGTACTACGGCCCGAAGATCTCGGTCCAGGTCCGGGACGCGATCGGCCGCACCTGGCAGATGTCCACCATTCAGGTCGACTTCCAGCAGCCGAAGCGGTTCGAGTTGGAGTACACCGCCCCGGACGGCAGCCGGCAGCGGCCGGTCATGATCCACCGGGCGCTGTTCGGCTCCATCGAGCGGTTCTTCGGCATCCTCACCGAGCACTACGCCGGGGCGTTCCCGGCCTGGCTCGCCCCGGTTCAGGTGGTCGGCATCCCGATCGCCGACGAGCACGCCGAGCACCTGCTGCGCGTGGCAAAGGCGCTGCGGGCCAAGGGGATCCGGGTCGAAGTGGACACTTCGGACGATCGGATGCAGAAGAAGATCCGTAACCACACCACGGCCAAGGTGCCGTTCATGCTGCTGGCCGGCGGCAAGGACGTCGAGGCGGGCGCGGTGTCGTTCCGGTTCCGGGACGGCGGGCAGATCAACGGTGTGCCGGCGGACCGCGCCGTCGAGGCGATCGATTCCTGGATCACCACCCGGAAGAACGAATCGCCCTCGGCGGAGACGCTGGCCGTTCCGGACTGATCACCGCTGAGGCGTGTTTCCGGGGGCCGCGCGGAACCGGTCACTCGCCGGACCACCTGTGAGCAGGGCCTAGGATTCATTCATGACCGCTGGCGGTTGGTCCGGCCCCGAACTCGTCGCGCAGGAGGGTGTGGGCGTCCCGGACGCGTTGCAGCGGCTGTGGACTCCCCACCGGATGGCCTACATCCTCGGCGAGAACAAGCCCGACCATGACGCCGCGGAGGGCTGCCCGTTCTGCCGGCTGATCGGCCTCGACGACGCGGACGGGTTGATCATCGCCCGGGGGACGCTGGTGTACGCGGTGCTGAACCTGTACCCGTACAACCCGGGTCATCTGATGGTGGTGCCCTACCGGCACGTCGCGGACTACACCGAACTGACCGGGGCGGAGACCGTCGAACTGGCCGAGTTCACCCAGCGGGCGATGAGCGTCGCCCGCCGGGTGTCGTCGCCGCACGGCTTCAACATCGGCATGAACCAGGGTGTGATCGCCGGCGCCGGCATCGCCGCGCACCTGCACCAGCACCTGGTACCGCGCTGGGGCGGCGACTCCAACTTCATGCCGGTGGTCGGGCATACCAAGGTGCTGCCTCAGTTGCTCAATGAGACCCGGGCGCTGCTGGCAAAGGCCTGGCGGGACCTCGACTAGCCGGCCGGACTAGCCCTCGGTACGCAGCTTGGCCTCGACGTCGATGACCAGTTCGATCTTGTCGGCGACCACGGCCAGGCCGTTCTGCACGCCCTCGAAGTTGACGTTGAAGTCCCGCCGGTTGATCTCGCCCTTGGCCGAGATGCCGATCCGGGTGCCGCCCCACGGGTCGGCGCTGAAGCCGTTGAGCTCGAAGGTCAGCGGGACCGGCCGGGTGACGTCCTTGATGGTCAGTTCGCCGTCCAGCACGTACTCGTCGCCGACCTGACGGATGCCGCTGGACCGGTAGGTCATCGCCGGGAACTTCTCGATCTCGAAGAAGTCACCGGAGCGCAGGTGGTTGTCCCGCATCTCGTTGTTGGTGTTGACCGAGTTGAGGTCGACGCGGACCTCGACCGTGGAGTCCAGTGGGTTCGCGGCGGTGACGATGTGCCCCTCGACCTCTTCGAACCGGCCGCGGACCTTGGTCACCACCAGGTGCCGCACCACGAAGCCGATGTAGGTGTGCGGCGGGTCGAAGTCCCAGGTGCCCGCGATGTAGCCGGGGATCTCGAGGGTCGTGGCACTGCTCATCAAACTGCCTCCTCATTTGGTTGAACTCTCAACGATGACACTACAGGTCCTGGGTTGAGAGTTCAACAATCGCTAGACTGATTGTCATGGACACCACTCGATGGCTGAGCGAAGGCGAGCAGGAGATCTGGCGTTCCTTCGTGACGGCCGTCGAGGGCCTGACCGACTACTTCGACCGGCAACTGCAGCGCGACTCGGCGATGCCCTACACCTACTACGAGATCCTGGTCGCGCTGTCCGAGGCGCCGGACCGCACGCTGCGGATGAGCCAGCTGGCCGGCGCCCGCGGGTCCTCCCGCAGCCGCCTGTCGCATGCCGTCGCCCGGCTCGAGGAGGTCGGCTGGGTGCACCGGCGCACGTGCCATACCGACAAGCGCGGCTCCTTCGCCGTGCTCACCGACGCCGGCTTCGCAGCGCTGGCGGCGGCCGCGCCCGGCCACGTCACCGCCGTCCGGGAGAAGATCTTCGATCAGCTCACACCGGAGCAGGTCGCCCAGCTCGGCGAGATCAGCCGGGCGATCCTGCGCGGTCTGTGCGGATCCGGTGAGTGATCCTGCAGACCAAGCTGCGTGGCCCGGCTGCGCGACCCATTAGGCTGCCAGCGCTCGCAGTTCCCGTCCGGTGAGGCAGCTTAAGACCAGCTCATGTTGAACATCTTCGCCAGAGCCTCGTTCGACCGCGTCACCGATCCCGTCGGAGCGTGGTTGGCCCGAAGCGGCCTGTCCCCGAACACGATCACCGTGGTCGGCACCGCGGGGGCGGTGCTCGGCGCGCTGTGGCTGTTCCCGACCGGACACCTGGTCGCCGGGACGTTCGTGGTGTGGGGCTTCGCCATGTTCGACCTGCTGGACGGCGCGATGGCCCGGGCGACCGGCGGCGGCACCCCGTTCGGCACCGTCCTGGACGCGACCTGCGACCGGATCGCCGACGGCGCCCTGATGGCCGGGCTGGCCTGGTACGCCTTCGTGGTCGCGGAGAACCTGCCACTGGCCGGCGCCATCCTGGTCTGCCTGGTGCTCGCCCAGGTCACCTCCTACATCAAGGCCCGCGCCGAGGCGACCGGACTGACCGCGAACGTCGGGGTGGTCGAGCGGGCCGAACGGCTGATCATCGCGCTGACCGGGGCCGGGCTGACCGGCTTCGGCATCCCGTACGCCCTCGACGTGGCCATCTGGCTACTCGTCGTGCTGTCCCTGGTGACCGTGGCGCAGCGGATCGTCGCCGTCCGGCGCTCGGCCGCCGCCGGCCCGGAGCTGACGGAGGCGGGCGCATGACGGGCTGGGGGCACCGGCTGGCCGACTGGGGGTACGGCGCCGGCTGGGGGCTGGTGGGCCGGCTGCCCGACGGGCTGGCCCGCTCGCTGTTCCGCACCGGCGCGGACCTGGCCGCGCGCCGGCCCGGAGCCGGCACCCAGCAGTTACGGCGCAACCTGGCCCGGGTCGTCCCCCAGGCCAGCACGGCGGAGTTGGACGAGCTGGTCCGGGCGGCGCTGCGCTCCTACGCCCGGTACTGGCGGGAGACCTTCCGGCTGCCGGCCATGGACAAGGAGGCGATCTGCCGGCGGATCGACGACGTCTTCGTCAACAAGCACATGATGGAGGAGGCGCTGGACCGGGGCAGGGGCCTGGTGCTCGCCCTGCCGCACACCGGCAACTGGGACATCTCGGGCCTCTGGCTGGCCAGCCGGTTCGGCACGTTCACCACGGTCGCCGAGCGGCTGCGGCCCGAGTCGGTGTTCCGCCGGTTCGCCGGCTACCGCGAGTCGCTCGGCTTCGAGATCCTGCCGGCCTCCGGCGGCGACGTCGCCCCCTACCGCCTGCTGATCGAACGGCTGCGGCAGAACCGGATGGTGTGCCTGCCGGCCGACCGGGACCTGTCCCGGCGCGGTGTGCCGGTCACCTTCTTCGGCGAGCAGACCAGGATGCCGGCCGGGCCGGCCCGGCTGGCCGCGATGACCGGCGCGACCCTGCTGATCGTCGACCAGACCTTCACCGAGGACGGCTGGGGCATCGGCGTGCACACCCCGATGACCGTGCACGAACGCGAGCAGATTCCGGTCGTCACGCAGAAGATGGCCGACGCCTTCGCCGCCGACATCGCGGCCAAACCCGAGGACTGGCACATGCTGCAGCCGCTGTGGATATCCGACCTGCCGGAGCAGCGGCAGAAGGTGCTGGCCGAAGCCCCATGAGGATCGGGGTCGTCTGCCCGTACTCCTTCGAGGTTCCCGGAGGGGTACAGGCGCACGTCCTCGATCTGGCCAAGGCGTTGCGCGGGCAGGGCCACGAGGTCGAGGTGCTGGCCCCGGCCGCCGAGGAGACGCCGTTGCCGGACTTCGTCCGGCCGACCGGCCGGGCGGTGCGCATCCCGTACAACGGCTCGGTGGCACGGCTGTCGTTCGGCCCGGTGTCCTACGCCCGGGTCCGGCGGTGGATCCGCGACCACGACTTCGACGTGCTGCACCTGCACGAGCCGGTGGTGCCGAGCCTGCCGCTGCTGGCGCTGATGCTGGCCGACGGCCCGATCGTGGCCACCTTCCACACCTCGACGCCGCGCTCCCGGACGCTGAGCGCCTCGCAGGGCATGCTGCGGCCCCGGCTGGAGAAGATCACCGCCCGGATCGCGGTGTCGGAGCTGGCCAGACGGGTTCAGGTGGAGCACCTCGGCGGGGACGCGGTGGAGATCCCCAACGGGGTCGACGTCGGGTTCTTCGAGGGCGCCGAGCCGCTGCCCGGCTACCCGCGCCCGGGCGCGACGATCGGTTTCGTCGGGCGGTTCAGCGAGCCGCGCAAGGGCATGGCGGTGCTGCTGGCCGCGTTGCGGCTGCTCGAACCGGAACTGCCGGACGTGCGGCTGCTGGTCGCCGGCCGGGGCGACGAGGACGAACTGCGGCGGGCCGCCGGGCCGGTGGCCGACCGGCTGGTGCTGCTCGGCCAGGTGGACGACGAGACCAAGGCCCGGGTGCTGCGCAGCATCGACGTGTACTGCGCGCCGAACACCGGCGGGGAGAGCTTCGGGATCATCCTCACCGAGG
>NZ_DASTBH010000440.1:0-11437 GCF_035712165.1 Actinophytocola sp. | reverse complement strand
ATCACCGCCGGGGCGGGTGGCACCGGTCCGGCCGCGGGGCGCCCGGGACCGCGCGCCACGCCGGCTGACCGGCCTGGCGGGCCCGGCGCCGCTGGTGCGGGTCGGCGCGGCGCCCGACGCCCCGGTCGTCCCGGTCGCGTCGGGCTCGGCCAGCCCGGTCAGGATCCGCGACCGCATGCGCTCGCGTGCGTCCTGGTCCGGTCCGGTCAACGGGGCGAGCGCCCGGACCAGCGCGGCGGCCTGGTACTCCGCACCCGCCGCCGGTCCGTCCGGCCCTGCCGTTGCGCTGTCCACCATCAAGCTCCGGCTCGGTCATTCATGCGATTCTCGCTATATTCAAACGATTGATCTTGCCTCAAGTTACGGCGGCCTCAGCGCAGGTCCGAGGGCAGCAACTGAGCCAGCCGCCGCACGGCCCGGTGTTGTAACGCCTTCACCGCCCCCTCGTTACGGTTCATGATCTCGGCCGTCTCGGCGACCGACATCCCGTGCAGGAACCGCAACACGATGCATTCCCGCTGGTCGTCGCCGAGCGTCTCGACGCAGCGCAGCAGCGCCTCGGCGGTGACCTTGGACAGCACCTCGTGCTCCGGGCCGGACTCGGTCCGTGGGTTGTCCACCTCGGCGGTGACCACCTCGAGCCGGAACCGGCTGGACTTCACGTGGTCGAGGACCAGGTTGCGGGCGATCGTGACGAACCAGGCGCCCACGTCCCGGCCCTGGTAGCTGACCGAGCCGATACGACGTAACGCGCGCAGGAACGTCTCGCTGGTCACGTCCTCGGCCAGCCCCCGGTCGCCCACCCGGAACAGCACGTAGCGAAACACCACGTCCACGTAACGGTCGTAGAGCTTGGCGAAGGCCTCTCGATCGCCTTCCTGCGCGGAGTGCACCAGCTGCCAGGACTCGCCGGGCCCACTGGTCTCCGGTACCTCAACCACCTGGGATGCGTCGATCTGCCGCAGGGTCATGTTTCGCTGGACGCCGGCCGGCCCGCCCGGCTCCGGCTGAGCAGCGTACACCGGCGCGGCTGACCTCGACCGTTCCTGGGGCGTCATGGGACAGTCAGGTTCTCGCACATCTGCGACGGTCCGGTGGTGCGTTCACCGTTACTTCTTAATCAACCGTGTTCCAGATATCCAGGCGGGGCTGCGCAACAGGTAGTCAACCGTGACGTCGCGAGGTCGTGACAGACTGCGGACCTGCGCCGATGAGCAAGGTGAGCGAGAGAGGTCCCCATGGTCGATGCGCTAACCGGCAATGTCGCCGATCTGGTTACCCAGGCCGCCGGCCGAGTGGCCGAGCACGCCGCGCTGATCGACCCGGCCGCCGGCCGCTCGCTGACCTGGCAGCAGACCGAGGACGCGGTGAACGCCTTCGCCGCCCGGCTGACCGAGGCCGGCCTGGCGCCCGGCGACCGGGTGGCCGTGGTGCTGCCCGGCGGCGCGGCCTTCTGCGTCGCGCTGTTCGGCGTGCTGCGGGCGGGTGGGGTCGCCGTGCCGATGAGCACCGAACTGCCGGCGCCCGAACAGCGCCGGGTGATCAGCGACAGCGGCGCCGGCCTGGTGGTCGGCCGACTCGCCGAGGAGGCCGGTGGCACCGCCGTGCCGGAGCCGGACCTGGCCGCGACCGCGGCGGCGCCCGGCGCCCCCGCGCGGGGCGGCGAGGACCTCGCGGTGCTCTGCTACACCTCCGGCACGGCGGGCGTGCCGCGCGGCGTGATGCTCTCGCACCGGGCCCTGCTGTCCAACGTGGAACAGTGCGCGGAGCTGCGCCCGGCCCCGGTCAACCCCACCGACCGGGTGCTGCTCGCGGTTCCGCTCTACCACCTCTACGGGCTGGGACCGGGTCTGCTGCAGGTGGCCGCCGCCGGAGCCACCGCGGTGCTGATGGACAGGTTCTCCACCGAGGCCGCGCTCGACCTGTGCGAGCGGCACCGGGTGACCGCGATGGTCGGGGTTCCGCCGATGTACCAGGCGTTCGCCGCGGCCGGTGGCGAGCGGCTGGCCACGGCGCTGGCCAGCATGCGGCTGCTCACCTCGGGCGCGGCGCCGCTGCCCGCCTCGGTGCTCGGCGCGATCCGGCAGACCACCGGGCTGAACGTGTTCGAGGGCTACGGCCTCACCGAGACCGGGCCGGTGCTCACCTCCACGCTGGTCGGGGGGCTCGCCAAGGCCGGCTCGGTCGGCCGGCCGATCCCGGGCGTCGAACTGCGCCTGGTCGACACCGACGGGGTGCCGCTGACCAGCATCGTCGACCCGGACGAGCCGCTGGAGGAGCTGGACGAGGACGAGGTGAGCGAGACCGGCCTGGTGTCGGTGCGCGGACCGAACCTGTTCAGCGGCTACTGGCCGGACGGCGCCTACGGGCCGGACGCCGAGGGCTGGTTCCGCACCGGCGACGTCGGCTACCTCGACGCCGACGGCGACCTGCACCTGGTCGACCGGGCCAACGACCTGATCATCGTCAACGGCTTCAACGTGTACCCGCACGAGGTGGAGCGGGTGCTCGGCGAACTGCCCGGGGTGGCCGAGTCGGCCGCGGTGGGGGTGCCCGACGAGCGGTCCGGGGAGCGGGTCAAGGTCGTGGTGGCGCTGCTGCCCGGCGCCGAGTTGACCGAGGAGGCGGTGCGGGAGCACTGCGCAGCCCGGCTGGCCAAGTTCAAGGTGCCGGAGATCGTCGAGTTCGTCGACGCGCTGCCGCACTCGGTGACCGGCAAGCTTCGGCGGGCGAGCCTCAGATGATCGTCACGGTGCTCAGCCGGGTGGGTTGCACCGCGTGTGCGGCGGCCGAGGCCGACGTCGAGCGGATCTGCGCCGAGCTGGATGTGCCGTGGACCGTCGAGGACGTGGACACCGTCCCGGAGCTGCGGGCCGAGTACGGCGACCGGGTGCCGGTGATCCTGATCGACGGCGTCGAGCACGGCTACTGGCGGGTCGAGGAGGACCGGCTGCGGGAGGCCCTCGTCCGGCGGTAAGCGTCCGGTAATCCCGGACGGCTTGAACCTTTGGCCGCGATGAGCCGAAATAGGGGTGTGGACGTACTCGAACGGCCGGCCCCCGCTCCGGCCGAGCCCAGGCTCGGCGTGCCGGTGGCGATCCTGGTGGGCGTGCTGTCGGTGGCCGCGGCGCTGGCCGCCGGACACCTCGTGGCCGGGTTCATCGGACCGACCGCCTCCCCGTTCCTCGCGGTCGGCAACTCCGCGATCGACCTGACCCCGCAGCCGGTCAAGGACTGGGCGATCCGCGCCTTCGGCGTGCACGACAAGCTGGTGCTGCTCATCGGCATGGGGCTGGTGCTGCTCATCCTGGCGGCACTGGCCGGGCTGCTGTCCCGGCGCCGGTCCTGGCCGGGGGTGGCGCTGGCCGCCGCGGTCGGCGGGTTGGGCTTCCTGGCCGTGCTCGGCCGCCCGGATCTCGGCCAGCTCGGCGTGCTGGCCCCCGCCGCCAGCCTGCTGACCGGGGTGCTGGTGTTCCGCTGGCTGCACGGCCTGGCCCGGCGCGCTGAGTCGGCCAAGAACGGGGGCGCCGAGTCGACCGACGAGACCCGGCGGGCGTTCCTGCTGTCCTCGGCCGGGGTCGCGGTCGGCGCCGGCGTGCTCGGCGGCGCCGGCCAGCTGCTCTCGGTGCGGGTGGACGTCGAGGGCTCCCGGGCCGCGATCGGCTCGCTGGTCCCGGCCGAGCCCGCCCCGCCGGTTCCGGCCGGAGCCGACTTCGCCGGCAACGGCACGCCCCGGTTCCTCACCGCCAACGAGCGGTTCTACCGGGTGGACACCGCGCTGACCGTGCCCCGGGTGCGGGCGCAGGACTGGCGGTTGCGGATCCACGGCCTGACCGACCGGGAGGTCAGCTTCAGCTTCAGCGACATCCGCGACCGCCGGCTCGTCGAGCGGCCGGTGACCCTGACCTGCGTGTCCAACGAGGTCGGCGGCGAGTACGTGTCGACCGCCAACTTTGTCGGGGTGCCGATCCGCGACCTGCTGCTCGAGGCCGGGGTGCGCCCCGGAGCCGAGTCGGTGCTGTCCACCAGCGCGGACGGGTTCACGGCGAACACCCCGGTCGACGCGCTGCTGGACCAGCGGCGCGGCGCGCTGCTCGCGATCGGGATGAACGGCGAGCCGCTGCCGGTCGAGCACGGCTTCCCGGCCCGGATGGTGGTGCCCGGGCTGTACGGCTACGTGTCGGCGACCAAGTGGGTGGTGGACTGGGAGCTGACCACGTTCCAGGCGCGGGAGGGCTACTGGATCCCGCGCGGTTGGGCGGCCAAGGCGCCGATCAAGACCCAGTCCCGGATCGACTCGCCGCGCCCGGATGCCACCGTCCCGGCCGGCCGGTTGGTGGTCGCCGGTATCGCCTGGGCCCAGACCGTCGGGATCGACCGGGTCGAGGTGCGCCTGGACGAGGGCGCCTGGCAGCCCGCCGAGCTGGCCACCGAGGTCAGCCTGGCCACCTGGCGGATGTGGCGGGTCACGGTGGACGCCGGCCGCGGTGAGCACAAGGTCGAGGTGCGGGCCACCGACCGGACCGGCCGCACGCAGACCGACGAGCGCACGGCCCCGGCGCCGGACGGGGCGACCGGATGGCATGCGGTGGAGTTCACGGCCGCGTGACTCGCGCCCGCGGGTCGCACCGCCGGCTGAGCGGGCGCTGCACGCGTGGTCTACTACTGCTTGAGCGGCTCTCGCCCACCGAGGTGTGTCATTGGTTATGCCTCTGGCCGGCGACTTTGTGCATGTGTTCACAAGCAGCTACCGTGTTCACATTCCAGGGCGAGTTCTGTCGAGGAGTTTTGGCGTGGCGCAGCGTGGCCAAGGTGATGGGATCGGCAGAGCCACCCCAGCACCGAGTGATGCGGAGATCACCGCACCGATCCCCGCGGTCGCCGGCGGTTCCTTCGACGCGTCCGTCCCCGCCGCGCGGGACCGGGCCCGGGCCATCCCGGAGGCCGCGGTCGCCCGGCTCGCGGTCTACCTGCGGGTGCTCTCGGCCATGCGGGAGCAGGGTCTGGTCACGGTCTCCAGCGAGGAACTGTCCGTCGCGGCCGGCGTGAACTCGGCGAAGCTGCGCAAGGACCTGTCCTACATCGGCTCGTACGGCACCCGGGGGGTCGGCTACGACGTCGTGCTGCTGATCGGCCAGGTCGAGCGGATCCTCGGGCTGACCCGCAAGCACAGCGTGGCCGTGGCCGGGATCGGAAACCTCGGGCACGCCCTGGCCAACTACGGCGGCTTCCCCAGCCGGGGCTTCCCGGTGACCGCCCTGTTCGACGTCGACCCCGACCTGATCGGTATTCCGGTCGGCGGAATCACCGTCAATCACATCGACGACATTGTGCGGGTGTGTTCAGAACGCGAAGTTTCCATTGGGGTTATTGCCACCCCGCCCGCCGCCGCACAGGCTGTTTGCGATCGGTTGGTGGAAGGCGGCGTCGAGTGCATCCTGAATTTCGCTCCCGTAGTACTGCAGGTCCCTGACACCGTAGAGGTCCGCAAGGTCGACCTGGCGGTCGAACTGCAGATCCTGTCCTTCCATGTGGCTCGCCGGGCGGATGGCGCCGGGCCGGCACCCCAGGTCAACGGGGTGGTGACGCCGGTGCTTGACCGCGGCATGGACGGGGTGGTGATCAGGGGATGAGCATCCTTGCGGTCGGAATGTCGCATCGGACCGCCGACCTCCGGGTTCTGGAACGTGCGGCGGTGCCCGGCGCGGAGCTGGGCAAGATCCTCGACGAGTTGCTCGGCTGCGCCGCGGTCTCCGAGGCGATGCTGGTCTCCACCTGCAACCGGGTCGAGGTCTACACCGTCGTCGACGGGTTCCACGCCGGGCTGGGTGACGTCGTCGGCGTGCTGTCCCGGCACGCCGGGCTGGACTCCTCGGTCCTCTACCAGCACCTCTACGTGCACTACGCGGCGGCCGCCGCGGAGCACCTGTTCACCGTCGCGGCGGGCCTGGACTCGATGGTGGTCGGCGAGTCCCAGATCCTCGGCCAGGTGCGCGCCGCCTACGGCGTCGCCCGCACCGCCGGCACGGTCGGCCGGACCCTGCACGAGCTTGTCCAGCAGGCGCTGCGCGTCGGCAAGCGGGTGCACACCGACACCGGACTCGACCAGGCCGGCCGCTCGGTGGTGGCCGAGGCGCTCACCGACGCCGCCGCGACCCTCGGCGGGCTGGCCGGCCGGCGGGCGCTGATCGTGGGCGCCGGGTCGATGGGCGCGCTGAGTGCCGCCGCGCTGCGCCGGGCCGGGGTGGCCCGGATCGTGGTCGCCAACCGCACCGAGACCAGGGGCGCGCGGCTGGCCACCACGCTGCGGGCCCAGGGCCTGACCGCCGACGCGGTCGGGCTGGCCGAACTGCCGGCCGCCATCGCCGAGGCCGACGTGCTGGTGTCGGCCACCGGCTCGGCCGATGCCGTGATCGCGGCCGGCATGGTCGGGCCGCGCCCGGCCGGAGCGCCACTGGTCATCTGTGACCTCGGCCTGCCCCGCGACGTCGACACCGAGGTCGAGGCGCTGCCCGGCGTCGACGTGGTCGACCTGGAGCGGCTGCGGCGCCGGCTCGGCACCGCGCCCGGCGAGCTGGACACCCGGCGCGCCGCCGAGATCGTCGCCGAGGAACTGCGCGACTACCTGGCCACCCAGCGCAGCGCCGCGGTCACCCCGACCGTCACCGCGCTGCGCCGGCAGGCCGCCGAGGTGATCGACGCCGAGCTGCTGCGGCTGGACTCCCGGCTGCCCCACCTGGACCCGGGCGTGCGCGCGGAGCTGACCAGGACCGTGCGCCGGGTCGTCGACAAGCTGCTGCACACCCCGACCGTCCGGGTCAAGGAGCTGGCCTCCGGGCCGGCCGGCACCGGCTACGCCGACGCCCTGCGCGAGCTGTTCCAGCTCGACCCGCACATGCCGGGTGTGATCGTCACGCCTGCCGCGGATGGTGAGGCTGGGTGACCAGGACGATCAGGGTAGGGACGAGAGGGAGCGCTCTCGCCCTGGCGCAGACCGGTCTGATGGTCGACGCGCTGGAGCGCGCGGGCGCCACCGTCGAGTTGATCACCGTGAGCACGCCGGGCGACCGCTCGTCGGCCCCGGTCGCCGAGCTGGGCGTCGGAGTGTTCACCTCGGCCCTGCGCGACGCGCTGGCCACCGGGACGGTCGACGTCGCGGTGCACTCCTACAAGGACCTGCCCACCGCGCCCGACCCGCGGGTCTCGCTGGCCGCGGTGCCGCTGCGGGCCGACCCCCGGGACGCGCTGGTGGCCCGGGACGGGCTGACCCTCGGCGAGCTGCCGCCCGGTTCCCGGGTCGGCACCGGCTCGCCGCGCCGGGCCGCTCAGCTCGAGGCGCTGGGCTTCGGCCTTGTGATCGTGCCGATCCGGGGCAACGTGGACACCCGGATCCGCAAGGTCACCGAGGGTGAGCTGGACGCCGTGGTGCTGGCCAGGGCCGGACTGCACCGGCTCGGCCGGCTGGACGTGATCACCGAGGTGCTCGACCCGATCCAGATGCTGCCGGCCCCCGCCCAGGGTGCGCTGGCCGTGGAGTGCCGGGTCGACGACGTGGACGTCGAGCACCTGCTCCGGTCCACCCTGGACGACCCGGCCACCCGGGCCGCGGTCGGTGCGGAGCGGGCCCTGCTGGCCGCGCTGGAGGCCGGCTGCAGCGCGCCGGTTGGCGCATTGGCCGATGTAGTGGAAGATCTCGAGAGTGGTGACGAGCCGGGCACGGATCGGGTGGTCCACCGGCTGTCGCTACGCGGTGTTGCCGCGGCCAACCTGTCGGACCGCGGAACTGGGGATGGTCAGGCCGTCGTGCTGGTGCGTGCATCGGCCACCGGTGACCTGACCGAAGGGGAGCGGCTCGGCCGCGCACTGGCCGCCGAGCTGCTCGAGCTCGGGGCTGGGGTGTTGTCCGGCCCGGAGTCGTGAAGAGGTAGTTGATGGGAAGTGTGGGTTGATGACCACCCGTGTACGTAAGAGTCCCGGGCGTGTGGCGTTCGTCGGCTCCGGGCCTGGTGACGCGGCGTTGCTCACCGTCCGGGCGGCCGACCTGCTCGGGCGCGGTGAGCTGCTGGTGACCGATCCGGACGTGCCGTCCGACGTGCTCGCCACCGCCAGCGCGGACGCCGAGATCCGGCCGGCCGTCGGCGACCCCGCCGACGTGGCCAAGGATCTGGTCGCCGAGGCGAAGGCCGGTCGGGTGGTGGTCCGGCTGGTGGCCGGCGATCCGCTGACCCACGCCGGGGTCGTGGCCGAGGCGCAGGCCGTGGCCCGCACCAGCGTGGCCTTCGAGATCGTGCCCGGCGTGCCGGCCGCGACCGCGGTGCCCGCCTATGCCGGCATCGCGCTCGGCCCGACGCACGCCGCGGTCGACGTGCGCGGCGACGTGGACTGGGCCGGGCTGGCCGCAACGCCCGGACCGATCGTGCTCAGCGCCACCGCGAGCCATCTGGCCGAAGCGGCCTCCGCGCTGGTCGAGCACGGCCTGGCCGCGCAGACCCCGGTCGCGGTCACGGTGGACGGCACCGGGTCGGGCCAACGCACCGTGGACACCACGCTGGCCGCGCTGGCCGCGGATGCAGGCGAGATCACCGGCCCGCTGGTGGTGACCGTGGGCGCCGCGGTGTCGGCGCGGTCCAAGCTGTCCTGGTGGGAGTCCCGGGCGCTGTACGGCTGGCGGGTGCTGGTGCCGCGCACCAAGGACCAGGCGGGCGAGATGAGCGAGCGGCTGCGGCTGCACGGCGCCATCCCGTCCGAGGTGCCGACCATCTCGGTGGAGCCGCCGCGCAGCCCCGCGCAGATGGAGCGCTCGGTCAAGGGCCTGGTCGACGGCCGCTACCAGTGGCTGATCTTCACCTCGACCAACGCCGTGCGCGCGGTGTGGGAGAAGTTCGCCGAGTTCGGCCTGGACGCCCGGGCGTTCTCCGGCGTGAAGATCGCCTGTGTCGGCGAGGCCACGGCGGCCAAGGTGCGCTCGTTCGGCATCGTGCCGGAACTGGTGCCCTCCGGCGAGCAGTCCAGTGAGGGCCTGCTCGAGGAGTTCCCGCCCTACGACGACATCCTCGACCCGGTCGAGCGGGTGCTGCTGCCGCGCGCCGACATCGCCACTGAGACGCTGGCCGCCGGCCTGCGCGACCGCGGCTGGGAGATCGACGACGTGACGGCCTACCGCACGGTGCGCGCCGCGCCGCCGCCGGCCGAGACCCGCGAGATGATCAAGACCGGCGGGTTCGACGCGGTCTGCTTCACCTCGTCGTCGACGGTGCGCAACCTGGTCGGCATCGCCGGCAAGCCGCACACCCGCACGCTGGTCGCCTGCATCGGGCCGAAGACCGCCGAGACCGCCCGGGAGTTCGGCCTGCGGGTGGACGTCCAGCCGGAGCACGCCACCGTGCCGGCCCTGGTGGACGCCCTGGCCGAGCACGCCGCCCGGCTGCGGGCCGAGGGCGCCCTGCCGCCCCCGCGCAAGACCAAGCGGGCCCGCCGCTGACGGGGCTTGCACATAGCTGAATACAGGGAGGGCGCGATGTTCCCCACCCACCGGCCGCGCCGGCTGCGGCGTACCGAGGCGCTGCGGCGGATGGTCACCGAGACCACCATCGCACCGCACCAACTGGTGCTGCCCATGTTCGTCAAGGAGGGTGCGGCCGAGCCGGTTCCGATCGGCAGCATGCCGGGCGTGGTCCAGCACACCAGGGACAGCCTGCGCAAGGCCGCGCACGAGGCGGTCGAGGCCGGCGTCGGCGGCCTGATGCTGTTCGGCATCCCGATCACCAAGGACGCGGTCGGCTCCGGCGGAATCGACCCGGACGGGGTGCTCAACGTGGCGCTCCGTGACCTGCGGTCCGACCTCGGCGACGCCACCGTGCTCATGTCCGACGTGTGCCTGGACGAGTTCACCGACCACGGCCACTGCGGCGTGCTCGCGCCGGACGGCACCGTGGACAACGACGCCACGCTGCGCCGCTACGGCGAGCTGGCGGTCGCCCAGGCCGAGGCCGGCGCCCACCTGCTCGGCCCGAGCGGCATGATGGACGGCCAGGTCGGCGCGGTGCGCTCGGCGCTGGACGCCGCGGGCCACCGGGACGTCGCGGTGCTGGCGTACGCGGCGAAGTACGCCTCGGCGTTCTACGGGCCCTTCCGCGAGGCGGTGGAGTCGTCCCTTGAGGGCGACCGCCGCACCTACCAGCAGGACCCGGCCAACGTGCGGGAGGCGCTCCGCGAGGCGCGGCTCGACCTCGACGAAGGCGCCGACCTGGTGATGGTCAAACCCGCGATGAGCTACCTGGACGTGGTCCGGGCGGTCGCCGAGATCTCCGACGTGCCGGTCGCCGCGTACCAGATCTCCGGTGAGTACGCCATGGTCGAGGCGGCCGCCGAGAAGGGCTGGCTGGACCGGCGGCGGGCCGTGCTGGAGACGCTGACCTCGATCCGCCGGGCCGGTGCGGACATCGTGCTGACCTACTGGGCCACCGAGGTCGCGGGCTGGTTGCGCACCGGTTAACCCGTTTGGGTACGGTCCCGCCGTGAACGCGAAACCGGACGAGCCGGACGACGAGCCGGTGATGCCGACCGCCGACGAGGCGGCCGCGGCCCGGCAGCCGCTGGACCGCAGGCCGACGCCGGTGCGGTACGCCATGATCGTGTGGATCACGGCGGGCGCGTGCGGCGTGCTCAACGCGATCATCCTGATGGCCAACAAGCAGGATCTGATCAACACCTGGATCCGGACCAAGGAACCGGACGTCACCAACGAGCAGATCATTCGCGGCGCCAACACCCTGCTCTGGACGTTCATGGTCGCGGCACTGGTGTTCGCGGTGCTGTTCGCGCTGTTCGCCTACAAGGCGCAGGACGGGATCCGCCGGGCGCGGCTGTTGCTGACCATGCTCGGCCTGGTCACCGTGCTGTTCTACTTCCTCATCCTGCCGACCCAGTTCGGGCTGATGACCGCCCTGCTGGCCGCGACGGCCACGGTGCTGATGTACCTGCCCAGCTCGAACGTGTTCTTCCGGCCGACCGAACTGCCTACGTGACGGTGCTGTTCGAGGAACGGGGATCGAGCTGGTGGCCGGTGCTGTGGGGGCCGGTGTTCGCGGTGGCCGGGATCGCGGTCGAGGCGCTGTCCGGGCCGGTGCACTGGGTGGCCTGGCTGGTGGTCGGAGTCGGGCTGGCCGCGGCGGCGGCCGGCTGGGTGCGCGCCCGGCGGCGGCTGCTCGGCGTGCGGCTGACCGCCTCGACCCTCACCCAGGGGTCGGAAACCCTTGCGGTGGCGCGGATCGCGGCGGTGGACGGGGAGCCGCCGGCGCGCGCCCGGGTGCTCGGTGGCGGCTGGACGGTGCCCCGCCGGTTCACCGGCGTGCCGGTGCGGCTCGACGACGGTCACATCGTGCTGGCCTGGGCCAGGGATGGCGACGGTCTGCGGGCCGCCTTGCACGGCGTGGTC
>NZ_DASTBH010000439.1:0-21306 GCF_035712165.1 Actinophytocola sp. | reverse complement strand
AGTGCCCGGTGAATGGCGTTGAGCACTGCGGAAACGACGCCGCGCCATCGAACGCGGCGACCACGAATGGCTGCGACTGAAAATGCGGCCCTAGATGACCCGTTCCCGGTCGGCCCAGTAGGGGGCGCGGAGGGTGCGTTTGTGGAGTTTGCCGTTGGGGTCGCGGGGGAGGGTGGGGAGGTAGTCGATGGTGCGGGGGAGTTTGAACTTGGCGAGTCTGGTGGCGGCGAAGGTGAGCAGTTCGGCGGTGAGGTCGGGGGTGGCGGGGACGCCGTCGGCGGGTTGGACGACGGCCTTGATCTCCTCGCCCCAGTCGTCGTGCGGGACGCCGAAGACCGCGACATCCGCGACTTTGGGGTGGCAGGCCAACTCTGACTCGATCTCGGCGGGGTAGATGTTCACGCCGCCGGAGATGATCACGTCGGCTTTGCGGTCCAGCAGGAAGAGGTAGCCGTCGGGGTCTAGGTAGCCGATGTCGCCCAACGTGAACAGGTCGCCGGACCGGGCGGACCGGGTCTTCTCCGGGTCGTGGTGATATTCGAAGGTCGACGTGCCCATGCGGAGGTAGACCAAGCCGGGTTCGCCGGGCGGGAGTTGGGCGCCCTGCTCGTCGAGGATGCGCACCACCGAACCGGGCCACGGGCGGCCCACCGATCCCGGCTTGGCGAGCCAGTCCGGCCCGGTGATCACCGTGCCGCCGCCCTCGGTCGCCGCGTAGTACTCGATCACCACCGGGCCCCACCAGTCGAGCATCCGGCGCTTGGTCTGCACCGGACACGGTGCCGCGCCGTGGATCGCGGCCCGCAGCGACGACACGTCGTAGCGCGACCGCACCTCGGGCGGCAGCGCCAGCAACCTGTGGAACTGGGTGGGCACCATGTGCGTGTGGGTCACCCGGTACCGCTCGATCAGCGCCAGCATCCGCTCCGGGTCCCAGCGGTCCATCAGCACCGCCGGATGTCCCAACTGGACGGAGATGGTGACGAAGTTGAGCACCGCCGTGTGGTAGAGCGGAGATCCGCACAGGTGCACGTGGCCGTCGAACGGCGCGAGCCCGAAGAACCCGAAGAACCCAGCGGCCATCGGGGGAACCTGGTCCGGGTCCTGCCCGGTGAGCGCCCGGCGCACACCCTTGGGCCGCCCGGTGGTGCCCGAGGTGTAGAGCATCGGCGCCCCGGTCGTGCGCTCCTCCGGCGGCGTGTCCGGCTGGCCGGTGCCCAACTCGGCCAGCGGCCGGAACCCCGGGACCCGCCCGACCGCGAACCGACCCCGCTCGTCCAGTCCACTCTCGACGGCCGCAGCCGCCGCCACCTCGGCGAACCGTTCGTGCGCCACGAACGCCTTGGCACCGCTGTCCCGCAGGATGTAGGCCACCTCCGGGCCGACCAGATGCCAGTTCACCGCGACGACGTAGAGCCCGATCTGCGTCGCGGCGAAGTAGAGCACCGGAACCTCGGATCCGTTGGGCAGCAGGAACACGATGCTGTCCCCCGGCTTCAGGCCGAGCGCCCGCAGGCCGCGGGCGTACCGGTTGGTCGCGGCGGCCAGCTCGCCGTAGGTGAGCTCGGTTCCGTCCGGCCCGATGATCGCGACCAGGTCCGGCCGCTCCCGCGCGATGTTCCACAGCCCGATCGAGGCCATACGGTCAATCTAGAACGTGTTTCAGTTCGGGGCAAGCACGGCGTCGGCCAGCGCGCGGATCTGCCCCACCTCCCAGCAGTGCACCAGCAGCATGGTCACGCCGGCCTTCTCCCAGACCGCGATCTGGTCGCGGACCTCGGCGGCCGAGCCGATGATCGCGGTCTCGGTGACCATCTCGTCGGGCACCGCCGCGGCCGCCTCCTCCTTGCGCCCGGACCGGAACAGCCGCCCGATCTCCTCGACCACCGACCCGTATCCCATGCGGACGAACAGATCCGCGTGGAAGTTGCGGCTCTGCGCGCCCATCCCGCCTGCGTAGAGCGCCACCACCGGCCGCAGCCGGTCGATCGCCGTCGCCGGATCGTCGGTGATCACCACCGAGGCGCTCGCGGCGACCTCGAAGTCCGCCCGGCCGCGCCGGGCGCCGGGCCGGGCGAAGCCCTCGTCCAGCCAGGAGTTGTACATGCCGGCCAGGCGCGGCGAGTAGTAGATCGCCAGCCAGCCGTCGGCGATCTCCGCGGCCAGCGCCACATTGCGCGGACCCTCGGCGCCCAGCCAGATCGGCAGGTCGGAGCGCAGCGGATGGACGATCGACCGCAGCGGTTTGCCCAGCCCCTCCGCACCGGGACCGTGGTACGGCAACGGATAGTGCGGCCCGTCGCCGCGCACCGGAGCCTCCCGGGCGAGCACCTGCCGGATGATCGAGACGTACTCCCGGGTGCGGGCCAGCGGCTTGCCGAACGGCGCGCCGTACCAGCCCTCGACCACCTGCGGCCCGGACACGCCCAGGCCCAGGATCGCCCGGCCGCCGGAGAGGTGGTCCAGGGTGAGCGCGTGCATCGCGCAGGCGGTCGGCGCCCGCGCGGAGAGTTGCGCGACCGAGGTGCCCAGCCGGACCCGTTCGGTCGCCGAACCCCACCAGGCCAGCGGGGTGAACGCGTCGGAGCCCCAGGACTCGGCGGCGAACACGGCGTCGAAGCCGGCCCGGTCCGCCTCCGCAACCAGTTCCGCCGCGCCGGGCGTCGGCCCGGCGCCCCAGTACCCGAGCTGAAGTCCGAGCTTCATCGAAGCCTCCTACCAGGTGTGTTGCCAACAATATTAGAACGTGTTTCACTCGGCTCGTGACGGTAGGGCAGGCGCCGCTGAGCGCGCCACTCGAGGTGGGGTTCGACTACACCCGCTCGCTCGGCCCCCTGCTGAGCGAGTTCGCCACGGCGCTGGCCGGCCGCCGACTGCTCGGCGTGCGCGGCTCGGACGGCCGGGTGCACGTGCCGCCGGTCGAGTACGACCCGGTCACCGCGGCACCGCTGTCCGAACTGGTCGAGGTGGCCACCGCCGGGACCGTGCGCACCTGGTCCTGGCAGGCGCAACCGCTTGCCGGGCAACCACTTCCGCACCCGTTCGGCTGGGCGCTGATCCACCTCGACGGGGCCGGCACCGCGATGCTGCACGCGGTCGACGCCGGCACACCGGACCGGATGCGCACCGGGATGCGGGTCCGGGTGCGGTGGTCGGACACACCCGGCAACGGAATCCGGGACATCGCCTGCTTCGAGCCGCTCGACGCACCGCAGGCCGCGGTCCCGGCCGGCCCGCCGGCCGAGCCGGTCACCATGATCACCGCGCCGGTTCACCTGACCGTGCTGCACACCGTCTCCCCCGGTGAGGACGTGCACCTGCGCGGCCTGGCCGAGGGCCGGCTGATCGGGCAGCGCTGTCCGGTGTGCCACAAGGTGTACGTGCCGTCCCGGGGGGCCTGCCCGACCTGCGGGGTGTTCACCGGGGAGAACGTCGAACTGCCCGACCGGGGCACGGTCACCACCTTCTGCGTCGTCAACGTGCCGTTCCTCGGGCAACGGATCACGCCACCCTATGTGGCCGCCTACATTCTGCTGGACGGCGCGGACATCGCGTTCCTGCACCTGGTGCTGGGCTGCCGGCCGGACGAGGTCCGGATGGGCATGCGGGTGGCCGCGGTGTGGCGGCCCCGCGCCGAATGGGGCACCACCACCCGCAACATCGACCACTTCCGTCCGACCGGCGAGCCGGACGCGCCGTACGAGTCCTACGCCAACCACCTGTAGGGGGCCGGCATGCGGGAGATCGCGGTCGTGGGGTTCGCCCAGGCCCGCAACGTTCGGCGGACGCCGGCCACCACCAACGGCGTCGAGATGCTCATCCCGGTGTTCGAGGAGGTGCTCGCCGCCACTGGACTGTCCAAACAGGACATCGGGTTCTGGTGCTCCGGGTCGTCGGACTATCTCGCCGGCCGGGCCTTCTCGTTCGTGTCGGCGGTCGACGCGATCGGCGCCTTTCCGCCGATCATCGAGTCACACGTGGAGATGGACGGCGCCTGGGCGCTCTACGAGGCGTGGGTGAAGATCCGTACCGGCGAGGTGGACACCGCGCTGGTGTACGGGTTCGGCAAGTCCTCGGCCGGCGAACTGCGCCGGGTGCTCGCGCTGCAGCTCGACCCGTACCTGGTCGCACCGCTGTGGCCGGACCCGGTCGCGCTCGCCGGACTGCAGGCGCGGCTGGGCATCGAGGCCGGGCTGTGGACCGAGCGGGACATGGCGGCGGTGGCCGCCCGCAGCCGCGCGGACGCGACGGCCAACCCGGCCGCCCAACTCGCCGGCCCAGTCTCGGTGGACGAGCTACTGGCCCGGCCGTACCTCGCCGATCCGTTGCGGGCACACGACTGTGCGCCGATCTCGGACGGCGCCGCGGCCGTGGTGCTGGCCGCGACCGGCCGCGCGCAGGACATCACCGAACGGCCCGCCTGGATCACCGGGTTCGAGCACCGGATCGAGTCGGCCGCGCTGGGCGCTCGCGAGCTGACCACCTCGCCGTCCACGGTGGCCGCGGCCAAGGCGGCCGGCGCGGACGGGATCGATGTGGCCGAGTTGCACGCGCCGTTCACGCATCAGGAGATCCTGCTGCGCCAGGCGCTCGGGCTCGGCGAGGAGGTGCGGATCAACCCGTCCGGCGGGGCGCTGTGCGGCAACCCGATGTTCGCCGCGGGGCTCGCCCGGATCGGCGAGGCGGCCCGCGCGGTCATGGCCGGCACGGCCGGCCGGGCGCTGGCGCACGCCACGAGCGGCCCGCTGCTGCAACAGAACCTGGTGTGCGTGCTGGACGGGGGGCAGCCATGAGCGAGCGGGCGGCGGTGCTCGGCACCGGACAGACGCACCACCGGACCAAGCGCACCGACGTGTCCATCGCCGGGCTGTGCCGGGAGGCGATCGACCGGGCACTGGCCGACGCCGAGGTGGACTTCGCCGACATCGACGCGGTGGTGCTCGGCAAGGCGCCGGACCTGTTCGAGGGCGTGATGATGCCGGAGCTGTACCTGGCCGACGCGCTCGGCGCCCCAGGGAAACCGTTGCTGCGCGTGCACACCGCCGGCTCGGTCGGCGGCTCGACGGCGAACGTGGCGGCCAGCCTGGTACAGGCCGGCGTGCACCGGCGGGTGCTCGCGGTGGCGTTCGAGAAGCAGTCGGAGTCCAACGCGATGTGGGCGCTGTCGATCCACCCCCCGTTCACCATGCCGGTCGGCGCCGGTGCCGGCGGGTACTTCGCGCCGCACGTGCGCTCCTACATCCGCCGCTCGGGCGCACCCGAGCACATCGGCGTGCTGGTCGCGGTCAAGGACCGGCGCAACGGCGCCCTGAACCCGTTCGCGCACCTGCGCCAGCCGGACATCACGGTCGAGTCGGTGCGGGCGTCGACCATGCTGTGGGACCCGATCCGGTACGACGAGACCTGCCCGTCCTCGGACGGCGCGGCGGCCGTGGTGCTCGGCGACGAGACCGCGGCGGCCGGCCGGCGGGTGGCCTGGATCCACGCCACCGCGATGCGCACCGAGCCGACCATGTTCGCCGAGCGTGACCAGGTCAACCCCCGGGCCGGTCAGGACGCCGCGGCCGCGCTCTGGCGGCAGGCCGGCATCACCGACCCGCTCGGCCAGATCGACGCCGCCGAGATCTACGTGCCGTTCTCCTGGTTCGAGCCGATGTGGCTGGAGAACCTGGGTTTCGCCGAGCCGGGCCAGGGCTGGAAGCTCACCGAGGCCGGCGACACCGAGATCGGCGGCCGGCTGCCGGTCAACCCCTCCGGCGGCGTGCTCTCCTCCAACCCGATCGGCGCTTCCGGAATGCTCCGCTTCGCCGAGGCCGCCATGCAGGTCATGGGCCGGGCCGGCGAGCATCAGGTGGACGGCGCCCGCACCGCCCTCGGCCACGCCTACGGCGGCGGCTCCCAGTTCTTCTCGATGTGGGTGGTGGGCGCCGAAAAACCGTAGCCGGGGAATCGCCGGGGGTCAGACCGTGATGTCCAGGCCGTACTCGGCGCAGGTGAGGATGACGGCGTTGGTGGAGAAGTCGGCGCGGGACAGGAGATCGGCGAGGCTGGCTTCGTTGTCGAAGACCGAGAAGGTGAACATCGAGCGGTCGAAGGCGGAGCGGAGCCGCTCGTCCGGGGCCTTGGCCCGGACCTTGCCGATGTTGTCCATTGTGGACTTGTAGGTGGCGGTGAAGTTGGCCGGGTTCATGGGGTACTGGCGCGCGGCGGCGACCAGGCCGTGCATCGCGTCGCCGTAGCCGGTGCAGAAGTCGGTGGCCGGGTTGTCGCCGGAGCAGGACGCCGCGCCGGACAGGGCCACCGCCAGCAGGGCGGCGGCCGGCAGCACGCGGCGGGGACCGATCACAGGACCAGCCTGCTGCAGCGGCGCGATGCCGGCCTGCCTCGCCGGGTGGGCGAGCGGGCGGCCGGGGTTGCCCGATCGGGCGGCCGGTTCAGCGAGCGACGCCGACCGCCTGCCGGATGGTGGCCGGATCGTCGAGGACCGCCAGCATCGCGTGGGCAACGTCCGCGCGCGAGATCGAGCCGGCGCGGGGCACGTTCGTGCCGATGGCGGTGCGGTAACCACCGGTCAGCGGCTTGTCGAGCAGCCGGGGCGGCCGCACCACGGTCCAGTCCGTCGGGCTGTCGCGGATCTCCTCCTCCATCACCGCCAAGTCGGCGTAGATGTCCCGCAGCACGGCCCGGATCAGTGGGTACGCGACCCGGCGCATCGGCCAGCTCTCGCCCTCCGGGATGGCTCCGACCGGCGCGGCGCTCACCGCGACGAACCGGCGCACCCCGCAGTCCGCGAGCGCGGCCAGGATCGCGCGGGTGGCCGCCGAGGCGACGCCGGCGTCGCGGCGGCGCCGCGGGCCGATGCCGGACAGCGCCGCGTCGCTGCCCTCCAGTGCCGGCCGCAGCGGCCCGGGATCGCTCAGGCCGGCGACCGTGCACACCGTGAGCCGGGCGTGCCGGGCCTCGAACCGGGCGGCGTCGCGCACCACCGCCGTGACCGTGTGCCCGGCGTCGAGCGCCTGCCGGACCACCTCACCGCCGATGCCGCCGCTGGCACCGAAGACCGTCAGCTTCATCAGCCCACCCCCGAGGTAGATTGTTCTCCGCGAGTCATACGATATGGAAACCGTATTATATGGAAACCAAATCTTCAAGGTCCGCCGCCACCGGCGAGATCCGGGCGTCCCTGCGGGAGCTGCGCGCGCAGCTCTCCCTGCTCAACCACTATGTCGGGCAGCGCATGGAACTCCGCGACGTCGACCTGGACTGCCTCGACCTGCTGGACCGCGCGGGACCGATGAGCCCGAGCACGCTCGCCCGGCAGGCTGGACTGCACCCGGCGACCGTGACCGGCATCCTCGACCGGCTGCAACGCCAGGGCTGGGTCGTGCGCGAGCGCGACCCGGCCGACCGGCGCGGCGTGGTGGTCAGCGCGCAGCGGGACCGCGCGGCGGATCTGGCGGAGCTCTACTCCGGCATGAACGCCGCGATCACCCGGATCTGCGGCGGCTACTCCGGCGAGGAGCTCACGCTCATCGCCGGCTTCCTGCGCCGCACGATCGAGGCCGGCCAGCGCTCGGCCGAGGACCTGTCCGAGTCAGCTTCCTAGTTGTCCTGGCGGATGATCGTTTCGATTCCCTCGTCCCAGCGCCAGGCCGGTGCTCATGGTCGCCTGCCGTGGCCCGGGATGGTACCGGCCTAGCCGTAGGTGACCTGGAACTCCTTGATGCCGTTGAGCCACGGGGAGCGCAGCCGGCGCGGCTTGCCGACCTGGCGGATGTCGGGCATGTGGTCGGCGATCGCGTTGAAGATCAGGTCGATCTCCAGGCGGGCCAGGTTCGCGCCGATGCAGTAGTGCGCGCCGCTGCCGCCGAAACCGAGATGCGGGTTGGGGTCGCGGGTGATGTCGAACCGTTCCGGGTCGCCGAACACCTCGGCGTCGAAGTTGGCCGAGCTGTAGAACAGGCCGACCCGTTGGCCCGCCTTGATCTCCGCTCCGCCGAGCACGGTGTCCGCAAGCGCGGTGCGCTGGAAGGCCATCACCGGGGTGGACCAGCGGACGATCTCGTCGGCCGCCGTCTTCGGGCGCTCGGCCTTGAACAGCTCCCACTGGTCGCGATGGTTCAGGAAGGCGTGCATGCCGTGCGTGATGGCGTTGCGCGTGGTCTCGTTGCCGGCCACGGCGAGCAGCAGCACGAAGAACCCGAACTCGTCGGAGCTGAGCTGCCCGCCGTCGATGTCGGCGTTCACCAGCGTGGTGACGATGTCGTTCATCGGGCACTTCTTACGCTGCTCGGCCAGGTTCCAGGCGTAGCCGAGCAGCTCGATGGAGGCGGCCTGGGGGTCGACCGAGTACTCCGGATCGGAGTAGGCCACCATCTGGTTGGACCATTCGAACACCTTGTGCCGGTCCTGCTGCGGGATGCCCAGCAGCTCGGCGATCGCCTGCAGCGGCAGCTCGCAGGCCACCTGGGTGACGAAGTCCCCGGCGCCGTTTCCCTTGGCCTGCTTGACGATCTGCTCGGCGCGGGCGGCCAGCGTGTCGCGCAGGCTGTGCACCGCGCGCGGCGTGAAGCCCCGGTTGACGATCGCGCGCAGCTTGGTGTGGTGCGGCGGATCGATGTTGAGCAGGATGAGCCGCTGCATCTCGATGCGGTCCCGGGTCATCTCCTCGTTGAACCGGATGATCGCGGTGTTCTCGCTGGCGGAGAACAGCTCGCTGGCCCGGGACACCTCTTTGACCTCGGCGTGCCGGCTGACCACCCAGTAGCCGTCGTCGCCGAACCCGGCGATTCCCTTCGGCTGCGGGTTCCACCACACCGGGGCGGTGCCGCGCAGTTCGGCGAACTCCTCGACCGGGATGCGTAGCCGGTACATGTTGGGATCGGTGAAGTCGAAGCCAAGCGGGAGCTGGGGAGCGACCACGCTGAACCTCCCCTAGAACACGTTCTATCAAGAACTCAGCTTACAGCGTTAACTACTTGAACATAGGCACTAACCAAGCCCTTGTAAACACCCTTCACTGGACGTTGCCCAGACGGACGAACGTGTTCTAGCTTGGATACCGTGGGTGAACCGGTGATCGTGGCGGCCGTGCGCACGCCGATCGGCAGGCGCGGCGGCGTGCTGTCCGGCCTGCACGCCGCAGAGCTACTCGGGGCCGCGCAGCGCGGGCTCATCGACCGCGCCGGAATCGACCCGGCGGCGGTGGAGCAGGTGATCGGCGGGTGCGTCACCCAGGCCGGCGAGCAGTCCAGCAACATCACCCGCACCGCCTGGTTGCACGCCGGCCTGCCGGCCCGGACCGGTTGCACCACAGTGGACAGTCAGTGCGGGTCGGCCCAGCAGGCCACCCATCTGATCGCCGGGCTGATCGCCGCCGGCGCGATCGACGTGGGCATCGCCTGCGGCGTGGAGGCGATGAGCCGGGTTCCGTTGCGCGCCAACCTGGGCAGCGAGGTCGGCGTGCCGCGGCCGGACTCCTGGGCGATCGACCTGCCCAACCAGTTCGTCGCCGCCGAACGGATCGTCACCCATCGCGGCCTGCGCCGGGCCGAGGTCGACCGGTTCGGCGAACGCTCACAGGCCAGGGCCAAGCACGCCTGGGCGGACGGCCGGTTCACCGCCGAGGTGGTGCCGGTCGCCGGGGTCGAGCGGGACCAGGGCCTGCGGGAGACCACTGTGGACGGTCTGGCCGCGCTCTCCCCCGTGGTCCCCGGCGGGGTGCACACCGCCGGCACGTCGTCCCAGATCTCCGACGGCGCCTCGGCCGTGCTGCTGGCCGACGCCCGCCGGGCCGCCGCGCTCGGCCTGCGCCCGCGCGCCCGGATCGTGGCCCAGTGCCTGGTCGGCGCCGATCCCTACCTGCACCTCGACGGGCCGGTGCAGGCCACCGAACGGCTGCTGGCGCGCACCGGGATGAAGATCGGCGACCTGGACCTGTTCGAGGTCAACGAGGCGTTCGCCGCCGTGGTGCTGTCCTGGATCCAGGTGCACGAGCCCGACCCGGACCGGGTCAACGTCAACGGCGGGGCCATCGCGCTCGGCCACCCGGTCGGCAGCACCGGCACCCGGCTGATCACCACCGCCCTGCACGAGCTGGAACGCCGGGACGCCGCGACCGCCCTGGTCACCATGTGTGCCGGCGGCGCGCTGGCCACCGGCACCGTGCTCGAACGGGTCTAGAACCGATGCCGGGTTGACCTTGCCCCCGGGGGAAGCTCCATCGTGGTGTCAGAACCTGAAGGAGCGAAGCGGTGGCCCTGTTGTTGATCGGTGAGTTCGCGGCTCGTGCCCAGCTGTCGGCCAAGGCGTTGCGGCTCTACGACGAGCTGGGACTGCTGGTACCGGTCGAGGTCGACAAGACGACCGGATACCGCTACTACTCCGCCGACCAGCTCTCCCGCGCCCGGCTGGTGGCGCTGCTGCGCCACCTGGACATGCCGCTGCCGCGGATCGCCGCCGTGCTCGACCTCCCCGGCATCGACGCCGCCACCGCGGTACGGGAGTTCTGGGCCGAACGCGAACGCGACCTGCTCCACCGCCGCCCGACCGTGGACTACCTGTGCACGCTCCTGTCCAGAAAGGACACGCCCGTGACCCGCACCTACGAGGTCCTCGTCCGCGCCATGCCCGACCGCGCCGTGGTCTCCGCGATCCGCCATGTCCACGCCGCCCAGGCCGGTGACACCCTCGGCGCCCTGCTGGCCCGCATGCGCCAGGCCGGCCCTGGACTCCCCGGACTCGCCGGCTGCCCCTACACCATCTACCACGGAGCCGTGAGCGACGACAGCGACGGCCCGGTCGAGATCGTCCGCCCGATGACCGACCTCCCCACCGCCGAACAAGCCGCCGCCACGCTCGGCGACATCCAGGCCCACCTCGACCCCGCCCACGATGAGATCGCCATCCGCCTCACCATGGCCGAAGCCGCCTGGCCCGCGGTATTCCCCGCCCTCGACGCCATCCAGGCCCACCTCACCACCATCGGCCGCACCCCCGCCGGCCCACCCCGGCAAGTACTGATCGCCGACTGGCGCACCACCCCGGCCGACCAACCGGCATGCGACCTGGTCATCCCCCTCGCCGCGCCGCCGAGCTAGACCGGGCGCTGCGCGACCACGTAACGGAACGTGTTCTCGTCCCGGATCGAGCCGTCCGGCCGGCGGGCCGGGCCGAACACGTCCAGGAACGCGGCGTGCACCGGCTCCCGGCCGGCCACCGCGATCGCCTCGGCGACCGCACCGCGTGCCATCATCGCCGACCACGCGGTGGACAGATCCGGGTAGTTGACCGGGTAGTCCAGCTCACTGCCGTCGACCCGGACCAGACCGGCGTCTTCGATCGGGACCTCCGCCGACACCCCCAGCACGTTGAGGAAGTCCCGGGTCAGCGATCCCGCGCAGTCCGCCCAGTCACCGACCGCCACCCGGCCGCCCGGACGCACCACCCGGGCCAACTCGGCCAGCGCCGCGGCCCGGTCCTCGGCGTAGCACAACGTGTTGCACGCGGTCGCCACGTCGAACCGCCCGTTGTCGTAGGGCAGCGCGGTCAGCTGGCCGATCCGCAGATCGGCGTCCGGCAGTGCCCAGCGGGCCACCTCGAGCAACCCCTCGGTGGTGTCCACCCCGGCCACCCACGCCCCCCGGTCGGACGCCTCGCGCAGCAGCAACCCCACCCCGCATCCCACATCCAACAGCCGCACGCCGGTCAACGACCCCAGCGCGCCGAGCAATGCCCGGCGCAGCGGCCGGTGTCTGGCCTCCTGCAGGCAGGTCCAGTCCCGTGCGTGCCGATCCAGCAGCGATGTGCCCGTCACCGTCGTCTCCCTCGCCTCCACGCCACCCCGACGTCAGATGTGATCCTCCAGACCCTCGGTTCCTTACACATCCGGCATCGCCTTAGTTCACGCCCGTGTGGGACTTATTCCGGCTGGTGGATACTCATCGCCGTGGCGCGGCGGGTCTCGGTACCGGAACTGATCGGGCGGCGGGCCGAGCTGGCCGCGCTCCGGTCGGCGCTGGCCGACGCCGAAGCCGGCGGCGGCCCGCTGGTGCTGATCCAGGGCGACGCCGGGGTGGGCAAGAGCCGGCTGGTGCAGGCGTTCTCGCGCACCGCGATCGTCTCCGGCGCGACCGTGCTGACCGGCGGCTGCCTGCAGTTCGAGGCCGACATCCCGTACGCGCCGTTCGTCGAGGCGCTGCGCGGCCTGCCGGACGCGCCGCCGCTGCTGGGCACCGGGTCGGCGGCCCCGGCGGACCGGGCGGTGGAGTTCCGGCGGGTGGCCGACGCGATCGCCGGGGCCGGGGCGCCGGTCGTGCTGGTGCTGGAGGACCTGCACTGGGCCGACGCGTCCACCCGGGACCTGCTGCTGTACCTGCATCGCGCGCTCGCGCACGCGCCGGTGCTGCAGGTCCTCACGCTGCGGGCGGAGGAGGTCGGCGCGGACCACCCGGTGGCCAAGCTGATCGCCGACCTGGTCCGCTCCCCGCGGGTGGACCGGCTCCGGCTGGCGCCGCTGGACCGGACCGAGGTGACCGCCCTGGCGCACGCGATCCTGGGCGCCGCACCGGCTTCCGACGTCGTGGACACGCTGCTGACCAGGGCCGAGGGCAACCCGTTCTTCACCGAGGAGCTGCTCGCCGCGTGGCCGGCCCGGGGCGCCGTGCCGAGCACCGTGCGCGAGGTGGTGATCACCCGGCTGGCCCGGCTGTCCACCGCCGCCCAGCAGCTCGCCCGGCTCGCCGCCGTCGTGGGCCGGACCGTGCCGCACGACCTGCTGACCGCGATCACCCCGATGCCGGTCGCGGAGCTGGACGGCGCGCTGCGCGAGCTGGTCGGGCACGGACAGCTGGTCACCGTCGACCCGGACGCCTACACGTTCCGGCACGCGCTGATCCAGGAGTCGCTGTACCGGGACCTGCTGCCCGGCGAGCGCCGGCACGCCCACGCGCGGGTGGCCGCCGCCCTGCGCGAGCACCCCGACCTGGCGGTCACCGGTTCCGCGGCCGGGGTGGCGGCGGAGCTCGCGCACCACTGGGATGCGGCGGGTGAGCCGGCCGAGGCGCTGGCGGCGGCGATGCTGGCGGCCGGCGCGGCCGACGACGGGCTGGCCCCGGCCGAGGCGCACGCCCACTACGAGCGGGCGTTGCGGCGCTGGCCGGAGGTGGCCGAGCCCGGTGTCGAGCTGGACACGTTGCTGGAACGCGCGGCCGAGGCGGCCAGCCTGGCCGCGCACAACCACCGCGCGGTCGAGCTGACCCGGCGCCGGCTGGCGCTCGTGGACGAGCGGGCGGAACCGGAGCGGGCCGCGCTGATCTACGAGCAGCTGTCCTACCAGGCCCGCAGCCGGGGTGACTGGGATCTGGCGCGCAGCACCAGTGAGCGGGCCGTCGAGCTGGTGCCGGCGGGCTCGCCCGCGCGATTACGGATCGCGTCCTGGCCGATGGCGCTGGAGATGCTCTCCGCCCGGTTCCGGGCCTGCATCCACCGGGCCCGGGAGCTGCTGCCGCAGGCCGAGGCGGGCGGCGACGACATGGTGGTCAACCGGAGCCTGATGGCGCTGGGCATCGGTCACCTGATGCTCGGGCAGGTGGAGTCCGGCCTGGAGTTCCTGCGCCGGCAGAACGAGTTCGCCCGGCGCGTGGGCAACCCCCGGTTCATCGGCGTCGGTTACGTGAACCTGCCGGAAGGTCTGATGTGGACGGACCGGCACGCCGAGGCGCTGACCCTGGCGCGGGAAGGCGTGGACCGGGCCGCTTCGCTCGGCTTCGACCTCTACCTGCTGCCGATCGTCGGCAACGTGGTGCGGACGCTGGTCGAACTGCATCGCTGGGACGAGGCGCTGGACACCGGGGCGGACCCGGACGACCTGGCGGCCGACCCGTTCAACTACATCTTCGTCGACCTGCCGAGGGCGTATGTGCTGATTCGCCGGGGTGAGCTCGCGGCGGCCGAGGAGTTGTTGAAACGCACCGGTTTCGTGCTCGACGGCCAGGACGACGCGCAGTACGGCACCGAACTGGCCGCGCTGCGGGCGCTGCTCGCCGCCCGGCAGTGCCGGTGGGCCGACGCCCGCGCGGCGGTCCGCGACGGCCTGCGGCTGGCGCTGCCGGCCGAGGACATGTACCTGACCGCGCGTCTGGTCGCGATCGGTGTCCAGGTGGAGGCCGACGCCGCCGACGACGCCCGGGCCTCCGGCCTGGCCCACAACCCGGCAACGGCCACCGCCGCCGCCGACGCGCTGCTGACCTCGCTGCGCGAGTATATGTCCACTTTGGAGTCCGATGGCGCGGTGCCGCTGCCACGCACCCGGCGCGCCCTCGGCCTGGCCGGCGCCGAGCGCACCCGGCTGTCCGAGCCCGACCCGGACGCCTGGTCCGACCTCGCCGCGATCGCCGGGGTGGACCGCCATCTGTCCGGCTACGCCCGGTACCGGGAAGCCGAGGCGCTGCTGATCGGCCGCGGCTCCCGGACCCGCGCCGCGACCGCACTCGCCACGGCGCGCGCGATCGCCACCGAACTGGGCGCCGTCCCCCTCGCCACCATGACCGCCGAGTTGGCCGACCGCGCCCGCCTCACTCCCCCCGAGGCACACCCCAACCCAGTGCCCCCACCCGACGGCCACGGCCTGACCGCCCGCGAGGCCGAGGTCCTGGAACTGGTCGGCCGCGGCCTGACCAACGCCGAGATCGCCACCGAACTGTTCATCAGCACCAAGACCGCCAGCGTGCACGTGTCCAACATCCTGCGCAAACTCGGGCTCAAGAGCCGAATCCAGGCCGCCGCGCACGCCCAGCGAAGACGGATCACCTAGTGCGACACGAAGGCCCGGTCAACGCCGTGTTGGTCACCCCGGACGGCAGGCAGATCGTCTCCGCCGGCGACGACTCGACGATCCGCGTCTGGGACCTGGCCACCGAGCAACAGGTCCTCGAACTCACCGGCCACACCACCGCTGTGCTGTGCCTCGCCCTCACCCCCGACGCCACCCGCATCATCAGCGGCAGCGTCGGCGGCACCGTCCGCGTGTGGGATCGTTCAACAGGCGAACAGGTCGGCGAACCCCTCGGGGGCTATGGCAACGGAGTCCGCGCGGTGACCACCACCCCGGACGGCTTGGAGATCATCGCCGCCTTCTCCGGCGAGACGGACTCCACCGCCGACGTCGTCATCGCCACCTGGAACCGCGGCACCGGCAAGGAAATAGGCCCCCTTCTCACCGGCGACCCCGGCACCATTCGCGCACTCGTCACCACCCTCGACGGCACCGAGCTCATCGCCGTTTACGACGACGGCACCATCCAGCGCTCGCACCGCGCCTCCGGTGATCCTGGCCGCCCTTATGCACGTCTGGCGGGCGCTCAGGCCGTCGCGATCTCATCGGACCGGGAGGTGATAGTTCTCGGCGAGGACGACGTGCTCTGGGTGCTGCCCGATTCCCTGACAGACATGGCCGCCGGGCCGCAGCACCTTCCTGATCTGCAGGTCAGTTCGGTTGCAATCAGCCCTGACGGGGAGTGGATCGCCGTCGGCGATCATCGCAGCAGAATCGCCGTCTGGCGGCGCACGCCGAGCCTTTCCGAGGCCGCCAGGTGGGTGGCGCACAACGGGCCGGTGCGGGCGGTCGCGTTCACGCCGGACTCGCGGGTGATCGTCTCCGGCGGGCGGGACGGCTCGGTTCGGATGTTCGATCTGGTGGAGGCCGTGCCGCCGGCTGGGGAGCGGCTGGCGGAGGTGGTCAGTGATCTGGAGAGCCGGGAGGACCGGCTGGGGATCGCGAACGATGTGCAGATGATCGCGGCGGTGGTGGCGGCAGAGTCCACGGTGCCGCCGCTTTCCATTGCGCTGCTGGGGGATTGGGGGATCGGGAAGTCCAGCTTCATGCGGCAGGTGTGGGATCGGGTCGAGGATCTGGCCGGGCGGGAGGGGTTCGCGGGGAACGTGCGGCAGGTTCGGTTCAACGCCTGGCACTACAGCGACGACCATCTGTGGGTGGGGCTCGTGGAGCACCTGTTCCGGGAGTTGGCGCGGCGGGCCGACCCGGGTGAGGCCGAGCGGGTCGACGACCTGGAGGCCGCGCTGTCGGCCAAGGAGGCGGAGCGGGACCGGCTGGACGCCGACCTGAAGGCCGTCGAGGAGCACACCGGGTGGGTGCGGCGGGTGCTGCTGCCGCTGCGCAGTGCGCGGCTGTTCGGAGTGGCGTTGCGTGAGCTGGGCCGGGATCTGCGGGCCGCTGGGTGGCGGGTTGCGGTGGCGCTGCTGGTGATCGCGGTCGGGGTGGCCGCGATCGTGTTGGGGGCCGGGGTGTTGCGATGGCTGGGTGGGGTGCTGGTCGTGCTCGCCCCGGCGGTGCTGGCCTGGCGGCGGCTGGAGACGTACGCGGCGCAGGCCAAACGCGACCTGGAAAACCGTAAGTCCAAGGTGGACAGGGAGATTCTCCAGGTCGAGGCGACGTTGACCCGGCTGGACCCGGCCCGCCGGCTGGAGGGGCTGCTGACCGAGATCAGCACCGGGGACCGGTACGAGACCTACCGGGGGCTGACCGGCCGCATCCACAGCGACCTGCAACGCCTCGGCCGCGACCTGACCGCCGCCCGGGAGTACTGGCGAACCAGCGGCGCGAAGGGAACGCCGCCGCTGCAACGGATCGTGCTCTACGTCGACGATCTCGACCGGTGCCGGCCGCGCCGGGTGGTCGACGTGCTCCAGGCGGTCAACCTGCTGCTCACCATGGAACTGTTCGTCGTGGTGGTCGCGGTCGACCCGCGCTGGCTGCTGCGCGCGTTGGAGAAGCACCACAAGAACCTGTCCGAGGACGGCGCCGTGGCCTACCTGGACAAGATCTTCCACCTGCCGGTGGCGCTGCGGCCGATGGGCGAACACGCCGCCGGCTACCTGCGCTCGCTGCTGCCCGCCGACGACGACGACGAGCCGCCGGCCGAACAGGCCCCGCCGGCACCCGAAACCCGGCCGGAACCGCGGCCGGCCGGTACCGCGACGAACGAGGTTTCCCAGCAGCGCGCCACGCCGGAGCCGCCGCCGGCACCGACCATCCCCAGCCCGGAAGGGCTGCGTTGCGCACCCGGGAACGGGAGTTCCTCGCCCTGCTCACCCCGCTGCTGCCCACCCCGCGGGCGATCAAGAAGCTGGTCAACCTGTACCGGTTGCTGCGGCTGGGAGTTCCGGAACGCCGGCTCGCCGAGTTCATCGGCACCGAGGAGGGTGGGCCGTACCAGGCCGCCGCGCTGCTGCTGGCCACGCTGGTCGGCGCCCCGGACCAGGCCCGGGTCATGCTGCCCGAGCTGGCGTTGGCCGGTCCTGGCGGAGACATCCTCGAGTTCCTCGACGGCCAGCTACCCGCGGGGCTGATCAAACGGATCCGCGAGGAGATGCCCGTGCACGGCGACCCGACCACCTACCGGCGGTGGGCCACCACCGTTGCCCGGTACGGCTTCGAGACCTACGGCCTGTTCACCGGAACGGATCAGGCCTGAGCATCCCGAACTTCGAGCCGGATCCGCTTGTTGCCCTTGCCCTTGGACTCGGTGCCGGTCACCACGACCGACCCGACGTCGGCGGTGTTGGCCACATGGGTGCCGCCGTCGGCCTGCCGGTCCAGGCCGACGATGTCGATGACCCGCAACGGGTCGATCTCCCGGGGGATCAGGTTGGCCGCGGTGCGGATCAGCGACTCGTCCAGGTCGGCCGCCGACCGGCCGAGAAACTCCACCACGATCTCCCTGGCCCGCTGGATCTCCTCGTTGATCCGGACCTCCACCCGCTGCCCCAGCTCGGCCGACATCGACTCGAGCGGAAAGTCCAGCCGTCCCTTGCCGGGATCCATGTTGCCGCCGGTCACCGGGATCTGGAACTCCGACCAGATCACCCCGCACAGGATGTGCAGCGCGGTGTGCGTGCGCATCAGCAGGTGCCGGCGGGACCAGTCCAGGGTGCCGAGCACCTCGGTGCCGGACTCCGGCAACTCCGGCACGTCGAGCCAGTGCCAGATCCGGCCGCCCTCGCGGCGCACCCTGGTCACCGGTACGGCGGCGCCGAGCCAGGTCAGCTCGCCGACGTCGTGCGGCTGGCCACCGCCACCCGGATAGAACGCGGTCCGGGCCAGCACCACGCGGCCCTGCTCGCGGTCCACCTCGAGCACCGTGCTGTCGAACGAACGCAGGTAGGCGTCGGTGGCGAACAGCTCACTGCCGGCGACATCGGCCGGCGGGCTGCCGGAGACCCTGCTTCCTGGAACTGCCATACCGGCACGATACTCATCCGTACACCGGCTCTGGCGGTTCGGCACCGGCCACCAGGCGCCGCACGACCGGTTCCAGTTCGGCCGGCTGCCAGCGCGATCCCTTGTCCACCACCGGACCGTGCCGCCAGCCGGTGGCCAGCGACACCCGGCCACCTTCCACTTCGAACACCCGCCCGGTGACCCATCCGGACCGCTGCCCGCCGAGCCACACCACCAGCGGCGCGACGTTGGCCGGATCCATCGCGTCGAACCCGGACTCCGGCGCGGCCATGGCGCCGGCGAACACCTGCTCGGTCATCCGGGTCCGGGCGGCCGGGGCGATCGCGTTCACGGTCACGCCGTACCGGGCCAACTCCGCCGCGGCGACCAGGGTCAGCCCCACGATGCCGGCCTTGGCCGCGGCGTAGTTGCCCTGGCCCACGCTGCCCAGCAGGCCGGCGCCGGAACTGGTGTTGATCACCCGCGCGGCCACCGGCCGGCCGGCCTTGTGCGTCGAGCGCCAGTGCGCGGCGGCGTGGTGCAGCGGCGCGGCGTGGCCCTTGAGATGTGCCCGGATCACCGTGTCCCAGTCGTCCTCGGTCAGGCTGACCAGCATCCGGTCCCGCACCAGGCCGGCGTTGTTGACCAGCACGTCCAGCCGGCCGAAGGTGTCCAGCGCGGTCGCGACCAGGCCGGCCGCGGCGGTCCAGTCGGCCACGTCGCAGGCGTGCGCGACGGCCCGCCCGCCCCGGGCAACGATCTCGGCGACGACGGCCTCGGCCGCGGCGTCGATGTCGTTGACCACCACCGCGGCGCCCTCGGCGGCGAACGCGAGGGCGTGCGCCCGGCCGATCCCCCGGCCGGCGCCGGTCACGATCACGACCCGGTCCGCGCACCACCCGGTCACGGCCCACCGCCGTGCACCAGCAGCGTCGCGCCGGTGACGTAGCCGGCCAGCGCCGAGGCCAGAAACACCGCGCAGGCGCCGACCTCGTCCGGCTCGGCCAACCGTCCCAACGGGACGGTCGCGGCCCGGGCTGCGATGTCGCCGTAGTAGGCCTCCGCGCGTTCGGTGCGGACCATGCCCACGTCCAGCGCGTTCACCCGAACCCGGGGCGCCCACTCGACGGCGAGGCTCGCGGTCAGGTTGTCCAGCCCGGCCTTGGCGGCGCCGTAGGCCGCGGTGCCGGGCGAGGCCCGGGTGGCGCTGACGCTGCTCACCATCACGATCGACCCGCCGCCGTCCTGACGTTGCATGATCTCGTTGGCGTGCTGGGAAACCAGCAGCGGGGCGAGCAGGTTCAGCCCGACCACCCGCTCGTGGAACCGGGGTGATCCGGTGGCCGCCGGGACGATCGGAGTGCCGCCCGCGTTGTTCACCACGGTGTCCAGCCGGCCGTGCCGGTCGAGCACGGTGTCCAGCAGGCCACGCACCGCATCCGGTTCGCGGACGTCGCAGCGGACGAACTCGGCGGGCGGCCGGTCCGGCGCGTGCCGGGCGCAGGTGACCACGGTGGCGCCGGCCCGCAGGAAGGCCCGGGTGATGCCGAGACCCACGCCGCGTACCCCGCCGGTCACCAACGCGACCGTGCCGCCGAGGTCCAGGTCGAGTCCCACGACGTGCTAAGGTACCAAGCAATCGCTTGGTTGGAAAGGTCGGTGAGACCGTCATGGGCGTCACCAGCGAGGCCGCCGGGGCCGGCGTCACGGTCGTGACCATCGATTTCCCGCCGGTGAACGCGATCGGCGCCCAGGGCTGGTTCGAGTTGGCCGACACGCTGCTGGCGGCCGGCCGCGACCCGGCGACGCACGTGGTGGTGCTGCGCGCGACCGGCCGGGGGTTCTGCGCCGGGGTCGACATCAAGGAGTTGCGGGCCGGCGGCGCCGAGGCGCTGATCGGGGTGAACCGGGGCTGTCACGGCGCATTCGGCGCGGTGTACGACTGCGCGGTCCCGGTCATCGTTGCCGCGCACGGGTTCTGTCTCGGCGGCGGTATCGGCCTGGCCGGCAACGCCGACGTGGTGGTCGCCGCGACCGGCACCACGTTCGGACTGCCCGAGGTGGACCGGGGTGCGCTCGGGGCGGCCACCCACCTGGCCCGGCTGGTCCCGCAGCACCTGCTGCGCACGCTCTACTACACGGCCAGAACCGTTGCGGCGGAAGAGCTGCACCGGTACGGCTCGGTGTACCGGGTGGTGGCCCGGGACGAGCTGGACGCGGCGGCGCTCGAACTGGCCCGGGAGATCGCGGCGAAGGACCCACTGGTGATCCGGCGGGCCAAGGAGGCGATCAACGGCATCGACGGGCAGAACGTGCACCGCAGCTACCGGTTCGAGCAGGGCTTCACCTTCGAGCTGAACCTGGCCGGCGTCGGCGAGGCGGCCCGCTGATGCGGGACAAGCGGATGACCGCCGACGAGGCGATCGGCGAGCTGGCCGACGGGATGACCGTCGGGATCGGCGGCTGGGGCTCGCGGCGCAAACCCATGGCTCTGGTGCGCGCGATCCTGCGTTCGCCGCTGCGCGATCTCACCGTCGTCTCGTTCGGCGGGCCGGACGTCGGGCTGCTCTGCGCCGCCGGCAAGGCCCGCAAGGTGGTCTACGGCTTCGTCTCGCTGGACTCGGTGCCCTACGACCCGTGGTTTCGCCGGGCCCGGGAGTCGGCGCACGTCGAGGCGGGCGAACTGGACGAGGGAATGCTGGTCTGCGGCCTGCGCGCGGCGGCCCAGCGGTTGCCGTTCCTGCCGACCCGGGCCGGGCTCGGCTCGGACGTGCTCGCGCTGAACCCGAACCTGCGCACGGTGCGCTCGCCGTACGACGACGGGGAGGAGTTGGTGGCCATGCCGGCGCTGCGCCTGGATGCCGCGCTGGTCCACCTCAGCCGCGCCGACCGGCACGGCAACGCCCGCTACCTCGGCCCGGATCCGTACTTCGACGACCTGTTCTGCCTGGCCGCCGAGCGCCGGTTCGTCTCCTGCGAGCGGGTGCTGGACACCGGGGAGCTGACCGCGGCCGGACCGGTGCAGGCGTTGCTGCTCAACCGGATGATGGTGGACGGCGTCGTGGAGT
>NZ_DASTBH010000438.1:0-23814 GCF_035712165.1 Actinophytocola sp. | reverse complement strand
GTCGCCCGCCAGTTGCGCCGGTACCAGGTCCACATGGCCTCGACCACGAGCAGCGCGGCCCGCACGGACCCGACGACGCGCCCGGTACTGGTGGTCGTTGTCGTGGTGGCCATCAGTCCACCAACGTCCGGCCGGTGAGGTGGAGGAACACGTCCTCGAGCGTGCTGCGCCGCACCAGGCTGGACAGCGGCCGCACGCCCCGCGTGTGGGCGGTGGCGAGCGCCGACTCCCCGTCGGCGGTGTAGAGCAGCAGCCGGTCCGGCAGGACCTCGACCCGATCCGCGAGATCGGCCACCGTGGCCTCGACACCGTCCTGCTCGCCGGGCGGGAACCGCAGTTCCAGCACCTCCCGGGTGGAGTGGCGGGCGATCAGCTCGGCGGGGCTGCCCTCGGCGGCGATCCGGCCGTTGTCCATCACCACCAGCCGGTCGCAGAGCTGCTCGGCCTCGTCCATGTAGTGCGTGGTGACGATCAGCGTCACGCCGGACTGCTTGAGCCGGAACAGCCGGTCCCACAGCAGGTGCCGGGCCTGCGGGTCGAGGCCGGTGGTCGGCTCGTCGAGCAGCAGCAGGTCCGGCTCGTTGATCAGGGAACGGGCGATGGTCAGCCGGCGCTTCATGCCACCGGACAGCGGCTCGACCTCGTCCTCGGCCCGGTCGGTGAGCTGGGCGAAGTCGAGCAGCTCGACGGCGCGCTCCCGGACCTCGGCCCGGGTCATGCCGAAGTAGCGGCCGTAGATGTGCAGGTTCTGCCGGACGGTCAGCTCGAGATCCAGGTTGTCCAGCTGCGGCACGACGCCCAGCCGGGCCCGGATCCGGGGGCCGTCCCGGTCCGGGTCGAGGCCGAGCACCCGCAGGTCGCCGCCGCTGCGCGGGGACACGCAGCCGATCATGCGCATGGTGGAGGACTTGCCGGCGCCGTTGGGCCCGAGAAAGCCGAACGCCTCGCCCGGCCGCACCTCGAGGTCGATGCCGCGCACGGCCTCGAACGCGCCGAACCTCTTCGCCAGGTCCCGCGCGTAGACCAGCTGTCCGTTCCCACCCACGTCCGCAGACTAGAGCGGAGCACCGACAGGAACGACTCGTTTATCGCCCTACTGCGCGAGGTCCGGGAACCACAGGGCGATCTCGCGCTTGGCCGAGTCCACGCCGTCCGAGCCGTGCACGATGTTGAACTGCACCTCGAGCGCGAAGTCGCCGCGGATGCTGCCGGTCGCCGACTTCACCGGGTCGGTCGCGCCGGCCAGCTGCCGGAACGCCTCGATCGCGCGCGGTCCCTCGACCACGGCCGCCACCAGCGGGCCCGAGGTGATGAACTGCAGCAGGTCCTCGAAGAACCCCTTGCCGGCGTGCTCCGCATAGTGCTGCTCGGCCAGCGCCCGGTCCACGGTGCGAAGTTCCAGCGCGGCCAGGGCCAGGCCCTTGCGCTCGATCCGGGTGATCACCTCGCCGACCAGGCCACGGCCGACGCCGTCCGGCTTGACGAGGACCAGGGTGCGCTCGCTCACGACTCTCCTTGGGTTCTTGGGTTGACCACATTGTTCCGGAGCTTGACTTTGTATCAACGATTGCGTCAGTATTGCGGTACAGCAGTTGCTACAAAGGAGGCGCCATGCCGAGCGGTGCTGCCCTGCGGAGAGCCCGGGAGTGGTTGAGCGGCCACCGGCTCGACGTCGAACCCACCCCGCTCGTCGTCGGCCGGCTCGAAGCCCGCCGGCGGGGTAAGCGGGCCGAGTTCGCCACCGACTTCGTCTGTTGGATCGGCATCGTCGTCTGGATGATGTTGGACGGCAACGATGATCGGACGATCGTCGACCACCTCCAGATGATCGTGTGGATCCTCACCCTGATCGCCGGGATGCTGATCGGGGCCTGGTGGCAGCGCCGACTCGAGAGCCCGCTGTTGGCCGGCCTGAGGACGCGGGCCGCCCACCCGGCGGCCGCCAGCCTGGAGCGGGTCCTCGGTCGGGGCCACCTGTACGCCGCGGTCGGCATTTTTGGGGGCGGGCTGGTACTCGGCGCGGCGCTGACCGTCCTCGCGCCTTCGGCAAGCACGCGGTCCTTGGCCCTGGTCTTCCTGTCGGGCGTGGCGGTGCTGGGCGCGGCGGGCGCGGTGGCCCTGGCCACCACGTTACGTCGCCCGGCCCTCGCCGAGGATCCGGAGTCGCTGCTGGTCGACGACGCACTGCGGACCGAGGACGCCCGCCGGGCAATCTGGCCGTATCCGCTCGCGATCGTGCTGGGTTTCGGCTTGGATCCCGCCGTCGGGGGGCCTGCCAGCCTGGCGCTGCTGGTCTACCTGGTTGTCGGGGTGGCGTGGTGCGTCGTGGTCGACCACCTGGCAAAGCGGGCTCCGACGGTCCAGCCCGTGGTTCGATGATCACCATCGACACGGCCTCGGCGGTCCCGCCCTACGAGCAGGTCCGCTCGCAACTCGCCACGCAGATCAACGACGGCAAGCTCGCGGTCGGCACCCGCCTGCCCACGGTGCGCCGGCTGGCCGCCGACCTCGGGCTCGCGGCCAACACCGTGGCCCGTGCCTACCGGGAGCTGGAAGACGCCGGCCTCGTCGACACCCGAGGCCGGGCCGGCACCTTCGTCAGCGCCACCGGCGACGCCAGCCGAGAGGCCGCCGCCTCCGCCGCCCGTGAATACGCCATCAAAGTGCGCGCCCTAGGCCTGGGCCGCGCCGAAGCCCTACGAATCGTCACCGCCGCCCTCGGTTGAGGCACCCCCACCCCGCCAGCCGCAACGGGGAACTCGCCGGGCTGGAAGTGGCGACTCGCGGGGTGGGTTATTCGGGGGTGGGCTGGGTGGTTTTGCGGGCGACTTCGCGGCGGAACCAGAGGAGGCACAGCCACACCAGGCCGAACACCACGCCGAGGATGCCTAGGGCGGGTACGGCGAACCACGAGACGATCATCACCAGTTGCAGGGCCAGGGCCAGGGCTATGCCCCAGGGACGTCCGGCGGCTCCGCAGGCTAGGAACAGCGCAAGGGCCAGGACACCGACCAGGACGCCTTGCCAGGTGGCCAAACCGTCGCCCAGTTTGGCCACGACGGGGAGGGCCAACAAGACCACGATGCCCTCGAGGATCAGCGTCGCCGCCACCACGCCGCGAAAGGACCGGAGCGGATCGGGTGCGCTCACCTGGCGGCTCATGCGGGTTCCTTGCCGAACAGGGCTCGCACCTCGCCGGCGGTCACCACCGAGCCGGTGGCGATCACGCCGGAGCCGGCCAGTGAGTCGGCGTCGTCGGCGGACTCGGCCAGGGACACCGCGGTCTCGATCGCGTCGTCCAGCCGCGGCTCCACCACGACGCGGTCCTCGCCGAAGATCTCCAGGGCCACCGCGGCGAGCGCGTCGGGGTCCATCGCCCGGGACGAGGAGTTCGTCGTCAGCACCACCTCGTTGACCACCGGTTCCAGCGCGGCGAGGATGCCGGCGGCGTCCTTGTCCGCCATCACCCCGACCACCGCGACCAGCCGGCGGAACCCGAACTCGGAGTCCAGCGCCTCGGCCAGTGCCCGCGCGCCGTGCGGGTTGTGGGCCGCGTCCACGAACACGCTCGGGGCGGAGCGGACCCGCTCCAGCCGGCCCGGCGCCACCGCCGCGGCGAACCCCTCGCGGATCGCGTCCACGTCCAACTGCCGCTGCGCCCCGGCGCCGAAGAACGCCTCCACCGCGGCCAGCGCCAGCGCCGCATTCGCCGCCTGGTGCGCGCCGTGCAACGGCAAAAAGATCTCGTCGTAGGCGCCGCCGAGACCCTGCAGCTTCAGCATCTGCCCGCCGACCGCCACATCCCGGCGCAGCACGCCGAACTCCAGACCCCCGCGGGCCACCGTGGCGTCCACCTCCGCGCACCGCTCGAAGATGACCTTCGCCGCCTCCGGCGTCTGCTCGGCGACCACCGCGATCGAGCCCGGCTTGATGATCCCGGCCTTCTCCCGCGCGATCCCCTCGATGTCCGAACCGAGGAACTCCACGTGGTCGGTGCTCACCGGCGCGACCACCGCGACCTTGCCGTCCGCCACGTTCGTCGCGTCCCAGGTGCCGCCCAGGCCCACCTCCAGCACGGCCGCCTCGACCGGCGCGTCGGCGAAGGCCGCGAACGCCATGCCGGTCAGCACCTCGAACTTGCTCATCGGCACGTCGCTCGCACTGTCCACCATGGACACGTACGGCTCGATGTCCCGGTACACCTCGACATAGCGCTGCGGGCTGACCGGCACCGAGTCCAGCGCGATCCGCTCGGTCACCAGTTGCAGGTGCGGGCTGGTGTAACGGCCGGTGCGCAACCCGATCCGGGTCAGCAGCGCGTCGATCATGCGCGTGGTCGACGTCTTTCCGTTGGTACCGGCCACATGCACGACCGGATACGACCGGTGCGGGTCGCCGAGCAGGTCCACGAGGGCGGCGATCCGGGCCAGTGACGGTTCGATCTTCGTCTCCGGCCACCGGGTGTTCAACTCGGACTCGACCTGGAGCAGATCCTCAAGTGCCGCCATGGGTTCAGGCACCCTCGAGCGCGGCGAGCCGGGCCCGGATCCGCTGGATGTCACCGGCCGCCTGCTCCCGCCGGGCCTTGATCTTGGCGACCACGTCGGCCGGCGCCCGGTCGGTGAACTTCGGGTTGTCCAGCTTGGCCCCGGTCTGTGCCAACTCCTTCTCCGCCACGGCCAGGTCCTTGGTCAGCCGCTTGCGCTCAGCCTCCACGTCGACGGTGCCGGACAGGTCCACCTCGACCGCGATCGTCCCGTCCGGGACGGCGATCTCCAGCGACGCGCTGGCGGTGAACGACCCGTTCGGGGCCTCCAGCCGGGCCAGCGTGGTCACCGCCTGCGCCAACGCGGAAAGCCCTGCGGCGTCCATACCGGACAGCCGGGCCGGCACCCGCTGACCGGGCTTGACCAACTGGTCGGACCGGAACCGGCGCAACTCGGTGACCAGCCGCTGCACCGCGTCGATCCGGCGCGCGGCCGCGGTGTCCGCTTCGGCGCCGGTCGCGGTCGGCCAGTCCGCCAGCACCACGGACTCCTTGCCGGTCAACGAGGTCCACAGCACCTCGGTGACGAACGGGATCACCGGATGCAGCAGCCGGAGCAGCACGTCCAGCACGTGCCCGAGCACCGCGCGGGTGTGCTCGGCGCGCTGGCCGTCCTCGGCGATCTGCACCTTGGCCAGTTCCAGATACCAGTCGCAGAACTCGCTCCAGGTGAAGTGGTAGAGCGCGTCACACACCTTGCCGAACTGGTAGCGCTCGAACAGCTCGTCCACTTCGGACACCACGGCGTCGGCCCGGTCCAGGATCCACCGGTCGGCGTCGGTGAGCTCGGCGCGGTCCGGCAGCGGCCGTTCGGTGGTCGCGCCGTTCATCAGCGCGAACCGGCTGGCGTTCCACAGCTTGTTGCAGAAGTTGCGGGACCCGGCGGCCCACTCCTCGGCCAGCGCCATGTCGCTGCCCGGGTTGGCGCCCCGGGTCAGGGTGAACCGGGTCGCGTCCGCGCCATAACGGTCCAGCCAGTCCAGCGGGTTGATCACGTTGTTGCGGGACTTGGACATCTTCTTGCCGCTGGCGTCGCGGATCAGCCCGTGCAGGTACACGTGGTGGAACGGCTGCACGCCGTCCATCGCGTACAGCCCGAACATCATCATCCGGACCACCCAGAAGAACAGGATGTCGTAGCCGGTGACCAGCACGCTGTTGGGATAGAACCGGATCAGGTCCGAGGTGCGTTCCGGCCAGCCCAGCGTGGAGAACGGCCACAGCGCCGAGGAGAACCAGGTGTCCAGCACGTCGGAGTCCTGCGTCCAGCCCTCGCCCTGCGGCGGCTCCTCGCCCGGACCGACACAGATCACCTTGTCGTTGGGGCCGTACCAGATCGGGATCCGGTGCCCCCACCACAACTGCCGGGAGATGCACCAGTCGTGCATGTTGTCGACCCAGTCGAAGTAGCGCTTGGCCAGCTCCGCCGGGTAGATCGTGGTGCGGCCGTCGCGCACCGCGTCGCCGGCCGCCTTGGCCAGCGGGGCGACCCGGACGAACCACTGCAGCGACAACCGCGGCTCCACCACGGTGTCGCACCGCGAGCAGTGGCCGACCGAATGCAGGTAGGGGCGCTTCTCGGCGACGATCCGGCCCTGCTCGCGCAACGCGGCGACCACGGCCGGCCGGGCCTCGAACCGGTCCAGCCCCTGGAACGGGCCGTGCGCGGTGATCAGGCCGCGCTCGTCCATGATCGTGATCGCCGGTAGCTGATGCCGCTGACCGATCTCGAAGTCGTTGGGGTCGTGCGCCGGGGTCACCTTCACCGCGCCGGTGCCGAACGCCGGGTCGACGTGCTCGTCGGCCACCACGGGCACCACCCGGCCGGTGAGCGGCAGCAGCACCTCGGTGCCGATCAGGTGCCGGTAGCGCTCGTCGTCGGGGTGCACCGCGACGGCGGTGTCGCCGAGCATCGTCTCGGCCCGGGTGGTGGCCACCACGATGCTGTCGGCACCGTCACCGTAACGGATCGAGATCAGCTCACCCTCGTCCTCGGAGTGCTCGACCTCGATGTCGGACAGCGCCGTGTGGCAGCGCGGACACCAGTTGATGATCCGCTCGGCCCGGTAGATCAGACCGTCCTCGTAGAGCCGCTTGAAGATGGTCTGCACGGCGGCGCTGAGCCGGGAGTCCATGGTGAACCGTTCGCGGCTCCAGTCCACACCGTCGCCCAGCCGGCGCATCTGGTGCAGGATCATGCCGCCGGACTCGGCCTTCCACCGCCACACCCGCTCGACGAACGCCTCGCGGCCGAGGTCGTGCCGGGACAGCCCCTCGCCGGCCAACTCGCGCTCGACCACGTTCTGGGTGGCGATGCCGGCGTGGTCCATGCCGGGCAGCCACAACGCTTCGTCGCCCATCATCCGGCGGCGCCGGGTCAGCGCGTCCATCAGGGAGTGGTCCAGCGCGTGGCCCATGTGCAGGCTGCCGGTCACGTTCGGCGGCGGGATCACGATGCAGTACGGCGGCTTGGCGCTGCCCGGGTCCGCCGTGAAGTAGCCGGCCGCCACCCACCGCTCGTACATCTCCGCCTCTACCTCGGCCGGTTGCCAGGCCGAGGGTAGGTCGATATTGCGCAGCGATGGGATGTTGGTCACGGAAAGAGAGTCTACGAACCGCGCGCGGCCCGCTTCATTCGGATTAAGACGGCCGTGACCAGGACAAGGGTGACCCGTCGGGCGCTACCCGGTTGGGCCGGACGGCGTAGGCGATTGTTAACAACCCCGCGGGCCGGATCGATGAGGGGGGCACCAGGAACAAACGCACCTCGCTCGTCGTGGCTGGGGCCGCACTAGGAAACCGGGAGCCGGTGGACCACAGTCAGTCCGACACCTGCCCGGAGTCGCGCGACTCCGAGTGGGTCGCGCGCGTCCGCAGCGCCGCCAGCGCCGACGTTCGCCAGATGCTGCGCGCGGAGCGGCGGCGCAAACACGAGCGGTGGATCATCGGCTCGGTCGCGCTGGTCGCAGCGGTACTGGTGCTGGTGCTGCTGGGCCAGATCGGCGTGTCCCGGGGCTCGCGCTCGCCGGAGTCCGCGCCGGCCCCGAGCGTCGAGGCGGCGCTGCGCCAGGTCGACCCCGCCCGCCCGTTCGCCGGCACCCCGGCCGCCGACTGGCCCGACGGGGCGGCGGGCATCCAACTGCCGGACCCGGTGGCCACCGGCGGGTTCACCGCACCCGAGGTCGCCACCGCGCTGGCCCAGGTGCGGGACCTGCTGGTGACCAGCCGGCTGGACCCGACGCTGGTGGTCCGGCACGACCCCGGCCGGTTTCTCGCCGCGTTCGCCCCGGACGCCCGGCGCCAGCTCGAACCGCTGTTCGGCAGCGGCCAGGAGGCCCGGGCGCAGGCGCTGGTCAGCCTGGTGGCGGACGGCACGACGCTGCTCCCGGTGGCGCCGAAGGTGACCGGACGGATGCGGGTGACCGCCGGCGCGCAGCCCGGCGAGTTGGTGGTGCACACCAACTACGTGTTCGTCTATCCCTTCCGGACGGATACTCCGGCCGAGGTCGACGACCCGATGGACATCCTGGTGGTGGTCCGGGCCCAGGTCGACTACGTGCTGCGCCGGGGCGAACGCTGGACCGAGGGCAGCCAGGGCTGGTGGTACGACGCGGTGGCCGGCTACGCCTACTCGATCGGCTGCGACGCCTACCGCCGCGGCTTCCTCGCGCCCGTGCTCACCGAACGCAAGACCACCTCGCCCGGCCCGGACCGCGCCGCCTACTTCAACCCCGACGGCCCCCTCCCCCAGGCCTCCGGCTGCTAGCCGTTCCGCCTCTCCGGAATTTTGCGCGGTCGTTGCGTACCAGCCGATGGTGCGGATCGCGGGTGGATTGTGGCTGGGTGCCGTCACGGTCCCCTGAGGTAGCTGTTGGTCGGGCACGGACTTCCCCACAGAGGTCCGCCGGCGCGGCGGGCTAATGCATGGTGTCGGGGACCACGACGGCCTGGAGGTGGGCGAAGCCGGTGCTGGCGGTGAGGGTGCCGGCCAGGAAGTCGTGGGCCTCGACGCGGACGGTGTCGCCGGAGGTGGGTTCGTAGACCAGGACGGCGCCGGCGCTGTGCCCGACCACCAGCACGTAGTGGCGCGGGACCGGGCCGCCGACCAGGACCGGCGCCGGGGTGCCGAAGTCGGCGGCGGCGACCACCTCGCGCAGGGTGGAGGACACCCGGCGGTGGTCGGTGTCGTCGACCAGGTGCCAGGCGTAGCGCACTCCGGTGTGCGCGCTGAGGTAGCGGGCCATGCCCCGGGGCGAGGTACCCAGCGACTCCGGCCACAGCAGGTTGGTCTGGTCGTGCACCCGGGCCCGCTCGGCGGCGAACCGGGCCGGAAAGTCCGCCGTGGTCAGCGACAGCGCGTACAGCGGGTCGCACTCGGCCCGGGCGACGATCAGGCACGTGGTTCCGCAGGTGGTGTCCTCGTACTGCCGCACGTCGTGGCCGAGCCGGCGCTGGTTTCCGGCTCCGCCCCGGTCGATCAGCGAGAGGTGCGAGTCCAGCCAGAGTGCGTCCCGGCCCCGGATCTCCTCGGCGAACCCGGTCAGCTCCGCGACCGGATGACCGGCCGCGAGCGCCTTGTGCAACCAGGCCCGCTCCCGGTCCGAGCCGGCGCGGGACAGCAGCCCGGTGAATGCGACCCGGTCCGCCTCGGCCAGGCCGTGCACCCGCCAACCCGCCGCCCGCAGCTGCGCGGCGGACAGGATCCCGTCGTCGTAGTCGTCGCCGATGCCGGGGATCGACACCATCTGGCCGGCCAGCAGCACCGCTGTCGCGGGCGCCAGCCCGCCCTCCACCCCGGCAGCCGCCCGGGCCCGGCCGGCGAGGTCGGTGAACCGGGCCGCGGCCCGGTCGGCGGCGTCCAGGCTGTCCGTGTACACGGCGACCAACTCGTTGACCCGGCGCGCCACGTCGTCGAGCGCGGTCGGGTCCGGTAACGCCACCGAGCCGATGTGGGTCGCATCGTGCGCCGCGGCCCGCAACGCCAGCCGCAGCTCCACCTGCCGGCGCTGTTGCGTGCGCACGGTCCCGGCCAGCTCGGCGAGCGCGTCGGCGGCCTCGGTGAACGCCTGGACGGCATGGTGCGGGACCAGCGACCGCAGCTCCGCCGCGGTCTGCCGGTACGCCGCGGCCAGCCGGTCCAGCGCGTCGGGGTCGCCGGGCGGCGGCTCGGACACCGCCGAGATCACCTCGCGGATCAGCTCAACCAGCGCGACCGGGTTGAGGAGCCGGCCCAGCCGCTGCACCAGCGTGGTCACCTGGCGGTAGTCGCTACTGGCCATCGGCGCGTCCGAGGAGCGCGATGTGCACCCCGAGCTCGGCGAACCAGGCGGCCTGCATCTCCTGATAGGCCCGCTCGGCGACATCCATCCCGCACGCCTCGCCACCGTCCCGGGTGGCCTGGTCCCACGCCGACCGTACGGCGCGCAGCGCCTCGGCGAGCTCACTCACCCTGACATCCTCGTCAATAGCCACGTAGCGCACCAGAGCGCGATGGGCGGACGATGGTGCAATGCCCCGCAAACCACCGGCGCACGACGTCGACGAAGATCAGCTGACCGTGCAGGAGCCCAAGGACTGGTCGGCCGGGGTGACCGGGGTGCGGGTGTCGCTGCAACGTGGCGTCGGTCAGATGGGCGCCGCGCGCACCGTGCGCACGTTGCGGCTGCTCAACCAGCGGGACGGGTTCGACTGCCCGGGCTGCGCCTGGCCCGAGCCGCACGACCGCAAGCTCGCCGAGTTCTGCGAGAACGGGGCGAAGGCCGTCGCCGAGGAGGCCACCAAGCTGCGGGTCGGACCGGAGTTCTTCGCCGCGCATCCGATCACCGAACTGGCCGGGCGCACCGACTACTGGCTGGGCAAGCAGGGCCGGCTCACCCAGCCGATGGTGCTGCGGCCGGGCGAGCAGCACTACCAGCCGATCGGCTGGGACGAGGCGTTCGCGCTGATCGCCCGCGAGCTGCGCGGGCTGACCAGCCCGGACGAGGCGGTCTTCTACACCTCCGGCCGGACCAGCAACGAGGCGGCGTTCCTCTACCAGCTCCTGGTGCGCTCGTTCGGCACGAACAACCTCCCGGACTGCTCCAACATGTGCCACGAGTCCTCGGGCGCGGCGCTGGCGGCCACCACCGGCATCGGCAAGGGCTCGGTCACCATCGCCGACATCGTCAAGGCCGACCTGATCCTGGTGGTGGGCCAGAACCCCGGCACCAACCATCCGCGCATGCTCAGCGCGCTGGAACAGGCCAAGCGCGGCGGCACGCGGATCGTCGCGGTGAACCCGCTGCCCGAGGCCGGTCTGCAGCGGTTCAAGAACCCCCAGCACGTGCGCGGCGTGCTCGGCCGGGGCACCCAGTTGGCCGACGAGTTCTGCCAGATCCGCCTCGGCGGCGACCAGGCGTTCTTCCAGGCGATCGGAAACCTGTTGCTGGCCTGGGAGGACGAGGCGCCCGGGACGGTGCTCGACCACGACTTCATCGCTGGGTCCACCGAGGGGTTCGCCGAGTACGCGGCGCACGTGCGCGGTCTGGACTGGGCGGCGGTGGACGCCGCCACCGGCCTGCCCCGGACGCAGATCGAGCAGGTGGCCCGGATGATCGCCGAGTCGAAGGCCACGATCGTCTGCTGGGCCATGGGACTCACCCAGCATCCGCACTCCGTGCCGACGATCCGGGAGATCGCCAACGTCGCGCTGCTGCGCGGCATGATCGGCAAGCCGGGCGCCGGGCTGTGCCCGGTGCGCGGTCATTCCAACGTGCAGGGCGACCGGACCATGGGCATCTGGGAGAAGATGCCGGAGCGCTTCCTGGTCGCGCTGGAGCGCGAGTTCGGCATCGACGTGCCGCGCGAACCCGGCTACGACACGGTGGGCGCGATCCGGGCGATGCGGGACGGCCGGGCCAAGGTGTTCTTCGCGGTGGGCGGCAACTTCGTCTCCGCCGCACCGGACACCGAGGTCACCGAGCGGGCGCTGCGTTCGTGCGCGCTGACCGTGCAGGTGTCCACCAAGCTCAACCGGTCGCACGTGGTGCACGGCCGCACCGCGTTGATCCTGCCCACGCTCGGCCGCACCGAGCGGGACGCCCGGCCCGCCGGCGAGCAGTTCGTCACGGTCGAGGACTCGATGTCGGTGGTGCACCGGTCCCGGGGCCGGCTGGAGCCGGCCAGCGAGCACCTGCTCTCCGAGGTCACCATCGTGTGCCGGCTGGCCATGGCGTTGTTCGGTCCGGACCATCCGGTGCCGTGGGCCGACCTGGCCGCCGACTACGACGCCATCCGCGACCGGATCGCGGCGGTGGTGCCCGGATGCACCGACTACAACGCGAAGGTCCGCGACCCGGACGGGTTCGTGCTGCCGCACGCGCCCCGCGACTCGCGGGAGTTCACCGGCACGAAGACCGGTAAGGCGGTGTTCACCGCGAACACGCTGACCGTGCCCCGGGTTCCGCCCGGCCGGCTGCTGCTGCAGACGGTGCGCAGCCACGACCAGTTCAACACCACGATCTACGGGCTGGACGACCGGTACCGGGGGGTGCGGGACGGGCGCCGGGTGGTGTTCGTCAACCCGGACGACCTGGCCGAGCTGGGCCTGTCCGACGGTCAGCTGGTGGACCTGGTCAGCGAGTGGTCCGACGGCGAGCGCACGGCGCCGCGGTTCCGGGTGGTCGCCTACCCGACCGCGCGGGGCTGCGCGGCGGCCTACTTCCCGGAGGCGAACCCGTTGGTGCCGCTGGACTCCACCGCTGAGACGTCGAACACACCCACGTCCAAGTCGATCATCGTGCGGCTGGAGCCGGGCATAACCGAAGACGGCCAGGCGTTGCCTCGGACGTGACCGAAGCACCGAAGACGCTCACCATGTACTCGACCAGTTGGTGCGGCTACTGCCGCCGGCTGAAGTCTCAGCTCGACCGGGACGGCATCGCCTACGTCGAGGTGGACATCGAGCGCACCCCGGACGCGGCCGACTTCGTGATGAGCGTCAACGGCGGCAACGCCACGGTGCCGACCGTGCACTTCCCGGACGGGACCGCGTTGACCAACCCCACCCTTGCGCAGGTCAAGGCGCGGCTGGCGGCGTAGCGGTCGCGAAGACCTGCGAGGAGTCCCGGAACGACTTGAACTCCAGCGCGTTGCCGGCCGGGTCCCGCAGGAACATCGTCCACTGCTCCCCCGGCTCACCGGCGAAGCGCAGGTAGGGCTCGATCACGAAGCCGATCCCGGCCGCGCGCAACCGGCCGGCCAGGGCGTGGAAGTCCTCATGGGACAGCAGCAGGCCGAAGTGCGGCACCGGAACCTCGTGCCCGTCCACGTGGTTGTGCCCGGCGTCGGCCCGGCCCGGCGCCAGGTGCGTCACGAGTTGGTGGCCGTAGAAGTTCCAGTCGACCCAGGCCTGCGCGGACCGGCCTTCGGCCAGACCCAGCACGCCGCCGTAGAAGTCGCGGGCGCGCCCGATGTCGTCGACCGGGATGGCGAGATGGAAGCTGGGCTGGGCGTCCGGCACGGGCATCGTTGTCTCCTGTTCCCTCGACGGGCGGCTCACCTGTTCATCGTGGACGGCACGCCGGCCTTACATCGTAGTGTTGTTCGGATGTCGACATTCACCCGATGGGGTTAAATGGCCTGGTGACACACCCTCGGAGAATCGGCAAAGCCCAGCGGCGCGGGCTAGCCGAGGAGGCGGCCGACCGGATCCGGGACGCGATCTTCGCCGGCCTGTTCCCGCCGGGGGCGGCGGTGCGCGAGGTCGAACTGGCCGAGGCGCTGGAGGTCAGTCGCGGGTCGGTCCGGGAGGGCCTGGCCATGCTCGAGCGCGAGGGTCTGCTGCAGAGCGCCTGGCACCGCGGCACCCGGGTGATCGACCTCACGATCGGCGACATCGAGGAGGTCTACTCGGTTCGGGCCGCGCTGGAACGACTGGCCACCACCACCGCCGCCGAGCGGGTCGGCGAGGCGGACCTGCGCCGGCTGGACGAGATCGTCGACACGATGTCGGCCGAGATCGACGCCCGCGCCGAGGGACCCCGGCTGCTCGCGCTGGACATCGAGTTCCACGACCAGATCTACGCCGCCGCCGGCAACCGCCGGCTGCTCGACGCCTGGCAGGCGCTGCGCTCCCAGGTGTACCTGTTCCAGTTGTCCCGGATCCGGCTCGGCGACGAGGACTACCGCTCCCGGCTGGTGGCCGAGCACGCCGAGTTGGCCGCCCTCCTCCGGCACCGCGACCTGGCCATGCTCGCCGAGGTGGCCGAGGAGCACGTGCACTCCGCGCGGCGGGCGCTGGTCGGCCGGATGGCCGCCCAGCTGATGAACCGCTAGGTCGAGGGAAGCGCGGCCAGCGCGGCCATCGCGGCGTTGTGGCCGCCGATCCCGCTCACCCCGCCACCCCGCTGCGCCCCGGCTCCGCAGACGAACAGGTTGGCCACGTCGGTCGCCACGCCCCAACCGCCCGGCGCGTCCTCGGTGAACGGCCAGGCCAGGTCGCCGTGGAAGATGTGGCCACCAGGCATACCGAGTTCGGCCTCCAGGTCCAGCGGCGTGCGGGCCTCGACGCACGGACGGCCGTCCGCGTCCCGGGCCAGGCAGTCCCGGATCGGCTCGGTCAGGTGCCGGTCCAGGCCGTCCAGGTAGCGCTCGACGAGATCGGCGCGCACGGCGTCGTTGTCCGCGGCGAACAGGTCGACCGGCAGGTGCAGACCGAACAACGTCATGGTGTGCCAGCCCTTGGCTGCCAGCTCCGCGTCCAGAATGGACGGGTCGGTCAGGGTGTGGCAGTAGGTCTCACCCGGCGGGAACTCCGGGATCGCACCGGAAACACTTGCCTGGTAGGCGTTCTCCAGGTCCGAATAGGACTCGTCGAGGTGGAACGTGCCGGCGAAGGCGGACCGCGGGTCCGCACCGGTGCGCAGCCCGGGCAGCCGGGTGAGCAGCAGGTTGATCTTCAGCTGGCAGCCGACCGGCTTGTCCACAGCCCCCCGGCCACGCAGCGCGGCCAGCGTGTGCGGCGCCACCCCGGCCAGGACCTGCCGGGCGGCAACGGTTTCCTCGCCATCGGCGGTGCGGTAGCTGACCTCGGCGGACCGGCCGTCGGCCGCGACGCCGGTCACCTTGGCTCCGGTGTGGACGGTCGCGCCAGCGGCCCGGACCACCCGGACCAGTTCGGCCGTCACCGAGCCCATGCCGCCGACCGGGACCTTCCACTCCCCCGTTCCGTCGCCGACCAGGTGGTACAGGAAGCACCGGTTGGCCAGCAGGTCGGGCGCGGACAGCGAGGTGTAGGTGCCGATCAGGGCGTCGGTGGCGACCACGCCGCGGACCAGATCGTCGGCGAAGATCTCGGTGATCGCCTCGCCGATCGGCTCTTCGAACACCTGCCGCCACAGTTGCTCGCCGGTGGCCGCGACCACCTTGGCACGCAGCTCATCCTTGTGCGGCAACGGTTCCAGCAACGTGGGCGCGACGATCCGGGCCATCGCGGCGAGTTGGCCGTACCAGTCGGTCCAGCGGCCGAACTCGGTGTCGGATCCGGTCAGCGCCCGGAACGACGCGGCGGTGTCCGGGCCGGGCTCCCGCTCGACCAGCAGCCCGGCGGGCCTGCCGTCCCGGATCGCCGGGGTGTAGGACGACACCGGCCGGGAGGCCAGCGACACCCGCAGGCCCAGGTCCTCGACGATCTTGGTGGGCAGCAGGCTGACCAGGTAGGAGAACCGGGACAGCCGGGCCGGCACACCGGGGAACGCCTCGGCGCTGACCGCGGCGCCACCGAGGTGGTCATCCCGCTCCAGGATCAGCACCGAGCGCCCGGCCCGGCCCAGGTAGGCGGCGGCGACCAGCGCATTGTGGCCGCCGCCGACCACCACCACGTCGTAGCGTCGCGTCATGCGCGCCACGCTACCCGGCAGTTAGACCGTCACCGGCCGAGCGACCTCGCGGGTGCGGGGCGCCGGGCGGGGCGGGGTCTGGGCGTCGCGTTCCCGGCGACGGAACAGGCCGGCCTGCCGCGACGCGGCCGCCTCACGGGCGAACTCCTCGGTCCGGCTCTGGGCGACGACGAGCGCGCTGAAGTAGTTCATGATTCCTCCCAGTTTCGAATGCGGGCGAAGGCCCGTAGAGAAAAGAGTCGGGTCAGTCGGATTTGATACCCGGCGCCACCGTGGTGGACAGGAACAGATGCACCGCCCGGGCGCCCGGCGGGCGCAGTGCGGGGTGGTCGGTGCGGTCCCGATGCCGGTTCATGATCTCGCGGAGCTCCTGGTGGATGGCCGCGGCCTCCTCGGCGGTGAGGAACACGTTGCTGTCGCTGACCCCGACCGTCAGCCGCCACTCCTCCGGCTCCAGGCTGGCCGCCCGGTACCGGCGGCGGATCTCGTCGAAGGTGAAGTCGAGGTAGGCCTCACTGGCCGCCTCGGCGGCCAGCGCACCCTCGGTGTCCAACCCCACGTCGGTCCACTGGTGGCCCTCGTGCACGAGCCGCCAGGGCTTCTCCCGGCCGGCACCGCCGTCGGCTTCCTCGAGGTAGTCGTACTTGGCGAGGATGTTCAGGTGGTAGGAGCAGTTCGCCACGCTCTCCCCCACCTCCCGCGCGCACTGGGTGGCCGTCGCCGTGCCTTCCCGGGTGATCAGCTCGAGCAGCTTCCACCGCAACGGATGGGCAAGGGCGCGGAGCGCCTTCGGATCGGTGATGGTGCGGCGGGGCTTGCTCGGCATGGTTAACAAGGTATCTTGCTAAGCAACCCTTTAGCAAGACTTCTTTAGAAAGAACTCTGTAGATAGGCTGGGCCCATGGGACGGGTGACGGTGCGGCGCCCGGTGCTGCGGCTCGGTCCGGACGGCGAGCATCGCCGGCCGGACACGCTGGCCGCCGAGGAACCGCTGGAAATCCGGGTCGACGGCCGGCCGCTCGCGGTCACCATGCGCACCCCCGGGCACGATGTGGAACTGGCGCACGGGTTCCTGCTCACCGAAGGGGTCATCGGCGCGCCGCAGGACGTGCGCACGGCGCGCTACTGCGACAGCCTGGACGCCGATGGGCGCAACACCTACAACGTGCTCGACGTGGCCCTCAGCGAGGGCGTGCCGCCCCCGGACGCCGGCGTGGAGCGCAACTTCTACACGACCTCCTCGTGCGGGGTGTGCGGCAAGGCGGCCCTGGACGCGGTCCGGCTGCGCACCCGCTACTCCCCCGCGGCCGATCCGGTCGAGGTGCGCCCGGAGGTGCTGGCCACGCTGCCCGGCGCGCTGCGCGAGCACCAGCGGGTCTTCGCCACCACCGGCGGGCTGCACGCCGCCGGGCTGTTCACCGCCGACGGCGCCGCGCTGGTGGTGCGCGAGGACGTGGGCCGGCACAACGCCGTGGACAAGGCAATGGGCTGGGCGCTGCTGGCCGGCCGGGTGCCGCTCGCCGGCACGATCCTGATGGTGTCCGGGCGGGCGTCGTTCGAGCTGGTGCAGAAGGCGGCCATGGCCGGGGTGCCGGTGCTGGCGGCGGTGTCGGCGCCGTCGTCGCTGGCCGTGGACCTGGCCGAGGAGCAGGGCATCACGCTGGTGGGCTTCCTGCGCGGCCCGAACATGAACGTCTACGCCGGGACCAGCCGGGTGTGCCGGTCGCCGATCCAGCCCAGCACGGCGGGCCACCGGCCGTAGCCGGCCTCGGTGTTCAGGTGCGCCCCGCCCGGGATCACATCCAGGTCGATCTTCAACGCGGCGGCCATGTCCACCGCCTCGTCCACCGAGCAGGCCTCGTCGTCGTCCCCCACCACGAGCTGGGTCCAGGCCGCGGCCCGGCGGATCCCGGCCGGGTCCAGCGGCGCCGGGCTGAAGCCGTGCACGTCCGGTGAATGCCAGCGCGGCCCCGGCGGCGCCACCAGCAGCGCCCGGTCGAACCGCAGCGCGGAACCATTCTTGGCCAGCCGGGCCGCGTGGTGCAGCCACAGCACGGCGCCGCAGGAGTGCGCCAGCACGACCCGCTCGGTGTCCACCGGGGCGGCTTCCAGGTGATGGGTCAGCTCGGCCAGCCACACCTCGAGATCGGGGTGGTCCGGCTCGGTGAACTGCGGCACGTCCACCACCCCGCCGACGTGGGCCAGTTCGCCGGCCAGCCAGCTCTGCCAGTGCTGTGGGCCGGAGCCCGTGTGCCCGTGCACGAGCAGGACGTAGGGCAACTCAGCACGAGCGGAGAACTCACCAGCCTCTTCCGACATGGCGAATACCTACCACGGAGCGGCACATGCCGGCATCTCGCCGACGCCACCGACCAAAAGGGGGGTCCGGGGGGCGGAGCGCCGCCGGCCGGGGGTCTGGGGGCTTGGCCCCCAGAAAGCACACTGACGGCGCCGTGGCTCGCGCTCTCCGCGAGCACACCTCTGCCTGAACGCGCCGTCAGGCCGACTTCTCGCGGCGCTCGCGGCGGGTGGGCTGGCGGGCGACGATGGTCGGGTTCACGTTCTCCCGGACCGTCTGCTCGGTGATCACGACCTTGGCCACGTCGGTGCGGCTCGGGATGTCGTACATCACCGGCTGCAGCACCTCCTCCATGATGGCGCGCAGCCCGCGGGCGCCGGTGCCACGGAGGATGGCCTGGTCGGCCACCGCGTCCAGCGCGGCGGCGGTGAACTCAAGCTCGACGCCGTCCATCTCGAACAGCTTCTGGTACTGCTTGACCAGCGCGTTCCGCGGGTCGGTGAGGATCTTGACCAGCGATTCCTTGTCCAGGTTCGTCACGCTGGCGACCACCGGAAGCCGGCCGATGAACTCCGGGATCAGCCCGAACTTGATCAGATCCTCGGGCATGGTGTCGGCGAAGAAGTCGGCGGTGTCGACCTCGGCCTTCGACCGGATGTCGGCGCCGAAGCCGAGGCCGCGCTTGCCGCACCGGTCCTGAATGATCTTCTCCAGCCCGGCGAACGCGCCGGCCACGATGAACAGCACGTTCGTCGTGTCGATCTGGATGAACTCCTGGTGCGGGTGCTTGCGGCCGCCCTGCGGCGGCACGCTGGCGGTGGTGCCCTCGAGGATCTTCAGCAGCGCCTGCTGCACGCCCTCGCCGGAGACGTCCCTGGTGATCGACGGGTTCTCGCTCTTCCGGGCGATCTTGTCGACCTCGTCGATGTAGATGATGCCGGTCTCGGCCCGCTTGACGTCGTAGTCGGCGGCCTGGATGAGCTTCAGGAGGATGTTCTCGACGTCCTCGCCGACATAACCGGCCTCGGTCAGAGCCGTGGCATCGGCGATCGCGAACGGCACATTGAGCAATTTCGCGAGTGTCTGGGCGAGATAGGTCTTGCCGCAACCGGTCGGACCGAGCATCAGGATATTGGATTTCGAGAGCTCGACCGTTTCGTGCGAGTCGCGGCCCTCACGCCCTTCCGGCCGGGTCCGGTCGCCCGCCTGGATGCGCTTGTAATGGTTGTAGACGGCCACCGCCAGCGTGCGCTTGGCTTCGTCCTGGCCGATCACGTACTGGTTCAGGAAATCGTGGATCTCGAGGGGTTTGGGCAGCTCATCGAGCTTGACGTCGCCGGCCTCGGCCAGCTCCTCCTCGATGATCTCGTTGCAGAGGTCGATGCATTCGTCGCAGATGTAGACGCCGGGACCGGCGATGAGCTTCTTCACCTGCTTTTGGCTCTTTCCGCAGAAAGAGCACTTCAGCAGGTCTCCGCCGTCACCGATACGTGCCATGACCGCTGACCTCTGTCCCCTCCGGCATACCTGCTGGTACGCCTGGCTGTATGGCCGGATGTTCGACCCAACCAGCAGTGTCCCCCCACACACTCCAGGTCGGGTCGTACCCGTTTGCCCTTGACGGTACCTGCCAACCCCCGCTCAGTGGGAGAACCAGAGCAGCGACTGGCCGGATTAGGCCGATCAGGTGGTAGACCCCGATCGCCCCGGCGGGGCGTCTAGGTTCGCACCGCCGAGAGCTTCCGGTAAGCCAACACCTCGTCCACGATCCCATATTCCTTAGCCTCATCGGCCGTGAGAATTTTGTCCCGCTCGATGTCGGCGCGCACCTGGTCGGCGGTCTTGTTGGTGTGCCGGGCCAGGGTGGACTCCATCAGCCGCCGGACCCGCTGGATCTCGTTGGCCTGGATCTCCAGGTCGGAGACCTGCCCGTAGGCGCCCTCCATGGACGGCTGGTGGATCAGGACCCGCGCGTTGGGCAGCGCGAAACGCTTGCCCGGGGTGCCGGCCGACAGCAGCACGGCCGCCGCCGAGGCCGCCTGGCCCAGGCAGTATGTCTGCACGTCAGGCCGGGCGAACTGCATCGTGTCGTAGATCGCCATGAGCGAGGTGAACGAGCCGCCCGGCGAGTTGATGTACATGGTGATGTCCCGGTCCGGGTCGACCGACTCGAGGTAGAGCAACTGGGCCATCACGTCGTTGGCGGAGGCGTCGTCGATCTGCACACCGACGAAGATGATGCGCTCCTCGAACAGCTTGTTGTACGGGTTCGACTCCTTGACCCCGTAGCTGGTGCGCTCGACGAAGGACGGCAGCACGTACCGGGACTGCGGGAGATGAAGGTCACTCACTGGAAGCTCTCCTTGTGGGGGCCGTCAGGCGGACGGGGCCTGGCTGGCGCGGGTGACGACGTGGTCGATGAAGCCGTACTCGCGGGCCTCCGAGGCCGTGAACCAGGCGTCCCGGTCGGCGTCGGCGGTGACCTTCTCGAGCGACTGGCCGGTCTGCTCGGCGGTGATCTGCGCCATCTCCAGCTTCCACTTCGCGTAGACCTCCGCGCGGATCGCGATGTCCGACGCGGTGCCGCCGATGCCGGCCGACGGCTGGTGCATCATGATCCGCGCGTGCGGCAGGGCGTAGCGCTTGCCCGGGGTGCCCGAGGACAGCAGGAACTGGCCCATCGAGGCGGCCAGGCCCATCGCCCAGGTCTGCACCTCCGGCTCGACCAGCTGCATCGTGTCGTAGATCGCCATGCCCGCGGTCACCGAGCCACCCGGCGAGTTGATGTAGAAGATGATGTCCCGCTCGGGGTCCTCGGCGGCCAGCAGCAGCAGCTGCGCGGTGATCCGGTTGGCGATGTCGTCGTCGACCTCGGAGCCGAGGAAGACGATCCGCTCCCGAAGCAGCCGCTCGTACACCGAGTCGTTCAAGTTGAGCCCCGCGGTCGCGGACCGCATGTGCGGGGTGGGGTGCACAACCACGTCTGCCTGCCTTCTCCCAGGTTCTTGAGCTGATCTCACGCACTCGACATTAACCACGATGGACGGTGCCGAGTGGCCGACACCGCCCAAGTTCGCTTACAGCGTCACTGCTTTCAGCGCTGCTGAGGCACGCCTCGGGGCGCTTCACTACTTGTTGACCGCGCCTTCAGCGGTCTCGGACTCGCCCTCCGGCGCGACCTCCTCCGGCGCGTCCGCGGCCACCGGCTCGTCCCGGCCGAACAGCTCCTCCAAGTCCACGGCGTTGCCGGACGCGTCGGTCACGGTGGCCTGGCGGACCACCGTGGCGAGCGCCTTGCCGCGCCGGACGTCGGCGAAGATCGCGCCGAGCTGTCCGGACTCCTGCGCCCGCCGGACGTACTCGTCCGGGCTGATGCCGTACCGCTGGGCCTGGTAGATGATCCGCTCGGTCAGCTCGTTGTCGTTGACCCCGACATTCTCCGCCTCGGCGATCGAGTCCAGGATGAGCTGCGTCTTGACCGACTTCTCCGCGTCGGCACGCACGTCGGCGTCGAAGTCCTCCTGGGTCTTGCCCTCGGACTCGAGGAACTCGGCGAACCGGGCCTCGTCGTGGTCGAAGGCATGCACCGCGTCGTGCTTGCGGGACTCGACCTCGGCGTTGACCACGGCCTCGGGCAACGGCACCTCGGTGGTCTCCAGCAGCGCGTCCAGCACCTTGTCCCGGGCCTGCACGCCCTGCTGCATCTTCTTCACCCGGGTCAGCCGCTCGCGCAGGTCCGCGCGCAGCTCGTCGATCGTGTCGAACTCGCTGGCCAGCTGGGCGAACTCGTCGTCGGGCTCGGGCAGCTCGCGCACCTTGACCGTCTGCACGATCACGGTGACCTCGGCGTCCTTGCCGGCGTGGTCACCGGCGAGCAGCTTGGTGGTGAACACGCGGTTCTCCCCCGCCGAGGCGCCGACGATGGCGTCGTCGATGCCCTCGATCAGGTTGCCGGAGCCCACCTCGTAGGACAGGCCGCTGGTCTGCGCGTCGGCGACCTCCTCGCCGTCGACCGTCGCGGCCAGGTCGATCGAGACGAAGTCGCCGGTCTCCGCCGGACGGTCGGCCCCGGTCAGGGTGCCGAACCGGGCGCGCAGCTCGTCGAGCTGCTCGTCGACCTCCTCGTCGGTCAGCTCGAGGTCGTCGACACTGACCGACAGCTCGCCGAAGGAGGGGATGGTGATGTCCGGCCGGATGTCGACCTCGGCGCTGAACGCCACGACGTCGCCGTCCTCGATCTTGATGTCCGCGAACTCCGGCTGGCCGATGGCCCGCACCTCGCTGGAGGTGACGGCTTCCATGTATTTGGTCGGGATGGCCTCGTTGACCACCTCGTCCAGAATGGGCGCCCGGCCGATGCGCGACTCGATCACCTTCGCCGGCGCCTTGCCCGGGCGGAAGCCGGGCACGCGGATCTGCTGGGCGAGCTTGCGGTATGCCCGGTCGAAGTTCGGCTTGAGCTCGTCGAACGGCACCTCGACGTTGATCCGGACCCGCGTCGGGCTCAGGTGCTCGACGGTGCTCTTCAACGTAGTCTCCTCGTGCGACAGTGCATGGATGAGCGCCCGACGGGACTCGACCGCGGGACAGGTGCTGAGTCTAGGCGAGTGACCCCCTCCGCCCGCGCGCCGGGTAATCAGTCCGTGCTGGTTACCACCCCTGTGGTGACCGACGCTCCCGGCGTTGCTCACGGTGCGCACCCGCACCGCAGGTCAGAGCCCTGCACACTGGTCGGGCTGACAGGATTTGAACCTGCGACCCTCCGCTCCCAAAGCGGATGCGCTACCAAGCTGCGCTACAGCCCGCACGCACCCCCACGGAGGTGCCGCCCCATAAGCGTAGCGTGGCGCGCTACGCTGTTGCCGCGTCGCCCGGCGCGCGCGGGTGTAGCTCAATGGCAGAGCCCCAGCCTTCCAAGCTGGCCATGCGGGTTCGATTCCCGTCACCCGCTCCATCATGTCGGCCAGCAGCTCAGAAGGGGTGCCGCCACTGTGCGGGCAGCACCCCTCCGGTAGCTCACCAGGCCGCATGGGCCATTAGCGGGCCATTACGCCGCTTCGCCGTCATCAGGCTCTTCTGGCTTCTTCTTGGCCTTCTTGCGACTGTCCTTCTTGGACCTTCTGCGGGCCAGTGCCGCCCGGCGGCTCACCTCGGCCGCGATCTCCTGATCCCGCGCACTGGTCGCATGCTGGTAGATCAGTGCGGCCCGCATGCTGCCGTGCCCCATCCGGTGCATCAGCTCCCGGGTGCTGGCACCCGCCGAGGCGGCCAGGTGGTTGCCGGTGTGCCGAAGATCATGAAAGTGGAACCCGACCGGCAGCCCAGCCGCCGCGATTGACTCCGACCACTTCACCGCGCTGCGCCAGTTGCTCCGCTTGAGCATCGCTCCCTTCTCGCCGAGGAAGACCAGCGCATCCTGTGATGCCGCGACGAACTCCTGAAGGTGCCGCCGCAGATCCGGCACGATCAGCTCAGGCAGCGCCACGGTTCGGACACCCGCAGCCGACTTGGTGGAACCGGCCACCATCGCGCCCGACTGCAACTCGGCCAGCCGGCGCGGTACGGACACGGTGCGCCGATCCAGGTCGAGGTCACCCCGCCGCAACGCGATCAGCTCACCCCACCGCAGGCCGGTGAACGCCGCGGCTAGGACCAGCGCCCGAAAGCGCCCCGGCATCTCATCCGCGAGCGCGAACACCTGAACCACTGTCGCAACGGGACGTTCCGCTGTGCCCTCTTGGTCCGCTCCCTTGATACGGCAGGGGTTTCGCTTGATCCGCCCGTCGTCCAACGCGGTGTTCATGATCGCCCGAAGCAGCCGGTAGGCCTTCGCCGCCGTGCTCTGTGACCGCCCGTTCTCCAGCAGCCAAGCCCGCCAGGCGCGCACCACCTCAGGCGACACCTGGCCCAACTCCTTGTCACCCAGCAGCGGACCGATGTGCAGCCGCATCAGTCCCTCGTACAGCTCCACCGTCCGCACGCCGAGGGACCGCTCTTTGATCCACCTGCCGCCGTACTCGCGCACGGTGATCTTCCCGAGCAGCGGGTCGACCCACTCCCCTCGCAAGATCGCCGATTCCGTCACGGTGAGC
>NZ_DASTBH010000437.1:0-24555 GCF_035712165.1 Actinophytocola sp. | reverse complement strand
CCTGCGGGTGCCCGGCGGTGCGCGGATCCGGGCCGCGCTGCGCGACCGGGGTATCGCGGTGCGCCGAGCGGACACCTTCCCCGGTCTGACTCCCGATCATCTCCGGGTCGCGGTCCGCAGCCCCGAACTGGCCGCCCCACTGGTCGAGGCGCTGCGCGCCGAGTGTGGGATGGGAGTCTCGCCATGACGGTCACCATCGCCGACGCGGTCGAGGCACTGGAGACCGCCTACCCGCCCGCGCTCGCCGAGCCGTGGGACGCGGTCGGTCTGGTCTGCGGCGACCCGGCCGAGCCGGTCAGCCGGATCCTGGTCTGCGTCGACCCGGTCGAGTCCACAGTGGACGAAGCGCTTGAGCTGGACTGCGAGTTGATCGTGGCGCACCATCCGCTGCTGCTGCGCGGGGTGCACGGCGTGCCGGCGGACACCCCGAAGGGCGGCCTGGTGCACCGCATGGTGCGCGGCGGGTTGGCGCTGTTCTGCGCGCACACCAACGCCGACGCGGCCGATCCCGGGGTCTCCGACGCGCTGGCCGCCGCGCTGCGCCTGACCGTGGTCGCACCGCTGAACCCGGGCCCGGACGGCCGGACCGGGATCGGGCGGCTGGCCAGCCTGCCCCAGCCGGAGCCGTTCGCCGCGTTCGTCGCGCGGGTGGCCGCCGCCCTGCCGGCCACCGCCGCCGGGGTGCGCGCGGCCGGCGACCCGGACCGTCCTATCAAGACGGTCGCGGTCTCCGGCGGTGCCGGGGACGGCTACCTCGACGTGGTGCTGGCCGCGGGGGTCGACGCCTACGTCACCGCGGACCTGCGGCATCATCCGGCGAGCGAGCATCTGGCGAAGCCGGGCGCGCCGGCACTGGTCGACGTGGCGCACTGGGCCAGCGAATGGCCGTGGTGCGAGCAGGCGGCGGGCATCCTGCGCGCGTCGATCGGCGGTAACGTCGACATCCATGTCTCCACCCGCCGCACCGATCCATGGACGATCGGCGTGGTGCCACAGGGAACCGGGAGGGACCACGCGTGAAAGCCGATCCCGCCGTGCAGCGCCGGCTGCTCGAGCTCGCCGACGTCGATGCCGAACTGGCCCGCGTCGAACATCGCCGGCGGACCCTGCCGGAGCTCACCGAGATCGCCGCCGCCGAGTCGGCCGTGCGCACCCGGCGGGACGCCCAGGTGGCCATCCAGACCACGCTGACCGATCTCGACCGCGAGGTGAAGCGGCAGGAGCGGGAGATCGACGCGGTGCGGGCCCGGGAGGACCGGGACCGCGGCCTGCTCACCGGCGGGACCGTGTCGGCCAAGCAGCTCACCGATCTCGAGCACGAGCTCGCCACCCTGCAGCGCCGGCAGAGCGCGCTCGAGGACGACCTGCTGGAGCTGATGGAGCGGCGCGAGGCGGTCGAGCTGGACGGCCAGCACGCCGGGGTCGAGCTGGCCAAGGCGGAGGAGACGCTGGCCGACGCCCAGCGCCGCCGTGACGCCGCCCTCGCCGACCTGGAAACCATCGACGCGCGCCGCACGGCGGAGCGGGCCACGCTGCTGCCGCAGCTGCCCGAACCGCTGTTGGCGCTGTACAACCGGGTGCGCGCGACCAAGGGGATCGGCGCGGCCCTGCTGCGGGCCCGGCGGTGCGGCGCCTGCCGGCTGGAGCTGGACCGCAGCCTGCTGTCCCGGATCTCCGGCGCACCCGCCGACGAGGTGCTCACCTGCGACGAGTGCGGCGCCATCCTGGTCCGCACCGCGGAGTCCGGTCTGTGAACCTGATCATCGAGGCTGACGGGGGGTCGCGGGGTAACCCGGGGCCGGCCGGCTACGGGGCGGTGGTGCTGGAGGCGGCGACCGGGGAGGTGCTGGTCGAGCGGGCCGAGGGGATCGGGGTCGCCACCAACAACGTGGCCGAGTACCAGGGCCTCCTGGCCGGGCTCCGGGCGGCGGCGGAGCTCGGTGCGGAGTCGGTCGAGGTCCGGATGGACTCCAAGCTGGTGGTCGAGCAGATGTCCGGCCGGTGGAAGATCAAGCACCCGGCGCTGCAGTCGCTGGCGCTGGAGGCCCAGAAGCTGGCCCGCCAGTTCCCGAGGATCCGCTACGTGTGGATACCGCGGGAGCGCAACACGCGGGCCGACCGGCTGGCCAACGAGGCCATGGACGCGCAGGCCGGGACCGGCCCGGGAAAAGGGCGTCGGGCTGAGCCCCAGCCCGTCCGCTGGACCGGGGCGTCGGGCACGCCGACCCGGTTTCTGCTGCTCCGGCACGGGCAGACGGCGTTGTCGGTGGACCGGCGCTACTCCGGACACGGCGAGGTGCCGCTGACCGAGGTCGGGGTCGGCCAGGCCAAGTCGGCGGCCGACCGACTGTCCACAATGGACGGTGTAGGCCCGGGTACGCCGATCGTGTCCTCGCCGCTGGGCCGGGCCCGGCAGACCGCCCAGTTCCTGGCCGACGCGGTGGGCGGCTCGGTGGTCGTCCACCCGGGCCTGATCGAGACCGACTTCGGCCAGTGGGAGGGCCTGACCTTCGCCGAGGCCGCCGCCCGGGACCCCCAGCTGCACCGCGAATGGCTGAGTGACACCTCGATTCCGGCGCCGGGCGGGGAGAGCTTCGAGGTGGTGCACCGGCGGGTGCGGCGCGTTCGCGACGAGCTGATCGCCGGCCACGGTGCGACCACGGTCGTGATTGTCAGCCACGTCACACCCATCAAGTCGCTGCTGCGGATGGGCCTGGATGCCGGGCCGTCGTTGCTGTTCCGGCTGCATCTGGACCTGGCGTCACTGTCGGTCGTCGAGTTCTATCCGGACGGCAACGCCTCGGTCCGGTTGGTCAACGACACCTCGCACCTCCAGCGTTAGGTACGCTTCTCTGCGGGCGAGTCGGCCGGGCGGCCGCGGCGGCGGGGAAACCCGCCGACGAGGAAAGTCCGGACTCCGCAGGGCAGGGTGGTTGTTAACGGCAACCCGGCGTGAGCCGCGGGATTAGTGCCACAGAAAGCAAACCGCCCGGTGGTGACACCGGGTAAGGGTGAAACGGTGGGGTAAGAGCCCACCAGCATCCCGGGTGACCGGGATGGCTCGGTAAACCCCACCCGGAGCAAGGCCAAGAGGGAGCGCAAGCTCCTGCGCAGACGTTCGAGGGTTGCCCGCCCGATGTCTGCGGGTAGGCCGCACGAGCCTGCCGGTGACGGCAGGCCTAGATGGATGGCCGCCGCCGGGGCGCATCGCCGCCCCGGCACAGGATCCGGCTTACAAGCCGGCTCGCCCCCCTATGTCCGATGTGTCAGTCCGTCCTGCGAACGGAGTAGGAAACCGAGTCGCGGAATGGGTTGACGAGCGGTTTTGCACACCTAGGGTGAGTACGGTGCCGCATCCGGGTGAATTGGCCACAACGTGGCCAATTGATCCTGAACGTCACGTACAACCAGAACGCGACCTGTCTACCTGGACGGGTCCGAAGACAGCACGACCAGGCGGGGTGCAGTGGTTATGTTGCAATACGGAGCGCGCTATCGCCGCTACCCCTCGTCACGTGTTCTACTCGTCAGGGACTGCGGAACCGGCGGCGTAGGAGCATCATGACAAATCCGCTCCACGCACTTGGGAGTCAGACATGAGCGCCATGGCCACCCTTGACACCATCGTCCAGCAGGGTGAGCTGGGGACGAGGGGTGTCCGGGACTGGATTCTCGACAACATCATTCCGCTGCTGCTGCTGGTCGTCGCGCTGCTGCTGTTGTGGCTGGGTGGCGGCAAGGGCGACAACGCGGGGGTCATGCGCCGGTTGGGCGGAGTGATCGTCGCACTGGCCATCATCGGTTTGGCCGTGACGACCGACGCCGGCAAGAACATCGGCACGTGGATAGCCGGCCTGTTCACGGGCTGACGTCGAGGGGGATCCCGTGCGTATTCGCACCGACGACGAGGTTTACCGCGTCGACGCAGTGTGGCTCGGTCCGCCGAAAGCCACCTTTCCGTGGCGGGCCCGCTACGTCGCGTGGGGAGTCGGCACCGTCGTCTTCCTGGTCGTGCTGACGATCTTCCGCCAGCTCGGGGTCAGCCTGTTCTGGTCCTTCGCCTGGGGTCTGGTGTGCACGATCGGGCTCACTATGCTCATTTGCGCGCGGATCAGCCACGAGCGACCGCTCACCGCGGTCGTGGCCATGTGGCTGCGGGAGCTGCACGCCCCCAGGGAAGTCGTCACCGGTCGCGGTGGTGCGGTGAGCGCATCCGCGATCCGGATGCGTCCCGAACGGCCACGTCGGAAGCCACGTCGTGGCCGTTCCGCACGTTCGGCTTCCACCGAGCTGGTTACCGCCCCGCCGCCGGGGCGTCTCCCGGCCCGGCAGGCCTATGCCACGGAGGTTCGGGGTGTTTGGCCGAGCTAAGAAGCAGCCCAAGCTGCTGACCCCCTATCCGGCCGCGACCGCCGCGGCGCCGGCCGGCTACGGCCGGCACGCGGTGCCGGACCTGTCCGAGCAGCAGTATCCGAAAAGGCCTGAGTACCGCCCTGTGACCGAGTCCCGTAACGGAAAGCGCACCCGCCGGCTGCCCGGCGAGCAGTCCATTCCCGACTACACCCCGTCCATCGCCGCGCGCAGCATCGACGGGCATCTGCTGCGCACCGGCCACGATGTGTTCGCCTGGTACCGGTTGGCGCCGCAGCGCTGGTCCTTTCGGTCCGACTCGCAGCGCCAGGACCTGATCGCCGCGATCGCCGGCCAGTACGCCGAGCTGAACGGCCGCTGGCTGCATCTGCGGGTGACCACCCGGCCGTATCCGATCCGGATGTGGGCCGAGGCGCATGTGCACAACGCGGTGAACCGGTTGCCGGACACCCCGGGCGCGATGTCCTTCGACGACTACCTGATCGGCGAGCAGCAGCAGCTGATGGGCCGTTCGATGGCGGAGAAGGAGGTCTACCTCGGCGTCCAGGTGCAGGTGCGGAACATGGTGGACCGGGCGGTGGAGCGGGCCGCGCCGTTGCTGCGCAAGGTTTTCCCGGCCGCGGTGGACGCCGAGCTGGCGGCGCTGGACAGCGAGGTCGACCACCTGGACCTGGTGATCGGCGCGCCCGGTTTGGACGGCCGGCCGGCCACCGCCGGGGAGATGGCCTGGCTGATGCACCGGTCCTGCTCGCTGGGTCTGCCGGCGCCGCGCAACCTGCCGGCGGTGCCGGGCGCGGCCTGGGAGCCGGAGGATCTGGCCAGTTTCACCGACGCGGCCGACTTCCATCAGGAGCCCTACTCCCCGACCGTGACCGTGCGCGGGCGCACCGGCTCCAACGCCGGCGTCGAGCGGCACGTCGCGGTGCTCACCGTCGGGCTGATGCACGGCCTGCAGATCCCCGAGGTGGACGACCCGTGGGTGCAGCGCAGCGACCGGCTGCCGGCCTCGGTGGAGTGGTCGGCGCGGATCTACGTGCGCAAGCCGGAGGAGGTCTCCGGCGAGTTGGCGCGCCAGATGAACAAGGTGCGCTCGCAGGTCAAGCACTACACCGACGAGCACGAGTTGGAGCCGCCGCAGTCGCTGGCCCGGCAGGCGTCCCGGGTGCTGGAGATCGACGACGAGATGACCTCGGGGTTCACCGCGCTGGCCACCCGGGTGCGGTCCTGGTGGCGGCTGGCGGTGTCCGGGCCGACCGAGCGGGACGCGCTGCGCCTGGCCCAGCAGTTGTTGGACCTCTACAAGCCGAAGGTCGCCATCGAGCACCCGGAGGCGCAGTACGCGCTGGCCCGCGAGTTCATCCCGGGTGAGTCGCTGGCGGCCGGCGCCTACCTGCGCCGGGGTTCGGTGGTGTGGGCGGCCTCCGCGGTGCCGACCGCGACCGCCGAGGTGGGGGACCGGCGCGGGATCCTGCTCGGCGAGACCTGCACGGCGACCCGCCGCCCGGTGGCCTGGGATCCGTGGATGGCGCAGGAGATCCGGGACGGCTCCGGGCTGACCGCGATGGTCGCCGGGCTCGGTGGCGGCAAGTCCTTCCTCGGTGGCGGCATCGTCTACAAGACGCTGCGGGCCGGGGCGTACTGGACGGTGCTGGACCCGTCCGGCCCGCTGGCCCGGATCTGCGACCTGCCCGAACTGCGGCCGTACGCCCGGCCGATCAACCTGCTCAACGCCCAGCCCGGCATCCTCAACCCGTACCGGGTGGTGGCCGAGCCGCAGTACGAGCACTTCCTCGACGAGGAGCACCCGGAACGGGCCTGGCGGCGGGAGAAGGCGCTGACCGCGGCCACCCGCAGGCGGCTGGTGCTCGACGTGCTGACCGGGTTGCTGCCCTACGACGTGGCCCGGATGCCGCAGACCCGCATCGTGCTGCTGCGCGCGGTGCGCACGGTCGGCGGCCGGCCGGACGCCGACCCCAGCCTGGTGTTCGACGCGCTGCGCCGCGACGCCAGCGAGCACCACGAGCACGCCGTGGTGGTGGCCGACTTCCTCGACGAGATGCGCGAGCGGATGTCGCTGCTCATCCCCGAGCACGACGCCGACCCGTACCGCGAGACCCGCGACGACCGGCTCACCGTGCTCACCATGGCCGGGCTGACCCTGCCCAAGGACGGCGTGGGCCGCGAGCACTGGACCGACGCCGAGGCGCTCGGCGTGGAGATGCTCAACCTGGCCGCGTGGCTCACCCAGCGCTCGATCTACGAGCGCCCCAAGGACAACCGCAAGGGTGTGTGGATCGACGAGGCGTTCTTCCTGTCCGAGGTGCCGACCGGCCGGGTCCTGATGAACCGGTTCGCCCGGGACTCCCGGAAGTGGAACGTCCGGGTGCTGCTGTCCAGCCAGATCCCGGCGGACTTCCTGAAGATCCAGGGCTTCGTCACCCTGCTGGACTCGGTGTTCGTCGGCCGGCTGGACGACGACGAGGCGCAGGCCGACGCGCTGCGGCTGCTCAAGGTCCCGGTCGGGGCCGGCTACGAGCAGGTGGTGGCCAGCCTGGGCCGCCGGCCGGGCGGCGACCGCGGCGTCGAGCGCGACCTGGCGCCGCGCCAGTTCATCTTCGGCGACGGCGCCGGCGGGGTGGAGCGGATCCGGATCGACCTGTCCGGACCGCACCTGGACCACCTGCGGCTGGCCCTGGACACCACCCCGGATGCCAAGCGGGACACCGGCCAGGTCGTGGTCCCGGCCGACGTCAGCGCCCCGGAGCTGCCGGCCGAGTACGAGCTGGAACCTCCGGTGGACGGCACCGAGCCGACCGACCTCGAGTTCGAGATGGCCGCCGACTTCGAGCTCGGCCTGACCGACGAGGAGCCGGAGGCGATGCTGGTCGACCCGGCGGCCACCGAGCGGACCAACGGCCATCGCGAGGACCCTGTCCGCGCCACAGCTAACCGGGAGACGGCATGACTCTCACCGTGGTGGCGCTGCTGGTCGCACTGTTGTTCGCGGTGCGGCGGCTGCGGCGCGCACCGCGGACGCCCGCCTCGCGCAACCGGCTGCGGGCGCTGGTGCTGGTCACCGCGGTGCTCGGGTTCAACCTGGCCATCGGCGGTCCGGCCATGGCGCAGGACAACTGCGCGCAGGCGCCCAACCCGGAGCGTCCCGGGTCCGGCATGGTCGGCGCGCTGGACCCGCCGCAGGGCAACGGCGAGGCGGGCAGCCCGTACCTCAACTACGGCTACGCCGGCATGGTCTGGCACGTCTACGAGGACAACTGCGGCCCGCTGTCCAAGACCGTCACCGACCCCAGCACCACGATCGACACCTGGGCCGGCAACGAGCTGTTCAACGTCGGCAAGAACGTCGTCGGGGCGACCAACTCGCTGCACTACACGCTGCTCAACGGCGGTGTGCTCGGCGGGCTGAACGAGCAGATCGGCAAGGCCGCCAGCGCCGTCTTCGACAACATCTACAGCCAGCTGTTCAGCCTGTTCATGCTGGTGCTCGCGGTCCTGCTGTTCCGCCAGATCTGGCGCGGCGACCTGGCCGCGGTGAGCAGGCGCACGCTGTTCGCGCTGGGCGGCATGTGGCTCGCGGCCTCGACCCTGGTGCTGGTCAACAACTACGGCCGGATCGACGACCTGATCGTGCGGACCACGACCGGCATCCAGGCCGGTTTCGTCGATCCGGCGGAGGACCGGATCACCCGGGACGTGCTGCCCACCGACCTGCACACCAAGGTGGTCTACGAGAACTGGCTGCGCGGCGAGTTCGGCAAGCCGGACGACCCCAAGGCGGTCGAGTTCGGCCCCAAGCTGCTCGACGCGCAGGCCTGGACCTGGGAGGACGTCCGGCAGGGCAAGGACGCGGACAACGCGACCGAGAACGCGAAGAAGGAGGAGTACAAGAAGATCGCCACCCAGCTGGGGCCGACGACCGGCTACTTCAAGGGCACCGACGGCAGCCGGGTCGGCTCCGGGTTCCTGGCGATGCTGCAGTCCATCGTGTACTCGCTGTTCCAGCTGTTCGCCAAGCTCGCGGTGCTGCTCGCCCAACTGCTGCTGCGCATCCTCACCCTCACCGCGCCGATCATCGGCCTGGTGGCCCTGATCCACCATGACATCCTGCGCCGGGTGGGCAAGGCGGTCGGCGCGGTCGTGCTGAACGTGCTGGTGCTGGCGATGCTGGCCGGCGTGCACTTCAAGTTCCTGCAGCTGATCTTCTCGGCCGAGGCCAAGCTCTCGCTGCTCACCCAGATGCTGCTCGCGGCGATCGTGACCGTGGTGTTCATGGCGATCGGCCGGCCGATGCGGCGGATGTGGCAGATGATCGAGATGTCGGTCGGCTCGGTGGCCCCGATGGCCGGCTCGCGTGGCCTGTTCTCCCGGTTCCGCGGGCGCAGGTCCACCCAGCCGACGCCGCAGGACGTGTTCTGGAACAACCTGCAGGACAGCGACGTCGGCGACGACAAGCTGCCGGCCACGGCGGGGGCGAGCACCCGCCGCCCCCGTCCGGAGGCGAGCAACCCGGTCACCGCGACCGCGCAGCGGCTGGACACCCGCACCGCGATCACCGACGGGTCGGCCCGGACGCTGCCGGCCGCCGGGTCGGCACCGCTGCTGGATCCGGTGGCACCGGACGGTTCGCCGTTGCGCGGCCGGGGCGACAGCAACCCGGTCGTGGTCCGGGCCACGGTGCCGAGCCGGATGGTGGACACCGCGCCGGTGACCGACCGGGGCTGGGACCGGGCCGAGGACGCGGTGGTCGTGGCGTCGCGGGTGAGCCGGCGCGCGGAGACCGAACCGTTCGACCCGCCGGCCGCGACCTCGCCGCGGCTGGCCGACGTGGAGGAGGTGGCCGGCCGGCCGGTGCACGTGGTGTACCGCCCGTCGCGCGGCCTCGAGGTGGCCACCGACCCGGCGAACCGGCAGCCCCGGCCGCCCCGCCGGATGCCGCTGCACGATGGGCCGCGCTACACCGACACGGTGGTGAGATGACGTGCCGATCCGGACCAACCGCGGCAAGGCCGCGGTATACCGCAGACTCTGGGCCTGGCCGATGCGTTCGCCCCGGCACCTCATCGCCACGTTCCTGATCGTCTTCGCCGCGGTGCTCAGCATCGGGCTGTTCATCCCCCGGCTGCTCGGAAACCAGGACGGCGCCGGCGCGGAGCCGCCGGGTTCCGCGCCGAGCAACAGCGTCGCGCCACCGGCCGCGACGACCACGCCGCCGCCCGGCACCACCACCTCCGCGGCGTTGTCGTCGTCGCTGCCCACCCGGATCAGCACCCCGACCCAGGCTCCGACCCCGGCCCCGCCGGAACCGAAGGCCCTCGAGGTCGCGACCCAGTGGGCCAAGGCGTGGGTCAACCACCCGGCCGGCGTGACCAACGAGCAGTGGCTCAACGGGCTGCGGAACTACACCACCGAGGAACAGTTGGCCGTCATGGCGACCGTGGACCCGGCGAACGTCCCGGCCAGCGCGGTGACCGGGAAGGCCGTGGCCACCGAGTCCTACACCACATCGGTGGATGTGCACGTGCCGACGGACGGCGGCACGGTGTCGATCCTGGTCATCGCCACGCCGGACGGCTGGCGGGTCGCCCACTACGAGCAGGCGGCATGACATGCGTGCGGTGCTGGCGTTCGGAGTCCTCCTGGTAGCGGTGGTCACCGCCACGGTGAGCACCGGCGCGATCAACACCGTGATCGAGGGGGACCGGCAGAACGACATGGCCCGGGCCATGGCGCTGTCCTGCAACGCCACCCTGGGACCGATGTCCACCGGCCCGGCCGGCAGCGGCGCCTTCGACGCGTCGAAGCTCTCCGAGGAGCAGCGCGGCAACGTCGCGCTGATCATCTCGATCGGCCGGCAGCGCGAACTGCCGCCGCTGGCCTGGCAGGTCGCGATCCAGGCGGGCATGACCGAGTCCGGGCTGCGCAGCCTCAACTACGGCGACCGCGACTCGCTGGGCATGTTCCAGATGCGTCCGTCGATGGGCTGGGGGAGCCCGGAGCAGGTCACCGACCCGCTGTACGCGATCAACAAGTTCTACGACGTCCTGGAGAGGGTGCCGAACTGGCGCGACCAGCGGCCCGGCGAGTCCGCGCAGGACGTGGAGCGCTCGGCGTTCCCGGACCGCTACCACCGCTGGGAGTCGATGGCCGCGCACCTGATCGGCGCCGTGGGCTCGGTCGCCGACCCGACCGGGTGCGGCCAGGGGGTCGGCGAACTGCTGCCGGCGCCGACCGCGGCGGCCGGCTCGGCCCTCCAGTTCGCGTTGGGGCAGCAGGGAAAACCCTACGAGTGGGGCGCCCTGACCAGCCACCAGAACTCGTTCGACTGCTCCAGCCTGATGCTGCAGGCCTACCGGTCGGCCGGCATCCTGCTGCCCCGGACCTCGCGGGAGCAGTTCAAGGCCGGTGCCTGGCTGCCGGTCCAGCAGGCCCAGCCGGGTGACCTGTTGTTCTGGGCGTACGACCCGAGCAACCCGGCCACCATTCACCACGTCGCCATGTACCTGGGCGACGGCAAGATCGTCGAAGCACAGCAGACCGGCGTTCCGGTGCACGTCCGCCCGGTGAGCTGGTCGGAGGGCGAGTTGATGCCCCAGGCCGTGCGGCCCGGGGTGTAGTGAGGGGTCTGACGCCTTGAGTATGTACACCTCCGATCCGATTCCGCGTCCGCTCGGGCCGCCGGCGTCGAGCACGCCGTTGCGCGACCACCTGGGCCGCGGCGGTCCCGGGATCTCCAACGCCTACGTGGTGGTGCCCAGGGCGCTGGCCGAGGAGATGCCGCTGCCGTGGCAGAACGCGCTGGTGCAGATCCTGGCGGAGCTGCACCAGGCCTACGCGCACCTGCCGTGGCCGGCCTACCGGGTGGTGCCCTCGCGCCGGGAACGGCTGGTCAACATGGACGAGGAGCAGCTGACCGAGGCCGGGTACCTGGTGGAGATCGACGCCGACGGCGAGGTGGTCTACCGCGACCGCAGTGGCCGGCCGGTCGCCGATCCGGAGGGCACCGAGGTTCTGGTGGCCTGCCCGGACCCGATCCTCACCGACCAGAGCTACACCAACCAGGACACCCCGCCGCGCGGGTTCCCGGCCCCGCCGGTGCAGCCGCAGACGCCCTGGCGCTGAGTTCCCGGCACAACCCCGGCCAGCGGGGCCGATAGGGTGCCTGCGTGGTGTCGATGGCGGCGGCAGGCCCCGGCGGCGACGGTTTCGCCGGTATCCGGAGCGAGTTCGGCCTGCCGTCGCACTTCCCCGAACCGGTGCTGGCGGAGGCCGAGGCGGCGGTCGGCGAGGACCGCGGTGCGGCCGTCCGTACCGACGCCACCGACCTGCCGCTGGTGACCATCGATCCGCCCGGGTCCCGCGACCTCGACCAGGCCATGCTGGTCCAGACCCGGCCGGACGGGTTCCGGGTGCACTACGCCATCGCCGACCTCGGCGGGTTCGTGCGGCCCGGCGGGTCCCTGGACGCCGAGGTGCGCCGCCGCGGCCAGACCATGTACCTGCCGGACGGCAACGTCCCGCTGCATCCGACCGTGCTCAGCGAGGGCGCCGCGAGCCTGCTGCCCGGCGAGGTCCGGCCGGCGGCCCTGTGGACCATCGACTGCGACACCGACGGCGAGCCGGTGCGGGCCCGGGTGGAGCGGGCCATGGTCCGCTCGGTGCGGCAGTTCGACTACGACACCGTGCGGGCCGACGTGGCGGCCGGCACGACGCACCCGTCGATCGCCGCGCTGCCGGCGCTGGGCCGGTTGCGCCGGGAGCGCGCCGTGCAGCGCGGCGCCGTCGAGCTGCAGTTGCCCGAGCAGGAGGTCACGCCGGACGGGCGGGGCGGCTGGCGGCTGGTGCTGCGGCCGCGGACCGAGGTCGACGCGTGGAACGCCGAGATCTCCCTGCTCACCGGCATGTCCGCGGCGGCCATGATGCTCGAGGCCGGCATCGGGGTGTTGCGCACGCTGCCCGACCCGGAGAACGGCGCGGTGCAGTGGCTGCGCCGCTCGGCCCGGTCGCTGGGCATCGAGTGGCCCCGGGAGATGGACCCGGCCGAGCTGCTGGCCGGTCTGGACCCGAAGCGACCCGAGGCGCTGGCGCTGTTCATGGACGCGACCCGGCTGCTGCGCGGCGCCGGCTACACCGTCTTCGACGGCGCCGCCCCGCAGCGGGCCACGCACGCCGGGCTGGGCGCGCCGTACGCGCACGTGACCGCACCGCTGCGCCGGCTGGTGGACCGGTTCGCCGCCGAGATCTGCCTGGCCCTGTCCGCCGGTCGCGAGGTCCCCGACTGGGTGCGGGAAGCTTTACCGGACCTGCCGCGGTTGATGGAGGTGTCCGACGCACTGGCCTCCCGGGTGGACCGCGCGTGTCTCGACCAGGTGGAGGCGTGGGTGCTGCGCGACCAGATCGGCCGCGAGTTCGATGCCACGGTGTTGCGCTGCGACGGAGGCAGCGCCGAGGTGTTCCTCAACGAGCCGCCCGTCATCGCCAAATGCGACGGTGCCGGGATGTCGGAAGGCGAGCATGTCCGGGTTCGGCTGGTCGACGCGGACGCGACGGAGCGCAGGGTGCGGTTCGAGCGGGTGGAGAGGGGAACGGCGTGACCGACGTGACGGGCCTGACCGTGGGGGTGCTCGGCGGGACCGGGCCGCAGGGCCGGGGTCTGGGGCTGCGCTGGGCGCAGGCCGGTCTGCGGGTCGTGATCGGCTCGCGCAAGGCCGAGCGGGCCGAGGCCACCGCGGTGGAGCTGTGTGACCTGGCCGGGGTGCCGCACGTGACCGGGCGGGACAACGCCGGTTGCGCCGCCGAGGCCGACGTGGTGCTGGTCGCGGTGCCCTGGGACGGCCACCGCGAGCTGCTCGAGTCGCTGCGCGACGAGCTGGCCGGGAAGATCGTCATCGACTGTGTGAACCCGCTCGGGTTCGACAAGCAGGGTCCGTACCCGCTGGCCGTGCCGGAGGGCAGCGCCGCGGCGCAGGCCGAGAAGCTGCTGCCGGGCTCCCGGGTGACCGCGGCGTTCCACCACGTCTCCGCGGTGCACCTGGCCGACCTGTCCGTCGCCGATCTGGACACCGACGTGCTGGTGCTGGGCGACGACCGGGAGGCGACCGACCTGGTGCGCGCGCTGGCCGCCGTCATCCCGGGCATGCGCGGCATCTACGGCGGACGGCTGCGCAACGCCGGTCAGGTGGAGGCGCTGACCGCGAACCTGATCGCGATCAACCGCCGGTACAAGGCGCACGCCGGGATCCGGATCACCGACGTATGACCCGAATCCCGTGGTCAACGGGTGGGGGACCGCTCCACGCCACCGCGCGGTTGGCCTGATGGGACTGCCACCGCAGGCCGGTGGGTGGAGCCGGGACGAGCGTGCGCTGGCCTACGCCCTGCTGGACGGCCGGACGGTGGTGGTCAACGTGCGCCGCGGCGGGCCGCACGCGCACCTGGTGCCGTGGCTGGTCGAGCAGGGGCGCCTGACCTACGTGGGGCATGCCGGGCCGCGCCACTCGTGGCCCGAGTCCGACTTCGCCAACCCGTTCCTGCGGCAGGTGGCGGCTGACCGGCCGGGCATGGTCGCTCGGTACCGCGAGTGGCTGGCCGAACAGCCTGACCTGCTGCGCCGGCTGCGTGCCGGTGAGCTGACCGGGCGGGCGCTCGGCTGCTGGTGCGCGCCGAAGGCCTGTCACGCCGACGTTCTCGCCGAGCGGGCCGATGTTCGCTGACGACCTGGGGGAGCCCGTCCCGCTGCGCCGCGCCCCGCGCCGGGTGGTGAGCCTGGTGCCGTCGCTGACCGACGCCATCGAGACCACCGCCCCGGGCCTGCTGGTGGGCGCGACCGACTACTGCACCCATCCGGCCGGGCTCGCGGTGGCCCGGGTCGGCGGCTCGAAGTACCCGGCCGTCGACGCCGTGCTGGACCTGCGGCCGGACCTGGTGGTGGCCAACGCCGAGGAGAACCGGCCGGAGGACGTGGCCCGGATCCGGGCCGACGGCGTCCCGGTGTGGGTGACCGCGGCCGCCGGCACGGTCCCGGTCGGGCTCGGCTCGGTGCGCCGGCTGCTCACCCAGGGCCTGGACCTCGGCGAACCGGACTGGCTGGTGCGGGCCGAGGACGCGTGGCGCGAGGTCGCGCCGGTGTGGGCCACCGCGGTCGTCCCGGTCTGGCGCCGGCCGTGGATCGTGGTCGGCCGGGACACCTTCGCCGGAGACGTGCTGCGCCGGCTCGGGGTCGCCAACGCCTACGCCGGCCACGCCGAGCGCTATCCCCGGCCGGCCCTTGACGAGTTGCGCGAGCGGCTCCGGGACGGCTCGGCGGGCCTGCTGGTGCTGCCGGACGAGCCGTACGAGTTCACCGCGGGCGACGGCCCGGAGGCCTTCCCCGGCGTGCCGTACGCGCTGGTGAACGGCCGCTACCTCACCTGGTGCGGTCCCTCCCTGGTGCCGGCCCGCGACGCGCTCGCCACGGCCCTCACCACGGCCCGGCGTTGACGCCCGGGGTAACGCCACGCGCCCCGGATCGACTCTCCGCATATGCCGCCGACCGACCTGAGCCGCCTGCGCCTGCCCGGCTGGGCGATCCCGACCGGGCCGCGCGCGCAGTCCGTTCCCCTGCACCGCATCGCCGTGCAGACCGCGTGGTGGCGCCGGGAGATCCACGGCCGCGGCCTGCCCGGCCAACCGCCGGACCGGCCGGCGCTGACCCGGCAGGAGGTGTGGCGGCACTCCGCCGACCTCCACCGGGGTGACACCGTGTTCACCCTGCTGTGGCACGCGCTGGCCTGGGGATCGGGCAGCCACCTGCGGCAGAACGCCCGCCGGCTGGACTCGATCGCGGCGAACCCGGACCGGGCCCGCGACCTGCTCCGCGCGGCGGCCGCGCTCGCCCCGGCCGACCCCGTCCGGGCCTACACGGTGCTGCGCCCGCTGCGCACCGAGATCGCCTACCTCGGCCCGTCGTTCTTCACCAAGTTCCTGTACTTCGCCGGCGGCGGAGCCGCGGACCATCCGTGCCTGATCCTGGACCGGGTGGTGGCCGCCGCGCTGCGCCGCGAGTGCGGCTGGGCCTCGCTGAACCCGACCGGATCATGGCCGGCCCGCAGCTACGCCCGCTACTGCGGCCTGCTGGCCAGGTGGGCCGGCGAGCACGGCGTGGCCGCCGACGAGATCGAGCTGCGGCTGTTCGCCGGACCCTCAGCGGAAGTCGTCGGTCGCGGTGATCAGGGCCTCGAGCATGCCGACGTCGGTCACCGCATGGCCGGCCTGCGGGAGTAGCCGAAGCTCCGAGCCGGGCCAGGCCTGGTGCAGGTCGTAGGCCGTGCGCGGGGGAGTCACCGCGTCGTAGCGGCCCTGCACGATCCGCCCCGGGATCCCGGTCATCTTGCCGGCGTCCCGGATGAGCTGGTCGGCGTCCAGCCAGCCACCGTGGCAGAAGTAGTGCAGCGCGATCCGGGCGAACGGCACGGCGAACGCGGGGTCGGCGTACACCGCGGTCATCTGCGGGTTGGGCAGCAGCGAGACGGCCGCGCCCTCCCAGTTGCTCCAGGCGAGCGCGGCGGCGGCGCGCACCGCCGGGTCCGGATCGTCGATCAGCCGCTGGTAGCCGGCGAGCACGTCCATGGCCCGCGGCGGGCCCGCCACCCCGGACGCGGCCACGAACTCGGCCCACGCCTCGGGGAAGAGCATTCCGGCGCCGCCGCCGTACATCCAGTCCAGCTCGAGGTCGCGGAGCAGGAAGACCCCGCGCAGCACGATCTCGCTGACCCGCTCGGGATGGGTCTCGGCGTAGGCGACGGCGAGCGTCGCGCCCCACGAGCCGCCGAACAGCTGCCAGCGCTCGATCCGCAGGTGCTCCCGCAGGCGCTCCATGTCGGCCACGAGATGCCAGGTGGTGTTGTGCGTGAGCACCGTCGCGGCCGCGCTCACGTGCGGCGTGCTCCGGCCGCAGCCGCGCTGGTCGAACAGCACGATCCGGTACACCTCCGGGTCGAACATCCGGCGCTGCAACGGATGCGTGCCGCTGCCCGGCCCGCCGTGCAGGAACACCACCGGCTTGCCGTTGGGGTTGCCGCTGACCTCCCAGTAGATCTGGTGGCCGTCGCCGACGTCGAGCAGGCCGCTGTCGTGCGCCGCGATCGCGGGATAGAAGCCGGGCATACCGCCATGCTGCCCTACCAGCCGCCTCCGCACCGCGAAAACGTCCGGCCCGGCCGCGGTGCGCGGCCGGGCCGGACCTCCCCGGTCAACCAACGTCCGCGGATCTTGTGGAAGTCCGTGTCCGGCCAACCGCCACCTCAGCGGACCGTGACGCCACTGCGCCACAAAAATCCCGGAGAGGCGGCACTTCGCGAAAGTCCGTGCCCAGCCAACGGCACCTCAGGGGACCGTGACGTCACTGCGCCACAATCCACCCGATATCCGCACCATCCGCCGGAACGCAACCACCGCATCAAATTCCGGAGAGGCGGCACTGCATCAAAATTCCGGAGAGGCGGTCAGTGGAAGACGTGTTCTGGTGCGGGGAACTCGCGACCGCGTACGTCGGCGGCGAACTCCTGGGCGGCGTTCAACAGGACGCCGGCCAGGTCGGCGTAGCGCTTGACGAACCGCGGCGCCTTGCCCCGGCGCAGCCCGGCCATGTCCTGCCAGACCAGCACCTGGGCGTCGCAGTCCGGACCGGCGCCGATGCCGATGGTCGGGATCGCCAGCTCATGGGTCACCCGCTTGGCGACCTCGGCCGGCACCATCTCCATGACCACGCCGAACGCCCCGGCCTCCTGCAGCGCCAGCGCGTCGGCCAGCACGTCCTCCCCGGCGTCGCCGCGCCCCTGGACTCGGTAGCCGCCGAGGTTGTGCTCACTCTGTGGCGTGAAGCCGATATGCCCCATCACGGGCACGCCGGCCGTCGTGATCGCCTTGACGTGCGGCGCGAACGCCCGCCCGCCCTCCAGCTTCACCGCGTGCGCCCGGCCCTCCTTCATGAACCGGACCGAAGTGGCCAGCGCCTGCTCGGGGGAGAGCTGGTAGGAGCCGAACGGCAGGTCGGCCACGACGAGCGCGCGTTTGACCGACCGGGTGACGGCGCGGACCAGCGGAACCAGCTCGTCCACGGTCACCGGCAGCGAGGTGTCGTAGCCGTAGACGTTGTTCGAGGCCGAGTCGCCGACCAGCAGGACCGGAATACCGGCCTCGTCGAACAGTTCGGCGGTGTACATGTCGTAGGCGGTGAGCATGGGCCACGGTTCGCCGCGCTCCTTGAGCTCCCGCAGATGATGGATGCGGACCCGCTTGGCGGGTCGGGCCGGGTCGGCCGCCGAAGGCCCGGTGCCGTACGGCGCGGCCTGCTCGGGTTCGTTTGACATCGTCGTCGACCATCCTTCCCCTCGAAGCCCGCCGCTGTGCGGGTCCCCGGGTTCGTATGAAGGGTGTACCCCGCCAGCGTGGCACCAGCCGGCACGCGGCACGGGTCGGTGCGACGAGGCTCACACGCCCGTTCAGGTGGTCTGCGGCACACCCTCCCGCCAGGTGTTGGTGATGGGCAGCCGGCGGTCCCGGCCGAATGCCTTGAAGGTCACCTTCGTGCCCGGCGGGTACTGCCGGCGCTTGAACTCGGCCCGGTCCACCATCCGCAACACCCGCTGGATCAGCTCCGGCTCGAACCCGGCCGCCAGCAGGTCGGCGTAGCCGCGGTCGCCCTCGATGTAGTCGTCGAGCACGTCGTCGAGCAGCTTGTAGTCGGGTAGCGAGTCGGTGTCGAGCTGACCCGGCCGCAGCTCCGCCGAGGGTGGCTTGGTGATCGAGCTCTCCGGGATCGGCGGTTGCTCGCCGCGCCGCTCGGCCTCGGCGTTGCGCCACCTGGCCAGCTCCCAGACCCGGGTCTTGAGCACGTCCTTGATCGGCGCGAACCCGCCGACCGCGTCGCCGTAGATCGTCGAGTAACCGACCGCGAGCTCGGTCTTGTTGCCGGTGGCGAGCACCAGGTGCCCGTCCTGGTTGGACAGCGCCATCAGGGTCATGCCGCGGCAGCGGGCCTGCACGTTCTCCTCGGCCAGGCCGGTCAGGCCGAGTTGGTCGACGAACGCGGCGACCAGCTTCTCGATCGGCTGGACCGAGTAGTTCAGGCCGGTGCGGTCGGCGAGCTCGGCGGCGTCGGACCGGGAGTGCTCGGAGGAGTAGACCGACGGCATGGACACGCCGTGCACGGCGCCGGCGCCCAGCGCGTCCACCGCGAGCGCGGCGCAGACCGCCGAGTCGATGCCGCCGGAGAGCCCGAGCACGGCCGAGCGGAAACCGTTCTTGTGCGCGTAGTCCCGCAGGCAGGTGACCAGCGCCGCCCATTCCTCGGCCTCGTCGGACAGCGGCTCGGTGATGTTGCGCGGGTGGCGCGCCGGGTAGGCCGGCACCGCCTCGGACAGCACCTGCCGGCGGACGGTGAACCCGTCGACCGGTTCCTCGCCGCGCGGAGCGCCGCCCGGCAGGTCGAGATCGAGCAGAAGCAGGTGCTCGACGAACTGCGGCGCCCGGGCCAGCAGGGTGCCGTCCTCGGCGACCACGATCGAGTCACCGTCGAACACGAGCTCGTCCTGGCCGCCGATCATGTTCACGTAGGCCAGCGGCGCCCGGGCCTCGCGGGCCCGCGCCGCGACCAGGCCCATCCGCACGTCGTCCTTGCGCCGCTCGTAGGGCGAGGCGTTGGGCGAGACCACGAGGTCCACCCCGGCCTTGCCCAGCGCCGCGACCGGGCCGCCGACCTGCCAGATGTCCTCGCAGATCACCATGCCGACCTCGAGGCCGTTGATCCGCAGGATGTCCAGGGTGTGGCCGGCCTTGAAGTAGCGCCGCTCGTCGAACACCCCGTAGTTGGGCAGGTGGTGCTTGAACTGCCTGGCCACCACCGCGCCGCCGTGCAGCACCGCCGCCGCGTCCCGGGTGCCCTCCGCGTCGCGGTCCAGGTACCCGACGTAGCAGGCCAGCTCCCCGCACCCCGCCTCGGCCAGCCGCCCGGCGAGCCCGTCCAGCGCCGCCTTCGACGCGTCGGTGAACGACTCCCGCAGCGCCAGGTCCTCGACCGGGTACCCGGTCAACGCCATCTCCGGGAAGACCACGAGGTGCGCCCCCGCCTCGGCCGCCCGCCGGCTCCACGCCACGATCAGCTCGGCATTGCCCGCCAGATCCCCCACGGTGCAGTTCACCTGCGCCAGAGCCATCCTCAGTTGCGCCATGCCAGCATCCTCCCACGAGGTTTACGCCCCACAGGCGAAAATTAGACCAACGCCACGCGAGTCGCGTGACCGGGCCGGGCAGCGGTCAGTGGCGGCGGGCGGGCTTGACCTTCTTGAGCATGGCGCGTACCCGCTGAAGGGCCTGCTCGACGTCGGTGTCGAACGGGTTGTCGTGGATCATGTAGGTCCAGGTGGAGGTGGGCCGCATCAGGCCGGACTCCTCGATGTCGACGCCCGCGTCGGTGATGGTCGCGGTCCGGAACGTCTCGGCCGAGCGCTCCGCCACCTCGTCCGGGATCTTCTTGAACGCCGGGATCGCCGCCCGGTGGAACTCGTCGATCGGCGTCTCCCGGGCGAGCGCCCGCAGGTGGATCGTCTCCCGCACGTCGGACAGGAACGCCAGGTGCTCGGTCCAGCAGCGGTCCACGTGGTACAGCATGATCGTCCGAGCGGCCTGCTCAAGGGCCTCCTCGCGCACCGTCTCGCTCAGCTCGGCCCAGCGGTCGCCGCAGATCGCGGCCAGCTCGGTCTCCGCCAGGTCGGTGGTCAGGAGCTCGTCGCGGTACTCCAGCAGCACGCCGCGCTGGTGCTCGATCAGCCGGGTGTACCGCCAGGTGTTGCGATGCACCTCCAGGTGCACCCCCTCGGACACCCGCTGCGCGTGCTCGACGAAGCGGCGCGAGGTCGGGTCGTCGAGCCGGCCCTGCGCGTCCGGCTCGTCGCCCGCGGTGGCGTCCGGCGCGTACACGGCCACCAACTCGTCGGCCAGGCTCGCGAAGATCACCGAGCCGCCCGGGTCGCCCTGCCGCCCGGCCCGGCCGCGTAGCTGGTCGTCCAGCCGGCTGCTGGGGTAGCGGCCGGTGCCGATCACGTACAGCCCGCCCAGCTCGGCGACCTTCTCGTGGTCGGCCGCGTCCCTGCCGCCCAGCCGGATGTCGGTGCCCCGGCCGGCCATCTGGGTCGACACCGTGACCGCCCCGAAGGCGCCGGCGTCGGCCACGATCGCCGCCTCGTTCGCGTCGTTCTTCGCGTTGAGCACCACGCACGGCACGTCCGCCTCGGCCAGCTTGCCGGCCAACCGCTCGGACTCGGCCACGTCGGCGGTGCCGATCAGGATCGGTCGGCCGGTGGCGTGCGTCGCCACGATCTCGGCGAGGATCGCCGCGTCCTTGGCCGCCTCCGTCGCGTAGATCCGATCCGGCTCGTCCTCCCGGACGCACGGGGTGTTCGGCGGGATCACCGCGACCTTGAGCTGGTAGAACTCGCGCAGCTGTTCGGCCACCGCGACCGCGGTGCCGGTCATCCCGCACACCGTCGGGTACCGGCCGACCAGGCCCTGCACGGTGATCGAGTCCAGCACCTCGCCGCTTTCCGTTGGCGCCAGCCGCTCCTTGGCCTCCACCGCGGCCTGCAGCCCGTCCGGCCACCGCTGCAGCAGCGCGATCCGGCCGCGCGAGGTGTTGATCAGCTGGACCTTGCCGTCCCGCACGATGTAGTCGATGTCCCGCTCGAGCAGCGCGTGCGCGTGCAGCGCGGCGTTCACCGCGGCCAGCCGGTCGCTGTGCTCGCCGGAGTACAGGTCGATCCCGCCGAGCGCCTTCTCCACGACCTGCGCGCCGCGTTCGGTCAGCCAGGCGTTGCGGCCGTCCTCGTCCCGCTGGTAGTGGGTGCCCGGCTGGAGCACCCGGACGATCTTCGCCACCTCCGGGTCGGTCTGGCTGTCCGCGGTCGAGCCGGCCATCACCAGCGGCACCTTGGCCTCGTCGACCAGCACCGAGTCGGCCTCGTCGATCAGCACGACGGCGGGCTCGCGCTGCACCGGCCCGTCCGGACCCTCGGCGGTGGTGCACAGCCGGTCGCGCAGCACGTCGAAGCCGATCTCGCTGACCGACCCGTAGGTGATGTCGGCCGCGTACGCGGCCCGGCGCTGCGCCGGGGTGGAGGTCTGGTTGACCCAGCCCACCGACACGCCGAGCAGCTCGTAGACCGGCCGCATCCACTCAGCGTCGCGTTGCGCCAGGTAGTCGTTGACCGTCATCACGTGCACGGGGTGGCCCTGCAGGGCGTACCCGGCCGCCGCCAGCGCGCCGGCCAGCGTCTTGCCCTCGCCGGTGGCCATCTGCACGACGTGCCCGGCGAGCAGCTCCATCATGCCGATGAGCTGCACGTCGAACGGCCGCTCGGACAGCCCGCGGCGGGCCGCCTCCCGACCCAGCGCGCACAGCGTGGCGATCTCGGTGTCATCGAACTGGTCCCCGGTGCTCTCCCCGGTGCGGCGCAGCTCGGCCGCCGCGGCGGTCAGCTCCTCGTCGCTGAGCTTCTCGACCCGGCTCTCGCGCCACTCAATGGATTTGAGCACCTTGTCGTAATGGGAGAGGTCGACCGTGGCCGGACGCTCAAGGAAACGTTGGAAACCGCCCTTGACACGCCGCAGGAACGCAGCCACCCGCGGCCACCTCCTCGCTCACACACAATGGACCCTGCACGGTAACGGTGCACCATGGTGGATGAGTTCCGCACCCCACGATGGCACTATCACGGACGTGACCCGGTTTCAGCGCGCCTCGTCCCTCTTAGGTGTGATGGTGCTGGCAATGCTCGCCGCATGCACGACGACCAGCCCCGGCACGGCCGTGGCGCCCGATATCGAGCGGCGGGGGCCGACCGGTCCGGTGCCGCCGGGTCTGGAGAAGTTCTACGGACAGTCGCTGAGCTGGGGAGAGTGCGCGCCGTACGCCAGGACGGATTTCGATCGCGCGGCGATGAAGGGTGACGAGGTGCAGTGCACCCGGCTGACCGTGCCGCTGGACTACGCGAAGCCCGACGGCGAGACGATCTCGATCGCGGTACTGCGGCGCCCGGCCGGTGACTCGGAGCGACGGATCGGCTCGTTGCTGATCAACCCGGGCGGTCCGGGCGCGTCCGGCCTGGCGACCGCGGCGCGGCTGGGCCAGGAGGCGCGCAACGACCTCGGTGAGCGGTTCGACTTCGTCGGCTTCGACCCGCGCGGGGTCGGGGCGAGCGAGCCGGTGGTCAAGTGCCTCACCGACCAGGAACGCGACGCCGAGCGTGCGGAGGATGACGAGCTGGACGCCTCGGCGGCAGGTGTGGCCAAGGTGGAGTCCGACGAGAAGGACTACGCCGCCAAGTGCGCCGAGCGGACCGGCAAGGGCGCGGCGATGCTGGCCAACCTGGGCACCCGGGACGTGGCCAGGGACATGGACGTGCTGCGTTCGACGCTGGGCGACGAGAAGCTGACCTACCTGGGCTACTCGTACGGCACCCGGCTCGGCAGCACCTACGCCGAGGCGTTCCCCAACAACGTTCGGGCGATGGTTCTGGACGGTGCGCTCGACCCCAGCCAGGATCCGGTCGAGGAGCTGGTCGCGCAGGGCGAGGGCTTCCAGAAGGCGTTCGACGACTTCGTGAGCTGGTGTGTCCAGCGCCAGGACTGCGCGCTCGGGCAGGACCGGGCCAAGGCCCTCGACGCGTTCCTGGCGCTGGTCCGCCCGCTCGGCCAGCGTCCGGTGGAGGTCGACGACGGGCGCAAGCTGTCCTACTCCGACGCGATGACCGGGGTGATCCAGGCGCTCTACGCCGACGAGCTGTGGGAGTACCTCAACACCGGGCTGACCGAGCTGAAGGGCAACCGCGCCGACACGCTGATGCAGCTCGCCGACACCTATCTGGAGCGCGGGCCGGACGGCAGGTACTCCTCCACGCAGGACGCGTTCACCGCGATCCGGTGTGTGGACGATCCCCGGGTCACCGACAAGAACGTGGTCCTGGAGGCGGCCCGGCGGTACAAGCAGGTCGCTCCGTTCCTGGATGACGGCAACCCGCCGACGGCGACGCTGGACTCCTGCGCGTTCTGGCCGGTGCCCAACACCGGCCAGCCGCATCTGCCCAACGTGGCGGGGGTGCCGCCGGTGCTGGTGGTCTCGACGACCAAGGACCCGGCCACCCCGTACGAGGCCGGGGTGAACCTGGCCAAGGCGCTGGGTGGCGGGCTGCTCACCTTCGAGGGCACCCAGCACACCGCGTTCCTGCAGGACAACAAGTGCGTGGACGAGGCCGGCGCGCGTTACCTGGTGGACCTCAAGCTCCCCGCCGAGGGAACCCGCTGTTCCTAGGAGACCGCCGGTTCGGACCGCCGGTGGATCAGCAGGGCCAGCAGCGCGGCCACCGCGCACACGATCGACGTGATCAGGAAGATCTCGCTGTACTCGGTGAGCAGCGCGTTGTCGACCGACCGCAGGTAGCCGGCCAACTCCTGGGCATACTGCTCCGGCGACATGCCGAACGGCAGCGGCGTCGGCAGGTTCGCGGTCAGGCTGTGGAACCGGTGCAGCCCCCAGGCGGACAGCGCGGCCACGCCGACGAGCATGCCCGTCATCCGGGCCACCACGACCGCGGCCGAGGCGACGCCATGCTGGCTGGCCGGCACCACCCGCAGCACGGCGGCGGACAGCGGCGCGATGACCAGGCCGAGCCCGAGGCCGGCGATGACCAGGTCGGTGTCCAGCCGGGGCAGGACGACCGGGCCGAGCACATGCGGGGTGGACAGCACCTCGACCGGCCAGCGGGAGATCAGCAGATAGCCCAGCCCGGCGATGAGCATCCCGGCGAAGGCCACCCACCGTTCGCCGAACCGGCCGGCCAGCACGCCGCCGAGCAGCGCGCCGACCGGCAACGCCACCAGGAACCGCAGCAGCAGCACGACGCTGCCCCGGTCGTCGGTGTCCAGCAGGCTCTGCGCGAACAGGTCGATGTCCACCAGCGTGACCATCAGGGCGGCGCCGGCGGCCAGGCTGACGCCCAGGGCGGCCAGGAACGGCCGCAGGTGCACGCCGGTCGTGTCGATCAGCTTGGTTTTGGCTCGTACCTCCCAGAGGACGAACAGGACCAGCACGGCGCCGGCCGCGACCAGCATGGGCGGACCCCACGGCGGTAGCGGCTG
>NZ_DASTBH010000436.1:0-2073 GCF_035712165.1 Actinophytocola sp. | reverse complement strand
GATGAGGTAGTCTCGGCCCACCACCCGGTTGGCCGACAGCAGCAGCACGGCGAGGATGCGCGTGTGCCGGCGCTCGAAGGTCTGCGGTTGCCCGTCCGGGTCGACCACCTGAAGCGACCCGAGAATCCGGTATCTCATGTCTCCTCCAGCGAAGAGGAGTCGAGATTATTGGATTTATCGATGCGCTGACAGGCCGGATGAAGATTCGCGTGAGTTTTGGATGAACGAGCGACGTGAGTCTGTATGAGTGAGCACGATGATCCGCTGCCGGCGGATCTCGCCGACCACTACGCCAGCCGCTACCCAGGGCTTGTTCAGAAAACGCGCCTACCATGAGCGACATGGACGAGAACCGGGCCCGGCGGGTGGTCGACGCGCTGCGGGAGCGGGGCGTGCCCGCCCACATGGCACAGCCGCGAGCCGGCGTGTCCCAGTTCGGGATCCGCGTCGTGCTGCCGGGCGACCGCGAGGCGGTCTGGGACACCGACGGCACGGCCGGGCTCGAGGCGCAGGTGATGCGGGACGGCATGCTTGTCGGGTTCGTCCCCGTCATCCCCGGTTCGGAGGATTTCACCGAGGAGCAGGTGATCGACGCCATCGCCCGCACCGACTACGACAAGCCGGTCGCCACCCAGCGCCGCACCGCGCCGCCACCGGCGCCGTCGCTTCCGCGTGAGGGTGGCCTGCTGCGCCGCTTCATGGAGGGCTTCCGCCAGCAGGACTGACCGCCCACGGCATGGTGGTGGCCAGGAACCGGCGCACTGTCCGGGCATAGTCCATGCGTTCCCGCACGAATCGGCGCCCGGCCGCGCGCATCTCGGCGATGGTTGCCGGATCGGCTCGCAGGGCACGGGCCAAGGCGGCGGCGAGGTCCGCCGGGTCGGCCGGCTGGGCGGTGTACCCGGTGCATCCCTCGATGACCTGGTCGGCGAGGCCGCCCGCGGTGGTGGCGATGACCGGCGCCGCGCCCGCGGCGAAAGCCTCGGTGGGGACGCGGCCGAACGGTTCGGCGCGCGACGGTACGATCACGCCCTTCATTGCCGCATGGGTCAGCCAGTTCCGGATGCCGGTGTGGAACACCGGAAGCAGGGTGGCGTTGAGCCGCTCGTCCGCGATCCGCTTGGCCAGGCGGCGTTGGTAGGCGTCGGGGGTTCGGTCCTCGGTGACGGCCGCGAGCAACAGGTGCGGCGGTTCGAAGTCTCGCAGGAGCCTGATCGCCTCCAGCAGGTCGTCGAAGCCTTTGTACGGGTGCGCCCGGCCCATGGCGAGCAGGAACCCGTCGCGCGCCGCATCCGGCAGCGGATGGGCCTCGCCCGCCTCCGGTGCTGATAGCTCCTCCGGCGTGAGCCCGTTGGGCAGGTCGACGATGGCCTCGTCCGCGATGCCGTAGTCGTGACACAGATGGCGGCGCATGAACGGGGAGGTCGCCGCGATCCGGCCGCCGCGCTCGACCGTGGCCTGAAGGCCGAGCCGTTCCCACACCACCCGTTCGATGTTCCCGGGGTCGTGCAGCAGCGCGGTGGAGCGGGGAACGACCGTGGCATGGGCGGCCACGCCGGGCGGCAGGAGCGGCATCACCCCGAAGAAGGGGACATCAAACATCATCAGGTGTACCGGTCCGGCGCCGGGCAGGATGTCGGAGCACAGCATGGCCGCGGTGTTGGCCGACAGCCGGCGGAAGGCGGCCACCCCACCGAAGCGCGTCATCCCTCCGGTACCGTTGTCGATCGGCCGCACGACCACCGATTCCCGAACCAGCGCAAGGGATTCCCGGTGCCAGACCGGATCGTGCTCGCCGCTGCCCGGTACCAGGCGGACGGGAAGCACCACCAGCCGGATGCCCTCCGCGATGGCCTCGAAGACCAGGCGGAGGAAACCGCGGTTCGTGCGGCCCGCCCCCGTTCCCGCGCCGTACCAACCGTCGTGGACGGCGACGACGATGGTGGGGGTCACCTCGGTTCCATGCGCACCAAGGCGGACACACCGGGTGTCTGGGAGATGCGAGCCGCTTGAGGCGGGGAAGACGTGAGCACGGACATGACAGAGCCCTTCCACCGGCTTGTACGGCTCATC
>NZ_DASTBH010000435.1:0-9960 GCF_035712165.1 Actinophytocola sp. | reverse complement strand
GTGGTAGGCCGCCGTCAGCGCCGCGGGATCGGAGGCCTCGTGGAACAGGAGTACCCGAACCCGGTTCATGCCCACGGCTTCCCGGCTTCGGGGTCGGCCCGCAGGTGCGCGACGACCTGCATGGTGACCATGGAGCCGCCGCTGCGGAACGGGTGCAGCTTCTGGCGGTGCTCCAGGTGCCGGTCGCTGTGCTCGAACTCGCGGAACCGCGGCTCGTCCACCCAGTCGCTGACGATGTAGTAGATCCCGGGCTCGTCGATGCTGCGGGACAGCCACTGGCCGAGGTTGGCCGGGTGGCTGACCACCGAGTCGCCGACCTCGGTCCAGGTGCGTTCGAAGTCCGCCTCCAGGCCGGGCTTGATCTCCATCCGCAGCATCACCCGGAAAACCTGCTGGGTGTCGATCTGCGCGGTCATGTGATCCCTCCATCCACGTGCAGCACCTCGCCGGTGACGTACCGGGAGAGGTCGCTGGCCAGGAACAACATTCCCCCGGCGATCTCGTCGACCTCGCCGAGCCGGGCCAGCGCGGTCTTGGCCGTGTAGCGGGCCCGCATGGCTTCCAACTGGTCCGGCGGCAGCGCCAGCATGGCCTCGGTCACGATCACCCCGGGCGCCAGCACGTTGAACCGGAACCCTTGCGGCCCAAGCTCCTTGGCCAGCGATTTGGTCAGCCCGACGATCGCCGCCTTGGCCGCGGTGTAGTGCGCCCGCAGCGGAATGCCCACCTCGCTGGACTTCGACCCGATGTTGATCACCGACGCGCCCGGGTTGAGCAGCGGCAGCGACTCCTGGATGATCTGGAAAACCGCGGTGACGTTCGTGTCGATCACCCGGTGCCACTCGTCGACCGGCAGCTTGGCGTAGGGGATGTGGCTGATCACGCCGGCGTTGTTGACGACCACGTCCAGGTTGCCGAACCGCACCCGCACCTCGTCGATCAGCGACGTCACGCCGTCCTGGGTGCCGATGTCGGCGCGGATGACGTGATGGTCGCCCGGCGTCTCCTTCAACTCGCGCACCAGGCTCGCCACCGACTCGTCCTCGCTGCGGTAGCAGGTGATCACGTGGCCGCCGGCTGCCGCCGCCCCGAGCACCAGGCCGCGCCCGATGCCCTTGGTCCCACCGGTGATGAGAAACTTCTTGCCCTCAACCCCGAGTTCCGGTTTCTGCACCATTGTGCTTGTCTCCCAAGGATTTCTACAGTAAGAGGCCGATCGCGGCCACGTTGCCGGCCAGTGCGCCGACGGCGAGCCCGGTGCGAATCTTGTTCCAGGCCACCCATTCCCGGCGCGGGTCCTGGAAGTCCGCCGGCAGCGCCTCCGGATCGAGCGTGGCCATCCACCGGTTCACCGGTGCGTTCTTCAGCAGCGAGATGGTCGCCACCGACCCGGCGAGCAGTCCGGAGACGACGAACACCGCCCCGGCCGGACTGGGCGCCAGCACGCCGAGCAGCAGGTCGCCGGCGAACGTGAAGATCAGGCAGATCGGCATGAACGGGTCGTAGCGGGTGGCGAAGAACCCGTGCGCGTGCACGTAACGCTCGGTCGGCAGCGCCATCAGCAGCGGCGCTCCGCCGAGCACGGTCCCGGTCAGCACACCGGCGGCGAGGCCGGCGGTGAGCAGTACGAGCGGCGCGAGCACGGCGATCATCAGCTGGCCAGCTTCCGCGCGGCGGCCGCCTCCACCTTGCCCTTGATCAGTTCCAGCTGGATCGCGGTGTTGTGGTTGAGCCGCGCGGTCATCTGCTCGTCGGTGACCGGCGCGATCGGCTTCATCTCGAAGTCCTGCACCCACCGCATCCGCACGCCGTCGTCCTCCTGGGTGTACTCCCAGAACAGCGACATGTACTTGAACACGCCGGTCTCCACCCGCGCCGAGCGCACGGTGCGGGACTGCGGGTCCGGGGTCCGCTCGGACACCCAGCTCCACACCTTGCCGTTCTCGTCCGGGTGCAGCGCGAGCCGGAACCGCACGCTCGGGCCGCGCCGCTCGATGATCTCGGCGACGGAGTACTCGCTGAACAGGGAGGTCCAGGACTCGACATCGTTGGTGATGTCCCAGACCAGGTCCATCGGGGCGTTGATCACGATCGAGTTGTCGGTGTGCCCGGACACGGCTACACCCCCGCCTTCGCGAACTGCTCGTTGATGTACTCGACGGCCAGCCGGGGCGTCTTCATGTAGTCGACGCACTCGTCCGGCATCGGCACGCTGTACTTGCGCTGCACGTGGCTCGCGACCTCGAGCACCGCGAGGGAGTCGTAGCCCAGCTCCTCGAACTCGATGTCGTCGATGTCCGCGGAGAGGTCGATGTCGTCCTCGACGCCCGCGCAGGCCTGCATCAGCTCACGCAGCTCGTCCAGGGTGAATTTCTGGCTCATCAGGCGGTTCCTCCATCGGTTTTCGACAGTTGCGGACTCATCCGCGCAGGACCACGGCGGCGTTGAAACCGCCGTAGCCACGGGCGAGCACCAGGGCGGTGCGCAACGGCTTGACCCGCGGCCGGTCGAGCACGAGGTCGAGCTCGATGCCGTCGGCGAGCCGGCTGGTGCCCACGGTCGCTGGGATGACGCCGTCGCCGAGGGCGAGCAGGGCGGTGGCCACGTCCAGGGCCGCGCCGCCGCCGTAGAGCCGGCCGGTCAGCGTCTTGGGTGCGGTGACCGGGACGGCGCGCGGGCCGAACACCGCGCTGATCGCCGCCGCCTCGGCGTGGTCGGCCGCCTGCGTGCCGGTGGCGTCGGCGAAGACCACGTCGACCTCGGCGGGCGAGGTCTCCGCGTCGGCCAGCGCCTGCTCGATCACGCGGCGCAACCCCGGCGGGCGCGGCGAACCCGGTGGCGGGTCGAAGGTCGCGGCGTAGCCGGCGACCGAGCCGTACACCCTCGCCCCGCGCCGGGCGGCCTCGTCGGCCCGCTCCAGAATCAGGATCGCGCCGCCCTCGCCGGGCACGTAGCCGTCGGCCTCCTCGTCGAACGGCAGGTACGCCCCGGTCGGATCGTCCCGTTCGGACAGTCGGCCGGTGGACAGCTGGGCGGAAAGTCCGTACGGGCACAGGGACGCGTCGGTGCCGCCGGCCACGACCATCCGGATGTCGCCGGCCAGCAGGCGCCGGGCCTGGCCGAGCGTGTCCAGCCCGCCGGCCTGCTCGCAGGAGAGCACCCCGCACGGGCCGCGCATCCCGTGCCGGATGGAGATCTGGCCGGTGGTCGCGGCGTAGAACCAGGCGATCGACTGGTAGGCGCCGACGAACTGCGGCCCGCTGGCCCACAGCCGTTCGATCTCGCGCTGGCCGAACTCGGTGCCGCCGGAGGAACTGGCGGTGACCACGGCCATCTCGAACTCGGGCAGCAGCGCCGGATCGATGGCGGCGTCGGCCAGCGCGTCCTCGGCCGCGGTGAGCCCCATGTGGGTCCAGTGGTCGGTCTGCGGGATCAGCCGGCCGGGCACCCGGCCCTTGGCCTGGTAGCCGGGCACCTCGCCGGCGACCTTGACCGGGTAGCGGCTCGGGTCGAACCGGGTGATCTGGCCGATGCCGGACTTGCCGGCGATGGTGGCCTGCCAGTGCGCCTGCGTGCCGATTCCGGTCGGCGCGACCACGCCGATCCCGGTGATCACCGGCTGTGTCCTGGCCACAGAACTCTCCTCGCTCGCGGTAAGGGCAAGACTCGGTCCGGACGGTGGAACGCCGCTCGAAACCCGTTGGTGGTCAGGCTGCGGCCGGGCGGGCGAGCAGCATCGCCGTCTGGAAGCCGCCGAACCCGCTGCCCACGCTGAGCACGACGTCCATCTTGTGCTCGCGCGCGGTGACCGGGGTGTAGTCCAGATCGCACTCGGGGTCGGCGGTGTGCAGGTTGGCCGTCGGCGGAACGACCTGCCGCTGCAGGGCGAGTGCGCTGGCGGCGACCTCGAGCGAACCGATGGCGCCCAACGAGTGTCCGATCATCGACTTGATCGAGCTGACCGGAACCTGGTAGGCGCGCTCACCGAGGCTGCGCTTGAACGCCGCGGTCTCGTGCCGGTCGTTCTGTTTGGTGCCCGACCCGTGCGCGTTGATGTAGTCCACATCGGACGGATGGAGCCGGGCCTGGTCGAGCGAGACCCGGATCGCCTCGGCCATCTCCCGCCCGTCCGGTTTGAGCCCGGTCATGTGGAAGGCGTTGCTGCGCCCGGCGAACCCGACGACCTCGGCGTAGATCGTCGCCCCGCGCGCCCGGGCGTGCTCGGCCGACTCCAGCACCATCACCGCCGCGCCCTCGCCGAGCACGAACCCGTCGCGACGGCCGTCGAACGGCCGGGAGGCGGTCTGCGGCTCGTCGTTGTTCGGCGAGGTCGCCCGGATCGCGTCGAAGCAGGCCGCGGTGATCGGGGAGATCGGCGCGTCGGTCGCCCCGGCCAGCACCACGTCCGCACTGCCCTCCGCGATCAGCTGGGCGCCGTGGCCGACCGAGTCGAGCCCGGAGGTGCAGCCGGTGGAGATCAACGCCACCGGACCCTCGGCGCCGCAGGTCCAGGCCACCTCGACGGCGAGCGTGCTCGGCACCATGTAGCCGTACAGTTGCGGCACCACGTAGGTCGGGTCGATCAGCCAGGTGGAGCCGCGGTTGGACAGCACCACGTACTCCTCCTCGAGCCCGGTGGTGCAGCCGACCGCGCTGCCGATGCTGACCCCGATCCTGGTCGGGTCCATGGCGTCGAAGGACAGTCCACTGTCGACGATGGCCTCCCTGGCGCTGACCACGGCCAGTTGCCCGGCCCGGTCCATGCGCCGGATCTCCTGCGGGGACAGGCCCGCGGCCGCCGGGTCGAAGTCGCACTCGGCGGCCACCTGCGACCGGAACTCGGTCGGGTCGAACAGGGTGATCCGTCTGGTCGCGGTCCGCCCGGCGGTGAGCAGGTCCCAGAACGCCTCGCGGGTCAACCCACCCGGTGCCACCACCCCGATCCCGGTGATCACCGCCCTGCGCTCACTCACTTGGCGCCCCCGACTTCCGGGTGCGGCGAGTCCGGGTTGGGCTGCGGCTCGGTGTCCACATGGCCCAGCTCCGGACGCGGCGCGAGCGGAGCGAGCTGGAACACGCCACGGGCCGGCGCCGAGGTGTTGTTCACCAGCCGGTGCTTGGCGCCGATGGGAATCCACAGCGAGTCGCCCGGGGCGAGCGTGATCACCGTGCCGTCGACGGTCATCTCCAACTGGCCCTCGATGACGTACAGGAACTCCTCGGAGTACGGGTGGTAGTGCTCGGAGACGAACTCGCCCGGCTGCAGCTCGACGAACCCGCCGAAACCCGAGGTGCAGCCGACCGTCTTGGGGGACAGACACACCCGGATGTCGCCACCGCGCCTGCGGTTCGGAAAGGCTTCGGAAACGTTGACCTTCAGCTTGGGCTGGGTGCTGGTCATGGATCTTCTTCTCCTCGTCCAGGTCGGGTGCTCAGGCCGCGTCCGGGGTCCAGACGTAGAACGGCTGCGCCATCGCGTCCTTGGGCTCTTTCCAGTTCGGGTCGTACGGCCAGACGTGCTCGGCGAGCGACTTGTTGATCCAGTCGTAGAGCGGGTGGCTGCGTGCCTTGTAGAGGTTCTCGTTGATGTCCTCGTCCGCCTCGACCAGGTGGAAGTACAGGTCGTGGAACTTGAACAGGGTCCGGCGCTTCACTCCGATCATGTGCGGAAGCTCGCTCGCATCCGACTCGGCGAAGATGTTGGCGATGGCGTCGGCGTGACCCTCCTTGAGGTGGGCCACGATGAGCGTGCGGTGCGACACGACGGACCTCCGGGGAACCTGGACGGACTTACCGCCAGCGATGATTTGCCAGGCTTGTCCAAGCGCCCTCGAGCCTGCTTAGAAACCCTCCGCCGCGCACGGCCGGCAGCGCAGCACCACCGGGATCTCGTCGAACATGGCCACATCGAGGGAAAGCGCCCGGTCCACGGCGATGGCGGCGGAGCGGGCGCGGGCGGCCAGGCGCAATACGGCGCTGCGGGACAGGGATCTGCGGTTGCGGCACCGCGCGGCCAGGTCCACCGTGTGGGTTCCGCCGTGCGCGGTGACGTTCGCGGTCGGCTTCCAGGCGAGCGTCTCGGTCATCCCCCGGCCGTCCGACGGCACCTCGAACAGGTCGGCGGTGTCGGCGTCCAGGCTGCCCTCGGTCAACCCCCAGCGCGCACTGATCCGCACCGGCGTCCGGCGGTCCGGGCTCGCGTACACCACCGCGGATGCCCTGGGCGGGAGGAACCGCTGCACCAGCAGCACACAGTTTCCGTTGGCGGTGAACAGGTTGTCCCGCTGGGCGGCGGCAACCGACTCGACCAGCGCCTCCGGCAGCGCGTCCCGGTGCACGTTGTACAGGCACAGGTCGGCCGCGGTCCGTGGGGCGACCGGCCACGGGCAGGCCACACCGACGGTGAGCTGCGGGTCGGTCCGGCCGTCCAGGTCCAGCAGGCCGCAGGTGACGTCCCGGACCTGCTCGACGACCCCGGCGAAGTCGGCGTCGAACGGCACCACCACGATCGCGGTGGGCGGGGTGGGCAGCAGCTCGGCCAGCCGGCCGGTGACGGCGACCTCAAGGCCCACAACGGAAACCCGCCCGGCGGCATGCCGGTCCAGCGGGAACACCGTGGCCCCGGTCCGGGTCGCCCGCGGCTGGTCCCCGCGCCGGGCCAGCACCGCGACGCCCGAACCGGCGACCCGGGCCCTCCCGCCACGGGTCGGCCGCGGCGCGCGCGTGGCGGGCCTCTGTCGCATGGCCTGCCGCCCCCTCTCGCGTTCCCGGTCGGCTGAGAACCACACAGCCACCATCAACAGCCGGGAACTGGAACGGCCGAAAACGTAGGAAGCCGGGCACGAGCCCGGCTCAAGCTTTGCTCGAGAAGATCAGCGCGCCTCCCCGGTCCACCAGGGCCCGGGTAACGCACCGGTCAGCCCGACCAGCCGCACCAGCGCGGGCACGATCAGCTTCGGTTCGTCGAACCGGTTCTGCCGCTCCTCGACCAGATCCGCGTCGACCAGCTCGTCCACCACGGCCTCCACCATCTGCCGGCCCATGCTGACCAGCTCGGTGATCTGGCTGATGGTCAGCGGACCGTCCTGGGCGGCGGCGAGCCGCCGGAACACCCAGCGCTGCCGGGCGGTCAGCAGCTGGTAGGCCTCGGCGAGCCGGCCGAGCACGTCGAACCCGCCGTAGCACAGCTCCTCGAGCCGGTGCCGTTCGTCGGTGAGCCGGCCGACCATCCGGGACAGCGCCCAGCCGGGCCGGGCCGCGAGCCGGGCCGCGATCGCCCGCAGCGCCAGCGGAAGCCGGTCGGCCAGCTCCACGAGTGCCTGTGCGGCGGCCTGTTCCCGGGCCACCCGGGACGTGCCGATCACCGCGGACAGCAGCTCGACCGACTCGCCCGGGGTCAGCACCGGCAGCTTGAGGTGCACGCTGCCGGGCAGCCCGCCGATCGGGTTGCGGCTGGTGACCACGACCGTGCAACCCGCCCCGCCGGGCAGCAGGTGCTGCACCGACTCGGCGGAGCTGGCGTCGTCGAGCACCATGAGCAGCCGGCGGTCGGCGGTCCAGCTGCGGAACATCAGCGCGGCCTCGGCGCAGGTGGCCGGGACGTCCTCGGCCGAGGCGCCGAGCGCCTTGAGGAACCCGAGCAGCACCTCCCGGGTACTCATCCCGCCGGAGAGGTCGACGTAGAGCTGGCCGTCGGCGAACCGCTTGCGCACCGCCCGCGCCGCGTGGATCGCGAACGTGCTCTTGCCGATGCCCGGCCGCCCGACGATGTCGACCACCCGCAGGCCTTCTCCGGTGCCGTCCGGCAGCACCCGCTCGAACTCGGCGAGCTCCTCGGCCCGGCCGACGAAGTCCGGGATCTCGGCCGGCAGCTGCGCCGGCTTGACCGCCGGCAGCCGCGGGGTGGCGCTGACCACGGTCGCCGGCGCGCCCCCGGCCGGCAGGTCCAGCTCCGGGTTGGCGGCCAGCATCTGCTGGTGCAGCCGCTGCAGCTCGGCGGCCGGGTCCAGGCCGAGCTCCTCGACCAGGGTCTGCCTGATCCGCTGGTAGACGCCCAGCGCGTCGGCCCGCCTACCGCACCGGTAGAGCGCGAGCATCAGCTTGGCGGAGAAGTCCTCCCGGGTGGGTTCGGCGGAGACCAGGCTGGCCAGCTCCCCGGTGATCTCCTGATGCCGCCCCAGGTGCAGGTCCGCCTCGATCCGCAGCCCGAGCACGGTGCGTTTGCGCTCCTCGAGCCGGGCAACCTGTGCATAGAGCAACGGACCGGTTGACACACCCTCCAACACGTTGCCCCGCCACAGGCCCAGCGCCACCCGCAAGGTGTCGGCGGCGTCGGAGATGTTGCCGCTCAGCAGTTCCTGCCGGCCGCGCTCGGCGAACTGCTCGAACAGGTAGGCGTCGATGTCGGTCAGGGACCGCAGCTGCAGGATGTAGCCGCCGGGGTGGGACAGCAGCACCGGGCTGTCCGCGCCGCGGCCGCTGGCCGGGCCGGCCTTGTCGGACAGCTTCAACAACTTGCGCAGCTGGTAGATGTAGGTCTGCACGGTGGTCAGCGCACTCGGCGGCGGGCTTTCCTCCCACAGCTCCTCGACCAGCTGGTCCACCCGGGTGACCGAGTTGGCCTGCAACACCAGCAGGGACAGCACCTGGCGCAGCTTGGGCGCCGACGGCGTGATCATCTGACCGCCGCGGCGCAGGCTCAGCGGGCCGAGCAGCCCGACCCGCATGACGTCCTCGTCGTGCCCCTGCACGTCCTCGTCCGGGACCGAACCGGCGTCCGGACCACCCGTCCGCGGCGACAACCGGCGGACTGCTGCCTCTCCGCTCTGGTGATTCTGCATGGACCCCTCCGATCCTCCTGGCGTGCATCCTCGCACCGGCCGGGCGGTGAACCGCTGTGACGACAGCGTTGTTCGAGTCCAGGGCGAGGGGGGTACTAGGAACGGCACTCGAGAGGCTCTTGGTCGCGCCTTGAATCATCCTTGAGTTTGGGACTCCAGCCTGGGCAGCGTAAGCCAATCAGTGAGCGCCCACCGGGGCGGCTGATCTGTCCACATGAGACGTCGAACGCGACATCCATGAACCTGAGGGAGAAGTATGACTTCCCGGTTGTTTACGTCCGAGTCGGTGACCGAGGGGCATCCGGACAAGATCTGCGACGCGATCAGCGACTCGGTCCTGGACGCCATTCTCACCCAGGATCCCCGGTCCCGGGTCGCGGTGGAAACGCTGATCACCACTGGTCAGGTGCACGTGGCCGGCGAGGTGACCACGAATGCCTACGTGGACATCCCCACCATCGTCCGGGAACGGATCCTGGAGATCGGGTACGACTCCTCGGCCAAGGGCTTCGACGGCACCTCGTGCGGCGTGAACATCGCCATCGGCTCGCAGTCCCCGGACATCGCCCAGGGCGTGGACACCGCCTACGAGTCCCGGGTGGACAACGCCGACGACGAGATCGACCAGCAGGGCGCGGGTGACCAGGGCCTGATGTTCGGCTACGCCTGCACCGACACCCCCGAGCTGATGCCGCTGCCGATCGCGCTGGCGCACCGGCTCTCGCTGCGGCTGACCGAGGTGCGCAAGAACGGGCTGGTGCCCTACCTGCGGCCGGACGGCAAGACCCAGGTCACCATCGAGTACGCCGGCGACCAGGCGGTGCGGCTGGACACCGTGGTGGTCTCCAGCCAGCACGCCGACGGGATCGACCTGGAACGGCTGCTCGCGGTCGACGTCCGGCAGCACGTGGTGGAGCCGGAGCTGGCGACGCTGGGGTTGGACACGAACGGCGTGCGACTTCTGGTCAACCCGACCGGCCGGTTCGTGGTCGGCGGTCCGATGGGTGACGCCGGCCTGACCGGCCGGAAGATCATCGTGGACACCTACGGCGGGATGGCCCGGCACGGTGGCGGGGCGTTCTCCGGCAAGGACCCGTCGAAGGTGGACCGCTCGGCGGCC
>NZ_DASTBH010000434.1:0-10254 GCF_035712165.1 Actinophytocola sp. | reverse complement strand
CGCGGTGGGGCTCGCCAAGGCGTGGCTCGCCGACCTCACCGTCGTCCGCCGGATCCCGAAGATCGACGTGCCCCGCGCGGAGGTCGAGGTCGACGTCGACATGGAGAGCTTCGGCGACGCGGGCGCCTACATGTGGGGCGTGCTGCTGTCCGGCGCCGACGTCGGCGTCGCGCCGGGCTACCGCGCGTTCGTCACCTGGGAGCCGCTGCCCACCGACGACGAGGCCCGTTCGTTCGCCGAGTTCTGGCTGTGGCTGGCGGAGATCCGGACCCGGGCCCAGGTCATGGGCCTGAGCTTCCGCGCCTACTGCTACAACGAGCTGGCCGAGAACCGCTGGCTGCTCGCCTCCGCGCGCCGGTTCGCCGGCAAGCCGGGCATCCCCAGCCAGGAAGAGGTGCAGGCGTTCATCGACTCCGACGCCTGGTTCGACCTCTTCGGCAGCGTCCGCGACTACTTCCTGTGCTCGCACGGCAAGGGCCTGAAGACGATCGCCCCGGCGGCCGGGTTCACCTGGCGGGATCCGCACGCCAGCGGGGAGAACTCCATGCGCTGGTACCGCGACGCGGTCGGGATGGACGGCTCCGGTCCGGACCCCACCCAGCGCCGGCGGCTGCTGGAGTACAACGAGGACGACGTGAGCGCCACCCGGGCGCTCCGGGTGTGGATGTCCTCCGCCGCCGTAAACGACATTCCGTTCGTGGGTGATCTGTAGGGTTTCTGCCATGCCGTCGGACGATCGCCAATCGGTGGGGCGACTGCAGCAGGCCATCGAAGAGTCCGACTTCGCCTGGTCCCTGTGCCTGATCGGGGAGGACCAGTCGCACAAGCTGGCCGCACTGGCCGACGACCTGCGCGGCGGCCCGTCCAACACCGGCGACGGCAAGCAGATCACCTCGGGGTTCGCCTACTGGGGGATCGCGCCCACGGTGGCCTGGGCGCACGCCTGCAACGACCCGTACTACCCGGTGATGCAGCAGAGCATCGAGTCGTTTCCGCAGCGGTGGCGGCGGGTCCGGGCCAAGCTCGCCGAAATGCCGTACCACTACGTGAGCCTGGGCGTCGGCACCGGCAGCAAGGACCGGCAGATCCTGCACGACCTGCTCACCGCCAACCCGGACCTGCTCTACATGCCGGTGGACATGAGCGCGGAGATGCTGCGCCTGGGCATGCGGGAGTCACTCAAGGGCGTGAGCATCCCCCGCCGGCAGATGGTTCCGGTCCAGCTCGACTTCGCCATCGAGGAGAACCTGGTCGAGCTGCGCCGGCTGCTCGAGGCCGTGGTCGGCGCCGAACCGATCCTGTTCTCCCTGCTGGGCAACACGATGGCCAACTTCGACGACGACGTGCGGCTGCTCGGCCTGCTCACCCGGCTGCTCCGCCCGCAGGACCGGTTCCTGCTCGAGGTGGCCACCACCGACGAGCTGAACGACGACCTGGCGGCCGGCGCGGCCGAGGAGTACGAGCGCAGCCGGGCCTACGGGGAGTTCGTCACCAGCGCGCTGATGCACTACACCGACCTGACCATCAACATGGACAACGTGGTGTACCGCGGTTCGGTCGAAGGCGACCGCGCGCTCCGCGTCAAGATCATCTACCAGAACCGGACCGGTGGCGACCTGCGCTTCATGCTGCCGGACCGGACCAGGGTGACCTTTCCGGACCGGGACACCATTCGCCTCTACCTGACCAGGAAGTACGCCCGCCGCGGCCTGGACGGCATGCTGGACTCGCTCGGCGTGCGGAAACTGCACGGCATGCACTCGGGACTGGCCGCGCACCGCTCCGCGCAGCCCTTCGGCATGAACCTGCTGCTGTTCGCGACCGGCGAGACCACGGCCGCGCGGCCCCCGCAGACCAGCCGGGCCGAGGAGATCTGGTCCAGCTACCGGACATGACCCGCCTCGCCATCACGGTCGCGACATTCGGGGCGCTGGTCATCGCGCTGGTGCTCGGCCTGCTCTGGTTCGTGGTGTCCCCGGACGGGCAGCGCTGGGAGCCGGCGGTCAACACGCTGGCCCTGCTCGCCGGTATCACCGGGATCTTCGCCGAGCGGTGGGCGGCCGAACGGGAGCGCCGCAAGCAGGCGCTGTTCTCGATCGCCGCCGAACTGGAGCACAACCGGTGGCTCCTCGAGGACGAGGCGTTCAGTCCGGATCCGGCCCGGTTCGACCGCCGGCGGGTGTACCCGAGGCTGGTGCTCTCGGCCGTCGACTCGGCGTTCGCCTCCGGAGCGCTCAGCCCGCGCCGCGACATCGAGCGGATCGAACTGCTGCACCGGTGGCGGTCGACCGCCAACGCGGTCAACCGCCGGCTGGACCTGACCGAGTCACTGACCTTCGCCAGCACGTCGGCGGCGGAGGTCGAGCAGTTCAACCGGGCACTGCACCGCGACGACGGCTACCTGCGCGGCGTGCGCGACCTGCTCGACGAGCTCAGCGGGGAGCCATCCGCAGCGCGCCGTCCAGGCGGATGACCTCGCCGTTGAGGTAGTCCTGCTCGACGATCGACACGGCCAGCCCGGCGTACTCGGCGGGCAGGCCGAGGCGCTTGGGGAACGGCACGCCGCCCGCCAGCCCGGCCCGGAACTCGTCGGTGACGCCGGCCAGCATCGGGGTGTCGATGATCCCGGGGGCGATGGTGACCACCCGGATGCCGAACGAGGCCAGGTCACGCGCGGCGGACAGGGTCAGCCCGACCACGCCGCCCTTCGACGCGGCGTAGGCGACCTGCCCGATCTGCCCGTCGAAAGCGGCGATCGAGGCGGTGTTGACCACCACGCCACGCTGGTTGTGCTCCAGCGGCTCGGTCGCCGAGATCGCGGCGGCGGCCAGCCGGAGCACGTTGAACGTGCCGACCAGGTTGACCTCGACCACCTTGCGGAACAGTTCCAGGTCGTGCGGTCCCTGCTTGCCCAGGATCCGGCCGGCCCAGCCCACCCCGGCGCAGTTGACCACGATGCGCAGCGGCGTCCCGGCGCCGGCCGCGGTGTCCACGGCGGCGCCGACCTGCTCCGGGTCGGTCACGTCGGCGGCCAGGTAGCTGACGCCGTCGACCGGCTCGGCCTTCTCCACGGCACCCGGCAGGTCGAGCGCGAACACCCGCGCGCCCCGTCCGGCCAGGGCCCGGGCCGTGGCGCCACCGAGACCGGACGCGCCACCCGTGACGATCGCCGCGGTGTCACTGATCTGCATGGCGGACAGTTAACCAGGGCGGATCGGGCAGTCAGCGGCGGGCGGGTGGGCAGATCTCGTCGATGGCCAGCAGGTCGTCCGGGCCGGGGCGCCAGGCGACCGCGGCGGCGTTCGCGGCCACCTGCTCCGGGGTGGTGGCGCCGGCGATGACCGAGCCGACCCCCGGTTGTGCGGCCAGCCAGCCGATGGCCAGCGTGGTCATGCTGATCCCGCGCTCGTCGGCGAACGCGCGGAGCTTCTCGATCCGGTCCCAGGGCGCGTCGGCGAGCAACCGGGTGCGCCCGGCCAGCCGGCTACCCTCCGGCGGCGGCATGCCGCGCAGGTACTTGCCGGTGAGCAGGCCGTTGGCCAGCGGGAAGTAGGGCAGCAGGCCGAGCCCGAACCGGCGGCAGGCCGGGATCACCTCGCGTTCGGCGTCGCGTTCCAGCAGCGAGTACTGCGCCTGGGCGGACACCGGGCCGGCCAGGTGGGCGGTGCGGGCGAGCCAGCTCGCGTCGGCCAGCTGCCAGCCGGCCAGGTTGCATAAGCCGGCGTAGCGCACGGTCCCGGCGCGTACCAGGTCGTCAAGCGCGGCAAGGGTTTCCTCGATCGGGGTGCCCGGGTCCGGGCGATGCAGCTGGAAGAGGTCGATCCAGTCGGTGCCCAACCGGCGCAGCGACGACTCGGCGGCCTGCCGGACGTAGCGCCGCGCGCCGCGGGCGCCGAAGTCGGGGCCGTTGCCGCCCTGCATGTCCACCCCGAACTTGGTGGCGATCACGGCCCGGTCCCGGCGGCCGGCCAGCGCCGCGCCGAGCAGCTCCTCGCTGTGCCCGCGCGGCGCGCCGTACACGTCGGCCACGTCGAACAACGTGATCCCGGCGTCCAGCGCCGCGTCGACCAGGGCCCGCGTGCCGTTCACCGACTCGGCTGCGGTGCCCGGCCGGCCCAGGTTGTTGCCACCCAGCCCCACCACACCGACCACGAGACCGGAGTCGCCGAGGTGTCGTGTGTCCATGGCCGGCTGGCCTCCTTCATGACGGATCGACCTAGGTAAGGCACGCTATGCCCATGAACGACACACCCGAGGAGGACACGGGGTCAACCGGTCAGTGGACCGCGGATGACATCCCGAGTCAGATCGGTCGGACCATTGTCGTCACCGGAGCGAACAGCGGCATTGGTTTCGAGACCGCCCGGGCCCTGGCCGCCCATGGTGCGCAGGTCGTCATGGCGGTGCGGGACGAGGGCAAGGGCACCGAGGCCGTGGAGCGGATCCAGGCCGAGCACCCGGACGCCACCCTGGAGCTGCGGTACCTCGACCTCGCCGACCTGGACACGGTGCGGGAGTTCGCCGGCGCGGTGCGCCGGGTCGACGTTCTGATCAACAACGCCGGCGTGATGATGCCGCCGCGCGAGCTCACCGCGCAGGGCTACGAACTGCAGTTCGGGGTCAACCACCTCGGCCACTTCGCCCTCACCGCGCTGCTGTTCGAGGACCTGCGCAAGGGCAGGGACGCCCGGGTGGTCACGGTCAGCTCTCGCGCGCACATGAGCGGCCGGATGCACTTCGACGACCTGCACGGCGAGCACAACTACTCGCGCGGCGGCTACTACGCCCAGTCCAAGCTGGCCAACGTGGTGTTCGGGCTGGAACTGCACCGCCGGTTACGCGCCAGCGGGCTGGGGATCCGCAGTGTGCTCGCCCATCCCGGTGTGGTGGCCACCAACCTGCAGTCCACCGGCCCGACCGGACTGACCAAGGTGGTCATGCAACTGGGCAGCAAACTCGTGGCACAGCCGGCCGAGATGGGCGCGTTGCCGGTGCTCTACGCGGCCACCCACCCGGATGTCGAGAGTGGCCAGTTCATCGGACCGGACGCGCGCAACGGCATGAAGGGCTACCCGACGGTGGTGGAACCGTTGGACGCGGCCCGGGACCGGCAGGTCGCCCGGCGCCTGTGGGAGATCTCCGAGGACCTGTCCGGAGTGCGGTTCCCCCTGCCCACCTAGCACTGTCCAGGTAGGACAGTCCGATCAGGACCGGACCTGGCCGGCGGCGATGTGCTCGGCATACTCCGGGTAGGCCGGCACATAGCCCTCCTCCCGGCCGGCGAGGACGAACAGCGGGTCCTGCACCCGGCTCTGGTCGTACCCCTCGTCCCGCAGCTTTCCCTTGCGGCTCTTGAAGGTCGCGGTCTGCTCGACCTCGTCGACCACGCGCAGGAACAGCGGGACGGCGTAGTGCGGCAGCCGCTCGTGCAGGTGCCGGGCCAGCGCCGGACCGTCCAGTTCGCACCCGTCGGCGAGCTTGACCGCGGCCATCCCGGCCCGGCCGTCGGTACCCGGCACCAGCACCCCGAACGCCACCGCCTGCGCCACGTCCGGATGTGCCGCCAGCGCGCTCTCCACCTCGGTGGTCGCCACGTTCTCGCCCTTCCAGCGGAACGTGTCGCCCAGCCGGTCCACGAACGCGATGTGCAGGAAACCCTGCGCGCGCACCAGATCGCCGGTGTCGAACCAGCAGTCGCCGGGCTTGAACAGGTCGCGGACCAGTTTGTGCTCGGTGGCGGTGCGGTCGGTGTAGCCGTCGAACGGCGCATGCCCGGTGACCTTGGTCAGCAGCAGCCCGACCGCCCCGGTGCGCACCCGCCTGCCCCGGCCGCGCTCGTCCCGCAGCGGCCGCGCGCTGCCCGGTTCGAACTCCACGACGGCGTAGGGCAGCGGGGACAGCCCGGCGGTGCCCTTGAGGTTGAACGCGTTGACGAACGCGCTGTTGCCCTCGCTGGAGCCGTAGAACTCCATCACCTTCTCGATGCCGAACCGCTCGGTGAACCGGGTCCAGATCTCCGGCCGCAGGCCGTTGCCGATGGCCAGCCGAACCCGGTGCGCCCGGTCGGCCGGCCGCTCGGGCTGGTTGAGCAGGTAGCGGCACAGTTCGCCGATGTAGCAGAACGCGGTGGCGTCGGCGGCGGCCACGTCGGTCCAGAACCGGGAGGCGGAGAACGACCGGCCGAGCGCCAGGGTCGCGCCGCCGGCCAGCACGGTCGCCAGCGACACGGTGAGCGCGTTGTTGTGGTAGAGCGGCAGGCAGCAGTAGAGCGTGTCCTTCGGGCCCAGGTGCGCGGCCAGCCGGCCCAGCCCGGCCATGCCCTTGAGCCAGCGGGCGTGCGACATGGCGCTCGCCTTGGGCAGCCCGGTGGTGCCCGAGGTGAAGATGTAGAACGCGGTGCTGCCGGCCCGGATGTCCCGGCACTGCGCCGGTTCGGTGGCCGGCGCCGAGGCGGCCAGGTCGTCGAGGTCGGGGTGGCCGGCCAGCCGGGCGCCGGCCTCGGCCAGGCCGAGCACTGTGCCCGCGTCCGGTGCGGGCACCGAGTCCAGCGCCGCCCGGCATTCGGCGCCGACCACCAGCACCCGGCTGTCCAGCACCGACAGGCTGTGCGCGAGCACGTCGCCGCGCTGGTTGTGGTTGAGCATGCCGGCGATCGCGCCCAGCTTGACCGCGGCCAGGGCGGCCAGCAGCGTCTCCGGCCGGTTGGTGGCCAGGATGCCGACCACCGAGCCGGCCGTGACGCCGTGCTCGGCGAACGTCGCCGCGTACCGGTTGATCTGGGCGTTGGCCTCGCCGTAGGGGTAGGCGGCGCCCTCGAAGGTGAGGAAGGTGCGCTCCGGATGCCGGGCGGCGATGGTGGCGAACACCTGGCCGATCGAGGCGCGGCTGGTCGGGGTGGTGGTGAGCAGTTCCAGGGCGCCGCGGGCGGCCTGCGGGGTGTGGCGCAGCATTCCGGGCAGGGCCCTGAGCAGGTCACCAAGCCCGATCCGCTGCGTCGCCGAGGGTCCGTCGAGGGCCATGGTCGGTTACTTTACTCGCTAGTAGCTTGCCTGTCCTCACGCGATCTTCCCGAGGAGTGAGAACACACTCCCGGTATGCGGGAGGCGCTGGCTAGGCTGCCGCCATGGCGGTCTACACCCACGGGCACCACGCCGCGGTGCTCCGCTCGCACCGGTCACGTACCGCCGAGAACTCGGCGGCCTACCTGCTCGACCGGCTCACCCCCGGAATGTCGCTGCTCGACGTGGGTTGCGGGCCCGGCACGATCACCGCCGACCTGGCCGCGCGGGTCGCGCCGGGCGCGGTGGTGGCGATCGACCCGGCCGCCGACGTGCTGACCGGCGCCCGCGCGTCGGCCGCCGAGCGCGGCCTGACCAATGTGGTGTTCGCCACCGGCGACGGCAACGCCCTGGAGTTCGCCGACGACACGTTCGACGTCGTGCACGCGCACCAGGTGCTGCAGCACCTGGCCGACCCGGTGGGCGCGCTGGCCGAGATGCGCCGGGTCTGCCGGCCCGGTGGCGTGATCGCCGTGCGCGACGTCGACTACGCGGCGATGACCTGGTACCCGGAGGTCCCGGCGCTGGACCTGTGGCTGTCGGTCTACCGCCGCACCGCCCGGCGCAACGGCGGCGAGCCCGACGCCGGCCGCCGGCTGCTGTCCTGGGCCCGGGCCGCGGGCCTGGCCAACCTCGTCTGCACGGCCTCGACCTGGTGCTTCGCCACCCCGGCCGACCGGGAGTTCTGGAGCGAGATGTGGGCCGAACGGATCCTGGCCCCGGGTATCGGCGACGCCGCCGTCGGCTACGGCTACGCCACCCAGGACGACCGGGCCGCCATCGCCGCGGGCTGGCGCGAATGGGGCGCCAGCGCGGACGGCTGGTTCGCCATCACGCACGGCGAGATCCTGGCCGAGCCCTAGCTTTCGGTCTTGCGGCTCTGCGGCGACACGTGCGAGACCACCTTGGCCGGCGTGAACCGGACCACCACCCGGGTCTCGTGCGGCCGGTGGCTCCACGGCTTGCCGTCGTAGGCCCGGCTCAACTCGTCGATCAGGGCGTCGCCGCCCTCCTCGCTCAGCCTGACCGTGCCGCGCAGCTCCACGTAGGAGTACGGATCCTCGGGGTCATAGGCGAGCAGCGTCACCCGCGGATCCCGCTCCATGTTCCGGCACTTCCGCCGGCCCCGGATCGTCGAGATCACCACGTCGTCCCCGAGCACCTTCGCCCACACCACACTCGACTGCGGCATGCCGTCGGGGTTGATCGTGGTCATGACCACGAACACCGGAGCCTGGAACAACGACAGTTTGGGCACGCGCTCATCGTAGGGGTGCACACGGAGGGTTACAGTGCACGGCATGTCACTTGGCCAGCTCAAGTCCACCTGGGAGAACCTCGGCCAGGCCGACCCGCTGTGGGCCGTCCTGACGGACCCGGCCCACCGGGACGGCAAGTGGGACATCGAGGCCTTCATGGCCACCGGACGCACGCAGGTCGAGTGGATCAATCGGGTAGTGACCGCACACGACCTCTCGCTCGGCGACACCGTGCTGGACTTCGGATGCGGGGTGGGTCGGCTCACCAACGCGTTGGCCGAGCGGACCACCCGGGCCGTCGGCGTGGACATCGCCGTTTCCATGGTGGAGCACGCGAACGCGTTGAACCAAAGCCCGGACCGCATCCGGTTCGTCAGCTATGACGGGCGCCTCCTGCCCTTCGCCGACGGCGAGTTCGACAGTGCGGTCAGCCTGATCGTGTTGCAGCACGCGCCACCGGCCGTGCAACTGGGCTGCCTCCTCGAGTTGCAGCGGGTGGTGCGCGTCGGCGGCGTGCTGCTGGTGCAGATTCCCAGCCAGCCCATATACGCAACACCGCTGGACCCCGCCGCTATGCGCGCCGGCATCCGAGTGTTGGACCCGCCCGGCGATATGACGGCCGGCCGGACCGCCGTGGTGCGGGTGGCGGTGACCAACGACGGGACGCACTCCTGGCCGGTGGGCCACATGATCAAGCTTGGCAACCACTGGTACCACGATGACGTCATGGTCATCCAGGACGACGCCCGCACCGACCTCCCCTGGGACGTCGCCCCCGGTGAGACCGCCGAGCTCGACCTGATGGTGACCGCACCGGTCCGTCCCGGCGCCTACCGGCTGGAGCTGGACATGATGCAGGAGCACGTCGCCTGGTGGCAGGACGAGGGCAGCCGCCCGGTGAGCGTCGACGTGGAGGTCCACGCGGGGGACACGTCGCGGCCGCCGGAGGTGGCCGCCGAGCCGATCCCGGCACCGCCGGCGCCGGTCGCCGCCTACGACGACCTACCCGCGGCGATGCAGATGCACGGTCTGCACGTCGACCTCGTGCGGTCGATGTTCGCGCACTGCGGGTCAACGGTCGTCGCCGTCATTCCGGATGCCATGGCCGGCCCCGAGTGGGAGAGCTACACCTACCTCGTGCGGCGCGACTCCTGAGCCAGTCGAACGCCGATAGCATCGAGGATCGTCCCGGAGCCGTCGTCTTCACCCTGAGATAGGTGTGCGTCAGTTGATCTCGTATGCGCAGAACGCAGAGGATGTCGTCCTGGCCCGACTCTTCGCGGATCAGCGCACCGGCCGGTACGTGGATCTGGGCGCCGGCGACCCGATCGAGGCCTCGGTCACCAAGCACTTCTACGACCTCGGCTGGCGCGGTCTCAACGTCGAGCCGATCCCGGAACTGGCCGAGAAGCTGCGGGCCAACCGCCCGGAGGACGTGACCCGGGCGGTCGCCGTCGGTGCCAAGCCCGGCACCGCCGTACTGCACCTGGTCGCTCCCGAGTGGGGGTGGTCCACGCTGGACGACGGGCTGGCCCGGGGCTACCGGGAGGACCAGCACTGGGAGGTGCGCGACATCGAGGTTGAGGTGGTCACCCTGGCCGCGCTCCTCGACGAGCATCCCGGCCCGGTCGACTTCCTCAAGATCGACGTGGAAGGTGCGGAGCAGGACGTCATCGACGGCGCGGACTGGGACCGGCACCGGCCCCGGGTGGTCGTCATCGAGGCGACCGAGCCGGGTTCGCCGACACCCACCCACGACCGGTGGGAGCCGGTGCTGCTGGACGCGGGTTACCGGTGCGCCCTCTTCGACGGGTTGAACCGGTTCTACGTCGACAAGGGCGATGACGAGGCGATGACCCGCCTGGCCGCCCCGGCGAACGTGTTCGACGGGTACCAGCCGTACCAGTGGCGGCAGGAGCGCGACGCGCACCGGGCCG
>NZ_DASTBH010000433.1:0-34245 GCF_035712165.1 Actinophytocola sp. | reverse complement strand
GCGGGGCAGGTCCTCGTGCTGCCCGCCGGAGCTGATCCGCAGCTTGGCGCGGTCACTCGACTCGTAGAGGTTCGGGCTGACGGTCGCGCCGCCGCCGAATACCGAGTCCAGGTCGAGCCGGGCGTCCCGGACGTTGGTCGTCGCCGTCGGCTCGGCCGGCGTGCCCAGCGGCGAGCTGGCGTCGAAGGTGATGTCGTGGTCGAGGAACTGGCCCACGAACGTGCTGCCGGCGGTCATGTTCGCGACGTTCTGGTCGACGTTGCGCGGGCTCAGCGCGGGTTCGGTGACCAGGCGGACCGGCCCCACGTTGAGCGGGTCGGCGGCATCCATGATCCCGCCCAGCTTGCCGATGTCGGACATGGCGTTGCGGACCGCGGTCGAACGCGGGTCGGCGAACGCGGGCAGGTTGAACAACCGGCTGAACCGCGGGTCCGGGGCCGCGGCCACCGCAGGTCCCTCGACCTGCGCGGCGGCGGGCTCGATGTTGGGGATGACGACCGCCCCCGCGACACCCGCACCGACTCCCCCGAGGAATCGGCGGCGGCCGACGCCACGCCTGCGGTTGGTGGACTCGTCTGAGCTGATGGACATTCGTCGCCTCCGGGCGAATCGAGGCCGAACGAGACCGCCGGATCCGGCGCTGCGGACCGGAACCGGTGCCGGCTGTCATGCTCGACAACGGAGTGATAGCTGGGGCCGGGCAATTTCTGGAGGAGCGGCGGCATCATTCGCCATGGCGGCCGCAGGTGACCCTTTCCGTGCGGGAGAAGGTGGACCGCCATGGTCTCTCCTCAATCGACAAGCCTGTAGAGCAGACTGGACTGATGCAATATTGAATCGATTCTGTTGCTAACCCTTGGGGGCGCGTTCAGCAATAAACACCGGGCTCCGCGCATAAGCCGATGGAATGCTCGGATGAATAATCAATAACAGCGTATGGCCTGCGGTTTTCCGGCCCGGAAAACGATCTTGCGCACCGCTCCATGATCGATGACAACGATGTCAGCGATCGTCAAACCACCGCAAACCCCCCACGAGGCCACCAACCGGCGTCGGCGGCCCGCAGCACGACCGATCGGGCTGGGGCTACCCGCCGCGACACAACCGCGACATTTGGTGAAGCATTCCCCCGGCCCATGTCACAATTTGTTGGGCCAAAAGAACGTCAAATATTCAATCAACGCAGGGCGAAACCCAGATTTCGGCCGGCATCATGCAACTCAGCCCGCGCATCGGGATGAGCGACATGGTCTATGATCTGCTGAGCCTGTTCATTCGCGTCATTACCCCAGATGGTCGCGGTACCCTGCTCGCTGACGATATAGCTGTGTTGGAACGAGGTGACCGGCCCGGTCAGCCGAGGCACCACAGTGGACACATCGGCCCGGGGATGCCAGGAGGGCAGCGCGATCACCGCCCGCCCACCGCGCGAGTGCAGGGCGCCGACCACGAAGTCGTTCTGGCCGCCGAAACCGGAGTAGATGGCCCCGCGCACCCGGTTGGCGTTGGCTTGGGCATACAGATCTATCTCAAGCGCACTGTTTACCGAGACCAGCGACCGCTGCCGGGCAATTAACCCAGGATCGTTGGTTTTTTCGGTCCGCAGCAACCTGATCCGCGGATTGTGATCAACCCATTCGTAGAGTTGCGCCGAGCCGAACACGAAGGACGCGGTGATCGGCGTTTCCGGGTCGAGCGCGCCGGCCCGTTCCAGCCCGAGCACCCCGTCGCTGAACATCTCCGACCACACCGCCAGGCCGCGCCGTTTGGTCAGGGCGGACAGCACCGCGTCCGGCACGGCGCCGATGCCCAGTTGCAGGGTCGCGCCGTCACCGATCAGCCGGGCCACCCGTTCGGCGATCGTGTGCGAGACCGACCCGGCCGGACGCTCCGCGGGCGAGGCCAGCGGCTCGTCCACCTCGATCGCGTAGTCCACGTCCGCGCTGGCCAGCACGGCGTCCCCGTAGGTGTAGGGCATGCACGGGTTCACCTGGGCGATCACCAGGCCGCCCCGGGCCCGCACCGCCTCGATCGCCGCCGGCAGCACGTTGACCTCGGTGCCCAGCGACACCGAGCCGTCCACCGGGGTCGAGGTGTGCAGCAGCACGATGTCCGGCGGCAGGGACACGGTGAGCAGGTGCGGCACCAAGGACAGCCGGGACGGGAAGTACCGCAGCCCGGGCCGGCCGCGCATCCCGGCGCCGACGAAGGGGGTCTCCAGTGTCACCCCTTCGCGGTCGGGGATGCCGGACTGCGCGTTGAGCGCGAACAGCCGGTACTGCGGAATCACCCGATCGAGGATGGCCAGTGTGGCATGCGGGGTGGCGAAGTTCCCGCTGACCACGACGCGCGGCCGCTCGGCGACACCCGACAGCACGGCCGCAAGCTGCGACTCGGAGACAACCCGCATGGGCCCGAGGTTAGACGCGGTCGCGGTGGGTGAGCCGGGAGACTGGCCGCATCAGATCAGCCAGCGGTTGCGCTGGACGATCGACATCTGCGACCACCTGCGGCCCAGCCCCCAGCGGTTGCCGGCGTACAGCAACGCGAGGCTGATCATCGCCAGGGCGTAGATGACGTGGTAGTCGATCAGCGGGTTGGTGGACCCGGTCGGCTCGCCCGTGTTGGTGGTCTTGGCCGGCGGCCATTCGGCCATCCACATCATCGCCATCAGGATCGTGCCGGCGACCGCGGCGACCCGCATGCCGATGCCGAGCAGCAGGGCGAACCCCAGCCCGGCCAGCGACAGCATGAACAGCCAGTCGGCCCAGACGGTGCCGGCCATGGACCGGAACATCGAGGCGAACGGGCCCTGGTCGATCGAGCCGAGGAAACCCCTGGTCGGCGAGCCGCCGTTGATCCAGGCCCGCGCGGCGGGAGTGGAGTAGCCCAGTCCGAACACCTTGTCCAGGAAGGCCCAGGCGAACACCAGACCGAGCCCGATCCGCAGCATCGCGAGCATCGCGGTCGCCGCCCGGGTCATGCCACCGCCGGCGGCCACGGGCATCATCTGCGCGGTCTGCTCCGGCGTGGCGGCGATGATCGCGGGATCGTCGGCGGACCGCGGCCCGGGAACGCTCGTGCTCGTGCTCTTGGTCTGTGGCGCTTCCTTGCTCGGGGTGGACATCAGGGCCTCCCGTGTGTCGACACGCGTGACACACCTGACCTAACTCCTGGCCTCGGAGCCGGTAAACGTTTGCCTGGCAAGCTCACTCGATCGTGGCGGTCGCCGGGCAGCACCGTCCTGACCGGACCGTGCGACCCACACAGAACCTTCACAGGACACGCCCCCGACGGGCACGTTCGCTGCCTAGGCTCAGCCCATGCGGGACCGAGAGCGCCGGGTGCTGGTGGTGGAGGACGAGCCGACCATCGCCGAGTCGGTCGCGGTTCGGCTGCGGGCGGAGGGTTTCGCGGTGGACATCGCGCGGGACGGGCCCGCCGCGGTGGCCGCGGCCGAGGCGACCGCGCCGGACCTGGTGGTCCTGGACGTGATGCTGCCCGGCTTCGACGGGCTGGAGGTGTGCCGGCGCATCCAGGCGCAGCGGGCGGTGCCGGTGCTCATGCTGACCGCGCGGGACGACGAGACCGACGTGCTGGTCGGCCTGGCCGTCGGCGCGGACGACTACCTCACCAAGCCGTTCTCCATCCGGGAGTTGGCCGCCCGGGTGCACGCGCTGCTGCGCCGGGTGGACCGGATGCGCTCCGACGAGACCGCCGAGGCGACCCCGATCGTGCTCGGCGACCTGGAGATCAACCTGGCCGAGCGGCGGGTGCGGCGGGCCGGCGCCGAGATCCACCTCACGCCGACCGAGTTCGACCTGTTGGTGCACCTGGCGAATCGCCCCCGGGTGGTGCAGCCGCGGGAGCGGCTGCTCGCCGAGATCTGGGGGTGGGGCGATGCGGCGGCGGGCACCCGCACGGTGGACAGCCACGTGAAGGCGCTGCGGCGCAAGCTCGGCGCGGAGCTGATCCGCACCGTGCACGGGGTCGGCTACGCGCTGGAGACCGGACGGTGACCCGCCGGTGGCCGCGGCCGCTCGACCCGGTCCGCTCGATCAAGCTCAAGCTGAGCATCGTGGTGGTGGCGCCGGGCGCGGTCGCGCTCGGCTTCTTCTGGTGGCAGATGGGCTGGCTGCCGCCGAAGACCACGCTGATCGCCGTCGGCCTGGCGGTGATCACCTCGCAGTTGCTGGCGCACGGGATGACCCGGCCGCTGCGGGAGATGACCACGGCCGCCGGGGCCATGGCGCGCGGCGACTACACCCGGCGGGTGCGGGCCACCTCCCGGGACGAGGTCGGCCAGCTCGCCGTGGCGTTCAACCAGATGAGCGCCGACCTGGCCGCGGCGGACCTGCGCCGCCGCGAGCTGATCGCCAACGTCTCCCACGAGCTGCGCACACCGATCTCGGCGCTGCGCGCGGTGCTGGAGAACCTGGTCGACGGCCTCACCGCGCCGGACCCGAAGACCCTGCGCACCGCGCTCGCGCAGAGCGAGCGGCTGTCCGGCCTGGTCACCGACCTGCTGGACCTGTCCCGCATCGACGCGGGCGCCAGCTCGCTGCATCGCGAGGTGCTCAGCGTCGCCCGGCTGCTCGACGACGTGGTGGCCGAGGCGGCGGTGAACGCGGCGGCCGCCGCGCGGCCGGTGCGGATGTCGGTCGCGGTCGACCCGCCGGGCGCCACCGTGTTCGCCGACCGGGCGCGGCTGCATCAGGTCATGGTCAGCCTGCTGGACAACGCGGCCACCCACGGCCCGCCGGACGGCCGGGTCCAGGTCGTGGCGCACGCGGTACCCGGTCAGCTGGTGATCGAGGTCCGGGACGAGGGCCCCGGGATCGCGCCGGAGGAGCGGCACCTGGTGTTCCAGCGGTTCGCCCGGGGGGAGCGGGCCAGCGGCGGCGGCACCGGGCTGGGGCTCGCCATCGCGCGCTGGGTGGTCGACCTGCACGGCGGCACGATCGCGGTGGTCGATCCGGTGGCGATCCACAGTGGACAGTCGGAGCCGGGCTGCCGGATCCGGCTCACGCTGCCGGCGACGGGCTGACCGCACACGTCGTGTGGACGGCGATATCGCCGCCGACCGTTGCCTCGCGGGGCACGCGGGGCAACGATCGGCACCCCCGGTTCGGCGTACCGCGTGCCCGTTTCTACCCGGTCCCGGCGGTGGAGACCACGTAACGAACCGGCAGTTTCGCTTTCGGGAGAACAGGTGTGAGGTTTCCGCTCCCCGCGCGTTTAACCAGTTGGACGACTGTGCGCACAACGGGTTCGGAAGGTGGTCATACTGGGCGTCGCAGAGGGTGCGTTCCTGGCCACGCCGGGGGCCGCGCCGAAAGTCCCGGCCGAACTGGGAACGACCGTGCCCGATGACGCGCAGCACTGCGAGCTCGAGGTGGCCACGCTGCCGTTCGAGCAGGTGTACCGCGAGCACGCCGCCCGCGTGTACCGGTACTGCCTGTCCCAGCTGGGCAACGCCAGTGACGCCGAGGACCTCGCCGCGGAGGTGTTCGCCGCGGCGTTCGCCAGCTATCTGGCCAACCGGTTCGACGGCGGGGTGGTCCTGCCGTGGCTGCTGCGCATCGCGCACAACGAGGTGATCGACCACAGGCGCAAGCGGACCCGGCGCTCGGTACTGCTCACCCGGTTCTTCGGGGGCGGCAGCGAGGTCGACACCTCGGCCGATGTGGAGGGCGCGGTGCTGCGGCGCGACGAGCTGAACCGGGCGCTGCTGGCGATGCAGCAGCTGTCCGAACGCGACCGCACCCTGATCGGCCTGCGGATCGCGGCGGACCTGCCGTACGCGGAGATCGGCGCCGTGGTCGGGTTGTCCGAACATGCCGCGACCGTGGCGACCAAACGGGCGCTGCAACGGCTGCGCAAGCGGATGGAGGTGCGGCCGTGACGACACGCGAGACCTCCGAGCCGTTTGACGAGGCCGCGTTGCGGGCACTGTTCGACGCCGTCGAGGCGCCGGCCGCGCTGGAAGCCGCGTGGCAAGGCAAGGTCGCGCTGCGCACCGAGCCGGCGGCCGAGTTGGCGGTGGTCCGACCGCTTCCGGACCTCGCCGAACGCGCCGCGGCGCGCCGGCCGACGGCCCGGGTGCTGGTCGCCGCCGTCGCCGCGCTGGCGGTGGGCGGCGGAATCGCCGGGGTGATCGCGGCCAACCAGCGGCCCAAGCCGGACCCGGACCAGATCGTCGTGACGATCGAGGACCCGACCACCACGAGCGTGCCGGCCTCCCAGACCAGCGTGGCGACCCCGCCTTCCGCGCCGCTGGGAACGCCCGGTCCCGGGTCGGGTGCGCCGGCCGGGCCGGGCACCGCCGCACCGCGCCCCGGCGCGGGCCCGGGCGGGCCGGCCGGCCCGGGCGGCGCCGCGACCCCGATCGCGCCCGCCCGCGGGCCGCTGGCCGAATGGCCCAACGCCGGGAACACCGGCGTGCCGGCCGAAACGAGGCTGCAGGTGCGCAACGGCGACTGGCACATCACCCAGGCCGGCGCGGTCATCGCCGACTGGACGGTCAACGGCACGATCTACATCGACGCGCCGGACGTCACCCTGCGCCGGGTGCGGGTGGCGCCCTCCGGCGACGTCGGCGTGCGACAGTCGGCGCCCCGGCTGCGCATCGAGGACAGCGAGGTGGGCAGCGGCGCCGTGCGCTACGGGGTGCGGCAGGAGGCGCCCGGCCTGGTCGTGCAGCGCAGCGACATCACCGCGAGCACCGCCGCCGTCTGGATCGGCGGCGATGCCACGATCGTCGACAGCAACCTGTCCGGGCTGCGCACCCCCGGCAACGCGAGCCGGATCATGTTGCGGCACAACACGATCGGCGCGAGTGTCACGCTGCTCGACCAGGCCGGCCCGGTGACCGAGGTGACCATCGACAACAACCAGATCGGAGACTCCGGGACCATGGCCCGGATCTACGCACCGTCCAACCCGGCGTCGCACCACATTCTGGTCACCGGCAACCGGTTGCGCCGCGACTCGCCGAGCGCTCCGGCCGCTTCCAGCGGCTGGAACGCTCAGGCCCCCGGCAACATCTGGACCGGCAACGTGTGGTCGGACACCAGCGAGCCGGCCAGTCCGTAGCCGGCGAGATCTTCCTCGTGGTCCTCGGGATGCAGGCCCGCCGCACGTAGCAACCGGGCCAGCACGACGACCGGGTCGGCGGTGGCGCCGAGCCCGCGCAGGTCGACCCGTTCGCCCTCCCGGCGCAGCCTGCGGGCCAGACAACCCGCCCAGTCCGGCACGCTCGGACACGGCTGCGGCCGGTCACAACCGCACCCCCGACCGGCCTGGGCGCCCCGCCGGGCGGCCGCCTCGAACTCGGTACGCGCCGTTCCCTGCAGTCCGAGCGCCATCGCCAGCAGGCGCACCGACGCCCGGTGCGGGCGCGACACCCGGCCCCGCTCGATGGCCTGGATGGTGCGCGGGCTCAGGCCTGACTTCTCGGCCAACTCCTCCTGCGTCATCCACCGGTTCTGTCTGCCCTGCCTGACCAGTACCGCGAAGTCCGTCATCGGCGTTCCTCCCAGGCCCCCTCGCCGCCCGCCGCGGCGCTTACCCATCACAACGCGCGAGCCGCGCGAACCTCACACATTCACCAAGCCTGCGGGCGGTTGTACCTGTCGCAGAGCCGCCCGGCATGCCAGGATGTGCGGCGGGGCGGGATCCAAGGGTGGGGAGACCGGGTGGCTCGCTTGGTGACACGTGGCGCGATCGTGCTGATCACGGCACTGTGCCTGGGGCTGCCGGTCGCCCAACCCGCTGCCGCACAAGGAGATCTGCCGGACCTGCGGGTGCGCGTCGCGTTCGACCGGGACAGCTACGTCGGCAGCGACCGGGTCGCCGTGACCCTGACGATCAGCAACGCCGGCCCGGTTGCCGCGTCCGGTGTGCACGCCGCGCTGTCCGGCGACCTGGTCGTGGAGAGCGGCTGGCAGGATCTGAACAGCCCGGCCGGCGTGCGCGTCGAACCACACGCGACGCTGGCCGTCACACTCTCCGGTCATCTGTGGAACTACCTGGGCGACTCGGTTTCCGCCATCGCCCGCGTCTCGTCCGACGAGGCCGACGCGGCGCCCGCGGACAACGAGTTCTCGGCCAGCGCCCGGCTGGTCGCGTCGACCGGAACCCTCGCCGGGGTGATCTTCGCCGACCTCGACGCCGACCGGGTCATGGACCACGGCGAGACCGGGCTGGCCGACACCTCCATCACGCTGATCGACGGCGTGGGTGGCGTGCGGGAGGTGACCACCGACGAGGCGGGCCGGTTCGGCTTCGGCCCCCTGCCCGCCGGGCGCTACCAGCTCAGGTACTCCGGGCCGTGGCGGTGGGTGGTCGCCGGCCTGCACGACGCGATGTTCGACTATGCCGTCGTCGCGCCGGACAGCCCGCAGGTGCGCATTCCGGCCGTGCCGCAACTCGATTCGTCCCTGCACGTCAGCATGTTCTTCGACCGGGACAGCTACCGGCCCGGCGGGCGGGCGCGGCTCACCGTGGTGCTCGCCAACACCGGCGACACCGACTTCACCGGGATCACCGCCGGCTGCCCGGCGGAGGCCGGCTGGGCCGGTGTCACGGTCGGCCCGCACTGGGGCGGGCTCGCCGCCGGCGGGGTCACCGTCCCCGCCAACGGGACCAGCGTGTTCACCGTCGAGGCCCCGGTTCCGGACGACGCGGCGGCGTTCGGCCGCTTCGCGGCCAACTGCGCCTTCGGCCCGGCCGGGTACCCGGCGAGCGCCACGACCCGAGGCCGGGCCACCGCAACGGTTCCCGGTCTGCCCGGCACCGGACGGGTGCAACTGGTCACCGACGCCGACGGGGACGGCGTGATCGGCCCCGGCGACCTGGTGGCCGGGGTGCCTGTGGTGGTGACCGACCCGAACACCGGCGCCGAAGTCGCCCGGCTGGTCACCGACGCCGACGGTTACCTCGCCGTGGACGGCCTGCCGGCGCAGGTCTACGACGTTCGCATCGACGGACCATGGGTGCCGATCGTCCAGGACGGAATCCAGCTTCCGGTGGTGGCCGGTAAGCACGCCGTCGCGACCGAGGAGCGGTGGTACGTCGAACCCGGTGCGGCGGACCAGAACCGGCGGCCCAACCTGCGGGTGTCCGCCGCCTTCGAGAAGCCGGACTACACCGCCGACGAACGCATGCGGGTCCGGTTGACCGTGACCAACATCGGTACGGCCGCGGCCGAGGGCGTCGGTGAGTTCAACACCGGGCTCGCATCCACCCTGATCGTCGAGGACGCGGGAGAGCTCAGCCCGCTCGGACCGGGCGCGCGGATCGAGGCCGGCGCCACCCGGGAGTTCGTGCTCGAGGGATCGGTCAGCGACCCCAAGGGGGTCGTCATCGTCACCGGATGGCTGGCTCCGGCCGCCGGCAACCAGATCCACGCCGCCGACGACGGGTTCGCCGCCTTCGCCACGGTGCGCGTGCTGCGCGGCGGCTACGCCGGAACGCTCTACGGCGACGGGAACGGCAACGGGGTGGCGGATCCCGGCGAGGCGCTGATCGGGATACCGGTCTCGCTGAGCGGCGGCGTGCCGAACCGCATGTACACCCAGAACACCGACGGCCAGGGCCGGTTCGCGTTCCGGGACATCCCGGCCGGGCGGTACACCGTCGGCTTCGTCCTCCCCGACTCCTGGACCGTCGACCAGTCGGAGCTCACCGTGTCGGGCGGCGAGGCGGACCCGGTGACGATCCGGGCGGTGCGGACCGGGGATCTGCGCGCCTCGATCGCGTTCACCCGGGACAGTTACGCGGTGGGCGATGTCGCGCACCTCACGGTCAGGCTGGCCAACGACGGCGGCGCCGACCTGACCGGGGTCCGGGCCCGCTGCACCCAGATTGACTACCGGAACTCGCTGTCCTCCACCGATCCGGGCTGGGGCGCCCTCATCGGCGACGGTCCGGGGGTCACCGTGCCGGCCGGCGCGAGCGCGACCTTCGACGTGTCGACGGCCGTCACGGCGGACGCCTACGTGTTGGGCTTCCTGGAGGCCAACTGCGACTTCGGCTTCGGGGCCTGGGCCCGGGCGAGCGCGAAGGTGCCGGGCGGGATCGGCCATGCCGGCGGGAAACTGATCCGCGCCGACAACCGGCAGGGCGTCGCCGGGACGAAGATGGTGCTCACCGAGCCGGGCGGCGGGCCGCCGGTGGCCCGGACGGTGACCGACGCGGCCGGGCACTTCGAGTTCCGGGATGTGCCGGCCGGCAGGTACGACGTCATGGTCGTCGGCCCATGGAAGATCACCGGCTGCGTCTGTCCCGGCGTGCTGGCCGACGTGGACCTCGACGACTACGAGGTGCGGGTGGTGCCGGGCGCGGTGCAGGCCGACCCGGACGCCCCGCCGGACGAAAATCCGCCGCCGGACGACCCGGCGACACCGGGCCCGGCCGTCATCGCCACCACCCAGTTGGCCGTCACCGGGTTCGGCCTGCCGGCCCAGGTTGCCGGCGGCCTGGTGTTGCTCGTGGTGGGAGCGGGCTTGCGGTTGGTGCGCAGGCGGCGCTGAGCTCAGGCGTTCGGCGAAACGATGTCGGCCGAGAGCGGGGCGACCGTGGCGATGATCGTGCCGGTGGTGTCGGCCGGCACCCCGGCCTGGGCCAGCGACTCGCCCAGATGCTTGGCCACCAGGTCGAACTCGGTCTGCCCGATGCCCCGGCCCCGGTGCACATCCTTCATGGACTGACCGGTGTACCCATCCGGACCGCCGAGCACCGCGGCGAAGAACTCGACCTGCTTTCCCTTGAGCCGGGACATGTTCACCCCCGTGAAGAACGGCGCGAGCGCCGGGTCGGCCAGCACCCGCGCGTAGAAGTCGTCAACCACGGTGATCAACGCCTCGTGCCCGCCGATCTCCTCGTAGATGCTGCCCATGCCTCGCCCTCCGGCCCTGTGGTATGTGCGATCCGCACATACGACATAACCGTGTGCCACCGCCGGCAACAAGACACCAAATGTCGCAACGGTCAGGTGGTGGTGAACTGGGTGGAGGGCCAGCCGGTCGCGCCGTCGGGGATGGGTGGGACGCGGGCCTCGGGTTGGGTGGCGCCGGTGGTGTCGGTGGCGCGGCACTCCACGGTGTGGGTGCCCGGGGGAAGGCTGAGGCGGGCCTGCCACATGCGCCAGGTGTCCGAGTTGACCTCGGTGGACAGGGTGGCGTCGAGCCACGGGCCGCCGTCCGCGCGGACCTCGACCCGGCTGATGCCGCGGTGCTGGGCGTAGGCGATGCCGGCCACGGTGACCACGCCGGACGGCACCTCGGCGAACGGGGCGGGGGCGTCGATCCGGGACTGGGTCTTGATCGGCGCCCGCTCTGCCCAGCCGCGCCGCCGCCAGTAGGCCTGCCGGTCGGCGAACCGGTTGAGCTCCAGGTCCACCACCCACTTGGTGGCCGAGACGAACCCGTACAGGCCGGGCACCACCAGCCGGGCCGGGAACCCGTGCTCCACCGGCAGCGGCTCGCCGTTCATCCCGATCGCGAGCAGGCCGCGGTCCAGCACGTCGGCCACCGGCGTGCCGCAGGTCCAGCCGTCCACACTGGTGGAGAACACCTGCTCGGCGCCCGGCTTGACCCCGGCGCGGTCCAGCAGATCCCGCAGCGGGACTCCGATGAAGTTCGCCGTGGACACATACGGCCCGCCCACCTCGTTGGACACACAGGTGATCGTCACGGTGCGCTCCACCAGCGGCAGCCGGCGGATGTCGGCGTAACCCAGGGCCAGTTCCCGGTCCACCGCGCCGTGGATGCGCAGCCGCCAGTCCTCGGCGCGCAGCCTCGGCACCGACAGCGCGGTGTCCACCCGGTAGAAGTCGCGGTTGGACGTCAGGAACCGGGGCGTGCCGAGCGCCGCGAAGTCCGCCCCGGCCGGGATCGGCGCTGCCGGCTCGGCCGCGACCAGCGGACCGATCGCGGCGCGGGAGGCCTCCACGTCGACCCTGCCGGCCAGCAGTGCTCCCCCGGCCCCGGCCAGCCCGGCGCCGAGCGCGGCGCCCGCCGAGGAGGCCAGGAACCGGCGCCGGCCGCGGTCCAGCTCCGCCCAACTGGACGCGGCCCGGCTGCGCAGCGCCAGCGTGTGCAGGGCGTAGAACACCAGCACGCCCACCGCGAGCGCGGCCGCCGGGGCCAGCAGGGCGGTCAGGCCGAGATCGGGACGGTTCAGCACGGCCGCGACCCCCAGCGTGCCGAGCCCCACGGCGAGCCCCAGGCCGGGCCACGGACGAGACCGGGACAGCAGCCCGGCGAGCGCCGCGAGACCCAGCAGGACCGCGCCCATCCCGCAGATCAGCACCACCTTGTCGGCGGTGCCGAAGGTGCCCACCGCGAAGTCCTTGACCGGAGCCGGGGTCAGGTCGATCGCGGTGTTGCCGACGGCCAGGAACGGCGAGGCGTTCGGTTCGAGCAACCCGGCGACCAGGTGGCCGGCCGCCAGTGCGGCGGCGACGGCCAGGATGCCGAGGGCCGCCGCGGTCCACCTGGGCAACCGGACCGGCGCTGTCTGTGTCACACCCGGTGTTCGGGGCGGCGGCTCGTCGAGATGGGTCAGGAGAACAGCGCGACGATTCCGTACGACGCCGCCCCGACGGTGGCGGCGCCGAGGGGGGTGAGCACCCAGGCGGTCACGATGTTGCCGGCCACCGACCAGCGCACCGCCGAGCGCCGCCGGGTCGCGCCGACGCCCATCACCGCCGACGTGATCACGTGCGTGGTGGAAACCGGGGCGGCGTAGACGAACGCGGTCACGTACAGCACCGACGCCGCGGAGATCTCGGCGGCGAACCCGTACGGCGGGGTCAGCGGGAAGATCCGCCGGCCGAGCGTGCGCATGATCCGCATCCCGCCCGCGTAGGTACCGGCCGCCAGGGCCAGCGCGCAGGCCAGGATCACCCAGGTGGGCACCGTGTAGTCGTCCTGCCGGCCGGCGATCACCAGCCCGAGCACGATCACGCCCATGCTCTTCTGCGCGTCCTGCAGGCCGTGTCCGAAGGCCAGGCTGGCCGCGGACAGCACCTGCGCGCGGCGGATGTTGCGGCTCACCCCGTGGGCGTCGGAGCGGCGGAACATCCACAGCATGGCGGTCATCACCAGGTAGCCGAGCAGGAACCCGATCACCGGCGAGAGCACCATCGGGATGAGCACCTTCTTGGCCACCCCGCTCCAGAACACCGTCGTGGCCGAGGCCAGCGCGGCCCCGACCAGGCCGCCGATCAGCGCGTGCGAGGACGACGACGGCAGACCGAAGTACCAGGTGATCAGGTTCCAGGTGATGGCCCCGATCAGCGCCGCGATGACCACGCCGAGCGAGTCCGGGGTGGCGATCACCCCGGACGCGACGGTGACCGCCACGCCGGTGCCGGCCAACGCGCCGAACAGGTTCATCACGGCCGCCAGCAGCAGCGCCCCGCGCAGCGACAGGGCGCGGGTGGACACCGCCGAGGCGATCGCGTTGGCGGCGTCGTGGAACCCGTTGGTGAAGTCGAACCCCAGGGCAAGAGCGACGAGAAGGACCAGTGCGGCCCAGTCCACCGTCAGGACTCCTTGACCGCGATCGTGTGGACGGCGTCGGCCACGTGTTCGAACGCGTCCGCCGCGAACTCCAGCTGATCGACGATCTCCTTGAGCTTCATCACGCTCAACGGGTCGAGCTCCCCGCTGAACAGCCAGGACAGCAACCGGCGGTAGATCTTGTCGGCGTCGTTCTCCAGCTCGTTCACCCGGACCCAGTAGCGGTCCAGCCCGCCGGGGCGGGCCAGTTCCGGCATCGCCTCGGCGGTCAGCTCCGCGGCCTGGCACAGCACCTCGACCTGGGCGTGCACGCCCTCGGGCAGGTCGCCGACGTGGTAGAGGTTGGCCAGGTCGACCGCCGCGTCGATGTAGTCGATGACGTCGTCCATCCGCGCCGCGAGCCGGTAGATGTCCTCCCGGTCGAACGGCGTGACGAAGGAGCGGTTGAGCTGCTCCAGGATGGCGTGGGTGGCGTCGTCGCCGGCGTGCTCGACCTCGTGCATCCGCTTGGCCAGCTCACCCCGACGTTCCGGCGCCGCGGTGACGAACTCGCGCAGCACCTGCACGCACTCGCTGATCTGCGCGCTGGAGTTGCTGAACAACGTGAAGAACTTGGTGTCCCGAGGCTGCAACCGCAGGCCCATCGCGCTCCCTCCCGTTCGAATCCGGTACGAACAAGACCGTAGCGCCGAGACTATCGGCTCACACGGTGACGACGACCTTGCCGGCCGAGTGTCCACCGTGGACATATCCGATCGCCTGCGCGGCCTCGGCCAGCGGATAGCTCCGGTTGATCACCGGACGGACCGTGCCGGCCTCGATCATCTCGCGGAGGGTTTCGAGGTCGGCGGCGGGTTCGGTGGCGAACAGGTTGCGCACGCGCTGGCGCAGGAACATGCCGACCAGCATCACCCGGGCCATGCGGGCCATGTTGCCGACCCAGCGACCGGTCTGCGCGCCGCCGACCAGCACCAGGGTGCCCCGGTCGGTGAGCGCGCGGCGCAACGCCGACAGCGGCCGGTTGCCGGCGATGTCGAGGATCACGTCGTAGCGGCGGTTGCCGGCGAAGTCCGCGCGGGTGTAGTCGATCACCTCGTCCGCGCCGAGGCCGGCGACCAGGTCCGTCTTCGCCGTGCTGCACACCCCGGTGACGTGCGCGCCGAACGCCTTGGCCACCTGCACCGCGAAGGTGCCCACCCCGCCGGCCGCGCCGATGATCAGGACCCGGGTTCCGTCCCGGACCTCACCCCGGTCGCGCAGGGCCTGCAGCGCGGTGCAGGCCGAGATCGGGACGGCCGCCGCGGCGGCGAAGTCGAGGTTGGCCGGTTTGCGGGCGAACCGGTCGGCCGCGGCGCAGGCGTACTCGGCGTAGGAACCGTCGCAGGTGCCGTACACGTCGTCGCCCGGCTGGAACCGGGTCACGCCCGGGCCGACCGCCTCGACCCGGCCCGCGACGTCCATGCCGCGCACCGGCGACTTGGGGCGGCGTACCCCGAAACCCATCAGGCGCACCAGGTAGGGCTTGCCGGTCAGCAGGAACCAGACCCCGGGGTCGACGCCGGCCGCGCGCACCCGCACCAGCACCTCGCCCGGCCCGGGCTGGGGAACCGGGATGTCGCGCAGTTCCAGCACATCGGGTGAGCCGTAGGTGTCCTGCACGATCGCCCTCATGATGTCGCTCCCGCTCGCCGTGTAAAACAAAGTTGACACGGACGAATGTAAAGCTGGGCTGACATCGTGTCAAGTTTGATTTACATCGGTCACCCCCGTATCAGCGTGCCCCCGGTCCGCTCTGAGTGGTGGCGGCAGCACACGAGGAGGGACCCCCGATGACCACACCGATCGCCGAGATCGACGAAACCCGGCTCGACGAGGCACCCGACGGCTTCGTCCGCGTCCAGGAGTTCCTGCGCCGGTTCGGTTACCTCACCGACGACTCGGCGGTGGCCGGCGCGAAGGACCTCGGCGCCAAGGACGCGCGGGCCAAGGTGACCGGCACGCTGGACGCGGACACCTCCAGCGCGCTCGCCCGGTACCAGAGCTTCAACGGCCTACCCACCACCGGGATCTTCGACGCGGCCACCCGGGACCGGATGACCATGTCGCGCTGCCTGCTGCCGGACCCGGCCGGGACCGGACCGCTGGCGTTCTCGACCACCTGCGGGTGGACCCGCACCGCGCTGACCTTCGCCTTCGATGCCGGCACCGGCGGGGACGAACGCCAGGCCGTGCGCAACGCGTTCATCACCTGGTCGGCCGCGGCGCCGCTGGCGTTCCGCGAGGTCGCGCCGAACGAGAGCCCGGACATCCTGATCCGGTGGGGGAACGCGGCCTGCGGCGACGCCGACATGACCGGCGGCGTCCTGGCCCACGCCGACTACCCGCCCGGCTGCGGCTTCTACGGCAACGGCCTGCCCCGCCCGGTGCACTACGACGACCAGGAGCACACCTGGGTGATCGGCGCGGTCAGCGGCGGCTTCGACGTCGAGACCATCGCGCTGCACGAACTCGGGCACATCCTCGGCCTGCAACACTCCGCCGTGGCCGGCGCGGTCATGTTCCCGACGGTGGCGGACAACGTCACCAACCGGGTGCTCACCCAGGACGACCTGGAGGGCATCCGCTGGCTCTACCCGCAGACCGTGCCGCTGTTCGCCGGGCACAGCGGGAAATGCCTGGACATCGAGGGCGGCTCGGCCGACAACGGCGCCGACGCGATCCAGTGGGACCACTGGGGCGGCGGCAACCAGCTGTTCCGGCTGGAATGGGTCGAGTCCGCGCACTATCGCCTGGTCGCGACGCACAGCGGCAAGGTCCTCGACATCGAGGGACAGTCCACCGCCAACGGCGCGCAGGTGCACCAGTGGGACTGGTGGGGCGGGGACAACCAGCGGTTCCGGCTCGACCCGGTGGGCCACGGCTACTACCGGATCGTGGCCAAGAACAGCGGTCGGGTGCTCGACGTGGCCGGCATCTCGCACAACTCCGGCGCCAAGGTCATCCAGTGGGACTGGTGGGGCGGCGACAACCAGCGCTGGCGGGTCGGACCGGCGCCGGTCACCGCACTGCACAGCGGCAAGGTCCTGGACGTGGCCGGGAGCTCGCTCGCGCCCGGCACACCGGTGATCCAGTGGGAGTACTGGGGTGGCGGCAACCAACGGATGCGGCTCGACCCGGTCGGCGACGGCTACTACCGGATCATGGTCGAGCACAGCGGCATGTGCCTGGACGTGGAAGGCATCTCGACGGCGAAGGGGGCCCGGGTCATCCAGTGGCCGTACTGGGGCGGGGACAACCAGAAATGGCGTCCCGAGGGTGTCGGTGACGGGTATGTGAGGTTCGTGGCCAGACACAGCGGCCTGTGCCTGGACGTCTTCGGGGGGTCGGCCGACAACGGCGCGCAGCTCATCCAGTGGGACTACTGGGGCGGCGGCAACCAGAAGTGGCGGCTGTGAGCGAGCTTGCGAGCGAATCCATGTCACAGGGCGTCCGGTCACGGCGGCTCCGAGCCTGCGAGGATACGACGTGAGCGAGCACGTGTGGCGCCCGGCCGGCCGGGGTAACCAGTCCCGGTCGAACCAGGGAGGTCGAGATGCCGAAAGCCTGGAGTGCCAAACGGGAACGGCAGTACGAGCACATCAAGGAATCGGCCGAGGATCGCGGCACGTCCACCAAGCGGGCCAAGGAGATCGCCGCGCGCACGGTCAACAAGGAGCGGGCCCAGGCGGGCGAGGCCAGGGAGTCCAGCCGTAGCTCCACACAGGACATCTCGCCGGGGCGCCGGGGCGGGCTGCGCTCCGGAACCAAGCGGCCCAAGGGCCTGACCCGCGACCAGCTCTACAACGAAGCCCGGCAGCGCAACATCAAGGGCCGCTCCACGATGAACAAGAAGCAGCTCGCCAAGGCGCTCGGCCACAGCTCGGAAATCGAGTCCTGAGCCGGATGGCGTGGCACGCCCGGCGGCGTGCCACACCCACGCTCGTCAGCCCTGCTGCGCCGCGGCGATGTTGACCATCCAACCGACGCCGAACTTGTCGGTGCACATGCCGAACTCGTCACCCCACATCTGCTTCTCCAGCGGAACCGACACGGTGCCGCCGTCGGCGAGTTTCTCCCAGTAGCGGCGCAGCTCGGCCGCGTCGTCGCCGCTCAGGCTCACCGCGATGTTGGTGCCGGGGTTGTGTTCCATGCCGGTCGGCGTGTCCGCGCCCATGATGGTGTAGCCGCCGGGCGTCTCCAGCATGGCGTGCATGATCTTCTCGGCGTCCTCGGGCGATGCGCTGAACTCACCCATCGTGTTCAGGGTCAGCGTGCCGCCGAAGACCTCCTTGTAGAACTCCATCGCCTGCCGGGCGTTGTCGGTGAAGCTGATGTACGGGTTGAGCCGCGATGCCACCGTGCTCTCCTTCCGGTCGTCTGCAACGCGGGCATCCTGGCAGACCGGTACGACACCCGCTATCGCGGCCGGCCGGCGTCCGGCCGGGTGTAGTCGCACACGCCGCTCGGGAAGATCTGCCGCAGCCGGTCGAACTCCGCCCGGGTGGGCCGCCACGATCCGTACACACCGCGGAGGAACGCCAGCTCGACCGGTTGCAGCGCGCACTTGTAGAGCTGCTCGTCGAACGGGCCGCCGGCGACGGTGCGGGACGTGCCGCCGATCGGGAACCGCTGGGTGCACGGGCCGGGCGCGGCCCGGTCGATGATCCCCCGCCAGGCATCCGCGCCCCGGTGGATCAGCGTCCCGTCGGTGGCGAAGCAACTGTCCACGGCCTCGGCGGGCTTGTTGCCCACCACCCCGCGCTCGGGGTGGGCGCGCAGGTTGGTCAGCCACCGGTCCATCACCGTAAGCGCCATCGGGGTCTGGTCGAACGCCCGGGCCGGGCGCGCGTCGGTGAACCAGATGACCTGGTTCGCGGCGCTGCGCTGGCCGTCCAGCATCCGCTGGCGGGAGGCGAACGACTGGCGCGCGTTGTGCATGTCCAGCTCGGCGTCCAGGTAGTGCCGCCAGTCGATGATCGGGATGTCGATCCGGCCGTCGAAGACCAGCCCGGACCGGTACGCCGCCCGCATCGCCTCGATGTTGCCGGTGGTGCGCGGCGCCACGCCGTTCGCTCCGGGCACCGTCATGTTGCGCTGGCTCCACACGTCGACGTCGGCCGGGCAGGCGGCGGTGACGAACGGGCAACCCTCCTGCACGTTGTCCTGCGGCGGTTTCCAGCCGCCGACGCTCGCGTTGAGATCGAGGAACTCGGCCGGCGTGATGTTTCGGTCGAGCAGTGCCTTCAGGCCGTACTGGACGCCGACGTTGTCCCAGGTGGACCGGGCGAACCCGGTCGCGGGGTCGCGGCCGTAGACGTTCACCGCGTCGTTCCAGTGCGTCCACTCCACCCGGGCCTGCTGCTCCGGGGTGATGCCCGGCGCGGTGCCGAACTTCGGGTTGAGCACCAGCGGGGACAGGCCGCGCCAGCCCTTGACGCATTCGGTCGAGCCGGGCGTCGCGAGCCAGGGGGTCAGCGGCTGGTACGGGTTGGCCACGGTGTCACTCGAGGCGAGGCCCTCCAGCAGGGACCGGTTGGACCAGGTGCGCCACGTGGAGTTCGGGTCGTCGCGCACCTTGAGATCCATCCAGCGTTCGAGCAGCTCGCAGTCGCCGACGTGGATGGTCTGGGTGACCATGTCCGGGTAGGAGTACTGCGGCACCGCGCCGTCCAGCAGACCGTGGTGGTTCTGCCCGTAGACGTACTGCTGGATCCCGCCGCCGGACCCGCCGAGCCCGACGGTGTACTCCGGGTCGGCGTACTCGGTGACGAACCGCGACTTGACCATCAGCGCGGTCTCGCCGCCCAGCACCAGGTTGTAGTGGGTGTTCGTCTTCGTCCCGGTCGACCAGGCGATCGCATACCCCTGGCCGAGCCCGTGCACGTAGCGGGACTCGCTCTGGTTGTTGGAGCCCTGGTAGTGGCCGATCGCGACGCCGCCGCCGAAGTAGTAGATCAGCTTGCGGTTCCAGTTTCTGAGGTCCGCCGGCCCGGTTCCCTCCGGATCCAGGACCGCGATCGTGTAGATGAACCGGTTGATCGTCCCGCGCTCCCACCGGATCACGAAGTCGACCGTTTTCCCGTCGCTGGTCGTGGTGGTCGTCATGTCCCCCGGCCGCGGCGCGTTCCGGTCGAACGGCAGCCAACTGCCGGCCGTGGCCCGGTAGTAGTACCCCACCTGCGTGGCCAGCGAACAGTTGTTGTCCAGGAACGGCCCCGCCAGATCGAACCCGGCCAGGTGCGCCGGAGTCGAACAGAAGAAGTCGGGCTGTTGCGGCCCCGAGAACATCGGCCCGGTGATCGGATGGTTCACCAGCCTGAGCTCCGCCTTGGGCCGGCGGGGCACCCGGGCCTCCACCGTGCTCTCCCCCACCGGCAGGTCCCGCACCACCCCCTCCAGCGCGTGCGACCGTTGGTCGTCCGGCCCGAACGCCGAGGTGACATCGGCCCCGTTCACCGAAACCCGCACAGCTGCGGGGTCCACTTGCGGCGGCACGTTCACCCGAACCCGCGCCGCGCCCCCGCTCACGTACCGCGCCGGCCCGGACGTGACCTCCAGCCGCAGGCCTCCGCCGTGGTGCGCTTCATCGGCTGCCGCACTCACCCCCGACCCGAGCAGTCCCACCAGCACGAACCCGACCACAAGGCTCCGTTGCCCCATCGCCACACCCTCCGCACCTCGGTCACCGCCAGGCACGGTCACGCTAGGCCCCCGGGCGATCACGGTCAACGGACGGCGTCCGCCCTTACCCAGGATGTCGCAGCGCGGCAGAGCGCTTGTACACAATGGACGGTGCGGCTACTTCGGCATCCGGTCGCAGGGGATGATGAAGAACCAGCCGGCGGGTTCGTGGACGAGGAGAGCGGCGGGGGCGGCGGTGGCGCATTGTTGGCGGGCCTGGGCGACGGTGGTGTGCCACGGGGTGCCGGTCAGGCGGGTGCCGTAGTGCAGTTGGGCGCCGGCGCTCAGCAGCAGGACGCCGGCGATGGTGATGCGGGTGATCCGCACGGTGATCGCGGCCCAGCGGCGTTCGGGGAGCTTGTCCAGTCCGGCGGCGATGGCGGAGCAGAGCAACAGGGCGGGCGCCACGCTGTAGCGCTGGGAGAACAACACGATGGCGGGCCGCTCCTGAAGCTCCGGGGTCCAGTTGACGACCATGACCAGCACCATGATCAGTGCGCTGTAGCCGGCGGCGACCAGGGCCAGGAACCGGTGCGGGCGGTCGCCGGCGAGGACGGCCGCCGCGATCGGCACCAGGGCCAGCAGGATCGCGACGAGCAGCACCGCGTTGCCGAACCGGGGATAGAGGTGCTGGGTCACCTCGGGGCCGGCGAAGGTGACCACCGGGTCGCGCAGGATGCCGGCCAGCAGCAGTCGCACCGGGTCGACGGGCACGTCGGAGGACGGGGCCCGAGGGGCGCCGAGCATCGCCACGATCTGGAGCACCGCACCCGCCCCGAACCCGATCGCGCTGAACCGGTCCGGCCAGGACGGCAACAGCAGGCGCAGCAACACCAGCGGAACCAGCAGCAGCACCAGCGGATCGGACAGCACAGCCAGCGTCACCACGACCGCGGCCAGGATGTTGGCGCCGCGCGCGGCCGGCCGCCACAGCAGTGCCCAGAACGCGCCGTAGAGCAGGAACCAGTGCAGGTTCGCGAGGTTGCCGAGCGTCTCGGAGTTGCCGGCCGGCAACAGCACGACCAGCGCCGCGTGGGCGATCCGCACCGGCAGCCAACGGAGGTACGCGCCCGACGCGACGAAGACGAGCAGGGCGATCCCGGCCCGCAGAATCGCCGTCACCACCGCGATCGCGGCCGGCAGGGCGGTCAGGGGTAACAGCGACAGCGGCTCGATCAGCAGCCGGGGCACCGTGTGCAGGTAGCCGCCGTACGGCGTGGCCAGGTTGGACCACAGGGAGGCGCCCAGCGCGTCCACGGTGAACCGCGCGCCGTCCTCGGCCCACACGTGGTTGAGGTGGGTCCGTGCGGCCGGCAGAAACAGACCGAGGAACACCGCGACGAGGAACGCCCCCACGTAGGCCGGCCTGCGGTCCGGCAGCGGCGGCGCCGGCGGCAACACGGTTTCCACGGCTCGCCGCCAGCCAGGTCGCGGCGGCTCGGGGTCCGGCCCGCCGCCCGCGACTGTCATGGCACCGCAGGCTACACACGCGGCCGCTGTCACCCCGGACGGCTACCGTGCCGGCATGGCAGTGTTCGCCGTCATCACGGCCAGGGGACCGAAGTGGGACCCGGCGAAGGGAATCCGGGAGCAACGCGACTGGGACGCGCATGCCGACTGGGCCGACCGGCTGACCGGCGAGGGGGTCATCGTCCTGGGCGGGCCGATCGGCGGCGACCGCGCCGACGAGGTCGCGTTGCTCATGGTCGAGTGCGCAGACGAGGTCACGCTCCGGTCGACCTTCGCCACCGACCCGTGGGCGGCGACCGGTGTACTGCGCATCAAGGAGGTCCGGCCCTGGACACTGTGGCTGGACAGCCGGTAGCCGGCCGGTCGTCCTCAGTAGACAGTCCTCAGCCGGCGCCGGCGCCGGGTTGGCAGGCGGGAGGTTGGCAGACCATGCGGGACAGGGCGGCGTAGAAGACCTTGCCGATCTGGCTGGGGTCGGCGGCGAGGAAGGCCTGGCCGGCGGTGGCCTCGGCGATGGTCTTCAGCTCGCCCTGGTCGACGTCCGGGCCGATGCCGATGCCGATCAGCGGCAACGGGCGTTGCGGGTCCTGCAGCTTGGCCAGCTCGGCGAGCAGCTGATCCCGGGTGATGTCGCTGGCGTTGTCGTCCTTGCCGTCGGTCAACACGACCACCGCGTTGATCCGGCCGGGTTCCCAGGACTTCCGGCCATCCTGGTAGGCGGCCAGGATCGTGTCGTACAGGGCGGTGGAACCGTTCGGCACCGCCTTGACGCCGCGCAGCCGGTCCACCGCACCGCCGGAAAGCTGCTCGCTGACCGGGCGGACCGGCAGCAGCACCGTGTAGTCCTTGTCCCCGTCCAGCTTGGTGGAGAACAGCCACATGCCGAGCTTGGTGGTGCTCTTGAGCAGCTTCAGCCCTTCGGCCGCGGCCTCGGTGGTGAACCGCATCCGGGTCGCCCCGGTGCCCGGCACCTCCTCGTTCATCGAGCCGGACACGTCCAGCAGCACCTGCAGCCGGCCGCTGAGGTTCACCGACGCCCAGGAGTTGAGCGCCTGCGCCACCTGCCCCGCCTCCGGCGCCGGCAGCGGGGTCAGCGGCGCCGCCGTGGTGCGCTTGTTCTGCGACCGGTCCCGCAGCGCCTTACCGTCCGGGGTGCGAAAACCCGCGTCGGCCAACAGTTCCGAGCTCTCCTGGGTCATCAGCCGGGTGAGGAACCGCTTGGCCGTGTCCCGCACGTCCGGCGGGGTCTGCGGCAGCACCACGAACGGATAGTCCAGCGACGGCACCGCCGGGTTGGCGTAGACCGCGACCAGCGGCTGGCCCTCCTGCTGGGCGTTGTGCCGGAGCACCGCGTTCTCGGAGGTGGGGAACACGGTCAGCGGCTCGGCCGTCCAGGCGCCGCCGGGCAGCCGGCCGAACAGATCGGACTGCTCGGCCACCGTGTTCCTGGACAGCCTGCGCATCACCTCGGCGCCGGCCGCGGCCGGGTCGGCGGCGCCCCGGACCAGTTCCCGCAACCCGAACAGCACCGACACGCCGACCGGATCCCGGGCGGGGTCGGCGAAACCGGCGGTGAGCGCGACGGCGTCCGGGCCGATCAGCTGCGCCCAGGACAGGCTCGAGTCCGGCCAGCCCAGTTCGGCCGCGGCGGCATCGGCCACCGCAAGCACCACCGGCGAGTTCGCGATCGAGGTCCCGGTGACCGGGGTGTTCCACGCACCGAGTTCCTGGGCCCGCTGCAGCCACAGGGTGGACTCGGGAATCCACACGTCCGGCCGGTCGGTGCCGTCCGAGACCGCGAGCGACTCCACCGCCGTCGCCGACTTGCGGGACGTCACATTGACCGTGTAGCAGGCCGCGGTGTCCTGCGCCACCTTGCGACCCACCTGCGCGACCGACGGCATGATGTCCTCGGCCGCAACGACGTTCAACTCGGTGACCGAGTCACAGCCCGAGGCGCGCAGCCGGTCGACCACGAAGCCGACGCCGAACCACGCGGCGACCGCGCCGACCAGGAGCAGACTCAACAGCAGCACGGGCGAGCGGGTCCGGCGCCGATCGCTCGCCGTGTGCCGCCCCATCGGCGCCTCCCTTCACCCCACACACGTCAGGCGAAAGACCGCTGCGCCGAACCTTACCGCTTCGAGACCATTTTGTGATCTGTTGATTCTAGGACCGCAGCCGCGCGAGCAGCGCCGCGATCGTGTCGCGGCGGAAGAAGGCGACGAGGGCGGTGAGCACCAGCAGGATCGCCGGCAGCGTGGCGTCCCCGTTCTCCAGCAGGAAAAGCTCCGTGCCGGTGGCCCCGACCATCACCAGGGCCAGGCCCAGTGCGGCCAGCCCGCACAGCGGCCGGATCAGCAGGCCGATCGCGCCGGCCACCTCCAGCACGCCGGTCAGATACCGCAGCCACTGACCGAAGCCGATCTCGTCGAACTTCTTCACGAAGTCGTCGCCGAACAGCGAGAAACCGCTGTAGACGAAGTACACGGCGAGCACGATCTGCAGCAGCCAGAGCACGACGTCGCCGAGGACCCGGGTGGCATTCACCTGATCGGCCATACGGAAATCTTGGCACATCCGAAGGGGTTCGGCCGAGGGCCAGAGGGGTCCGGGTCGGGTGCGCCCACCGTCTACTGTGGACCGGTCGGCGAGGTGACCGTGCTGCCGGTGGTCACGGCGGGCTCGGCCGGAGGCACCGGGGCGGGCGGCGAGAACCACAGCGGGGCCTGGTTCTCGGTCGGTTCGGTGCGGCTCACCGACGACCAGATGCTCCAGCTTCCGGCGGCCAGCCCACCGGCGGCGAGAATCCCGGCCACGGCCACCGCGAACACCGTGCGGGGCCGCCAGCCCCGCGGTGCGCCGGAGGAACCGGTGTCCAGGACGACGGGCCGGTCGTAGTCCACGTTCTGATGGTCAGGGCCCATCGGGATGCGCACCATCGTCCGTTGGTTCTAGTACCCCGGCCTGCCGGTGCGCCCACAGCGCCGCCTGGGTCCGGTCGGTGACGCCGATCTGCTGGTACACGCTGGTCAGGTGCGCCTTCACGGTCCGCTCGCTGATCCCGAGCCGGTGCGCGATCACCTTGTTGGGCAGGCCGTCGCCGACCATGCGCAGCACCTCGCGCTCCCGTTCGGTGAGCCGCGCGCCGGGCCGGGGGGTGCGCCGGTGCGTGAGCAACACCCTGGCCGCCTTGGGATCCAGCGGCGAACCGCCGGCCACCACCGCGCGGATGCCGGACAGGATGGTCTCCGGCTCGGCATGCTTGAGCAGGTAGCCCTCGGCGCCGGCGTGCAGCGCGTCCAGGATCCGGGTCTGGTCGCTGAACGAGGTGAGCACCAGCACGTGGGTGTCCGGGTTGTCCGCGAGAATCCTCGTGGTGGCCCGGATCCCGTCCAGCCGCGGCATGGACAGGTCCATCAGCACCACGTCCGGGCGCAGTTGCGCCGCCCGCTCCACCGCGTCCTGACCATCCGCGGCCTCCCCCACCAACTCCAGATCAGCCGTGGTGCGCAGCAACTGCGCCAACCCGGTGCGCACGATGGCGTGGTCGTCCACGATCAGCACCCGGATCACTCGTTCGCGCGGCTCAGCCAATCGGCACCTCCGCCTCCACCCGGGTTCCCGCGCCCGGCGCCGAGCGCACCACCAGCCTGCCATTCGCCTCGTGGATCAGGTCGCTGAGCGCGCGCAGGCCGAAGTGCCCGCCCTCGGTGCGCCCCCCGACATGCGTGCTGTCGAAGCCGCGGCCGTCGTCGTCCACGGTCAGCCGGGCCCGGCCGTCGAGCTCGGCCACCGTGATCTCCACGCGCCGGGCCAGGCTGTGCTCGGCGACGTTGCGCACCGCCTCCTGCGCCGTGCGGTACAGCAGGCCGGCGGTGACCGGGGGCAGCGCGTGCGCTCCCGCCGTGTCGAGATCCACCCGGATCCCGGTGCGCTCCAACCCACTGGCCAACTCGGCGAGCGCGGAGGCCAGCCCCTCCTCGACGAGGTTGGGCGGATAGATGTCGACCAGCAGGGAGCGCAGCGAACCGATGCTGGACCGCAGATCCGTGGCCGCCTGGGAGATCACCTCGGCCCGCCGCGCCTCGTCCGGCCGGCCGAGCCGGGCCGCGTCCAGCGCGTAGGTGATCCCGGTGAGCTGCTGCACCACGCCGTCGTGCAGCTCCCCGGCGATCCGCCGGCGCTCCGCGTCCGAGGCGTCCACCGCGTGCCGCAGCAACGACTCCCGCTCCCGCTGCTGGCGTTGCACCCGCCGGGCCAGCGACGCCGCCAGCGGAATCTGCACCAGCTGCAACACGAACAGCGCGCCCAGCGCGATCGGCGCGAACTTGCGCCACACCGCGAGCCCGGCCTCGGTCACCGCGTCGTAGCGGAAGTACGCCTCGAACAGCAACGGCTCACCGGTCGCCGCGCGCACCCCGACGTAGACCTCGAGCAGCTTGCCGTAGGCGGACTCGTACTGGTTCTCCGGGCGGGACAGATCGCTCACCGCGGAGGCGGTGCGCTGCTGGCGCAACGCTTCCAGCTCCCCGGCCTCGAGCCCGTACCGCGCGCGCATCAGCCGCGGCTCGTCGGAGTAGATCACCCGGCCGCCCGCGTCCCACAGCTTCACCCGCACCAGCGAGCCCTGCAGCACGTAGGCACGCATGGCCTGGTGGAAGGCGGCCAGCGCGGCCGGATCACCGCTGATCACCCCGGCGTCCAGCCGCGGCTCGACCACCCCGCGCGCGGTCACCCAGGTCACCTGGCTGGCGGCCTCGGCGGCCTGCTCGGTGCCGGCCTCCCGGGCGGCCATGGCGATCAGCGCGGCGAGCGCGAGCAGCACCACCGCACCGACAGCGGTGAACCGGGCGACCGGCCCGGCGGTGGAGGCCATCTCCGGAGCGTATTTCCCGGCGCAAGGACCGAGGTGCTAGTACCAAGGTGCAATGGTGGGCCGTACCGCGTGGCGTCAACGGTGGACTGGGGTGACTGTGCGAAAGGACCCGGACATGCTGACCGTGCGGTTGGACGAGCGCGACGGCGCCCCGATGTGGTCCTGTCTGCAGGGCACCGTGCTGCGCGGCGAGTTCCTCGCCTGGCGGCGGCTGGGTCTGGGACCCGGCACCGAGACCTGGCTGGCGTGGTCGGTGCCGCTGTGGTGCCCGGCGGTGCTCAAACTGCCGCGCCCGCACCAGGTCGACCACCCGCGGGCCCGCCGCGCGCTGGCCCGGGAGGCGGCCGCGCTGGCCGGCAACCCGCACCCCGCGCTCCCCCGCCTGTACACCGACGCGACCGACGCGGCCACCCCCTACATCGCCACCGAGTACATCGACGGACCTACGCTCGCCGAGGAGATCGCCGCCGGCGGACCGCTCGAGGAAGCCGAGGTGGCCCTGCTCGGCGCTCAGCTCCTCACCGGCCTGCACGCCCTGCACCAGCGCGGCCTGGCGCACCTGGACGTCCGCCCCGGCAACGTGGTGCTCCGCGACATGCGCCCCGTCCTGATCGACTTCGGCACCACCCGCCGCATCGGCACCCCCCACCCCAGCCGCGACCCCGTCGCCGCCGACCTGCACGCCCTGGGCGCCACCCTCCGCGCCGCCCGCACGCCCCCGGTGACCGCCACCCCGCTGACCGCCCTGATCACCGCCCTGCTCGACCCCGATCCGGACCGCCGCCCCAGCACCGCCCAAACCCTCACCGCCCTGGCCGCCCTGGTCCCCGACGACCTGCGCCCCTGGCCCACCTGGGCCGACCCCGCCGCCGGCCGGGCCAGCTGACCCGGTTCAGGGGGTTCGGCAGGTGGTCAGCGGGATCGTGGTGGTGAGCGTGCTGGGGCCGGGTGGGGCGGTGGCGATGAGGCCGAACGTGGTGGTCGCGTGGGCGGCCAGGCGACCGTTGTAGTCGAGGTTGGTGACCGTCACCGTGGTGCCGTTCTGGCTGGGGGTGCCGTTCCAGAGGTTGGTGATCGCGTGGCCGGCGGGCAGCGCGAAGTGCACGGTCCAGCCCGTGATCGGCGCTGCCGTGCTGGCCACGGTGATCTCCGCCTGGTAGCCGCCCGGCCAGGAGTTGGTGACGGTGTAGCGGGCCAGGCAGCCGGCGGCGACGGCGTCATCGCGCGCGGGAGCGGGGGCCTTGGTGACGGTCGCGGAGGTGGTGGTCAGGTCCGGGCCGAGGGGTTCCGGGGTGGGGACCGGACGGGTGGTCGTGGGCGCGGGGGCGCCGGGCGGGTCGGCCACCACGGTCACCACCCGGGCCGGGATCAGGGTGCCGATCAGCATCCCGGCCGCCATCAGGACGGCGGCGACGGCGGCGATGCCGGCGAGGCGGCGCAGCCGGGGGCCGCGCGGGCGGGGCGGGGCGGGCGGCGCCGAGCGCGGCGCGCCGGTGGGACGGCCGTCCCCCAGCGCCACCAGAGCCGCGTGGACCTCGGTCATGATCGGGCGCTCGCCGGGGTTGCGCTGCAGCATCCAGAGCAGGACCTCGGCGAGCGGACCGCCGCAGCGGGGTGGCGGGACCGCACCGGCGGCGACCCGGCGGAGCATGGCGATCGGGTTCTCGTCCAGACCGAACGGGGGCGCGCCCTCGACGGCGGCATACAACGTCGAGCCGAGGGCGAAGACGTCGGAGGAGAAGCCGGCGTGCTCGCCGCTGGCCACCTCGGGCGCCAGATATGCCGGCGTGCCAACGAGAATCGCGCCGCTGCTCATCGTGCCGTCGCCGAGCGCGCGGGCGATGCCGAAGTCGGCGATCTTGGCGGTGCCGTCCGGACCGACCAGAACGTTGGCGGGCTTGACATCCCGGTGCACGATCCCGGCGGCATGCGCGGCGGCCAGGGCCGCGGCGACCTGCGCGCCGACCCGGGCCACCTCCGGCGCCGCGAGCGGACCGCCCGAGGTCACCAGCGCCGCCAGGCTGCGCGACGGGAAATACTCCAGCACCAGATAGTGCCGGCCCTCGTGCTGGACGGAGTCGTGCACCAGCACCGCGTGCGGGTGGCGCAGCCGGGCGGCCACCCGGCCCTCCCGGTCGCCCGGCACCCCGGACCGCGCGTCCGGGTCCAGTTCCTCCAGGTTCGCCAGCAACTGCTTGACCGCGACCACCCGGTCGAGCCGTTCGTCGGTGGCCCGCCACACCACGCCCATCGCCCCGCGGCCGATCCGGGCCTCCAGCCGGTACCGACCCGCGATCAACTCGCCCTGTCCGGTCACGCTGCCTCCGTTGCCGCGTCCGCGTCGACGCCCGCGGTTCGATTCTAGGAGCGTGACCGGTCGGCTACCGCCGGCGAGCCTTCCTGACTGGCAACGAGCGCGGCCAGCCCGGTGGTGAGCGGAACCGCGGCAACCAGGCCGATGCTGCCGACCAGCGCCCGCAGGATCTCCTGCGCGACCGACTCCGAGGACAGGATGCCGCCCAGGCCCACGCCGGCGATCGACGAGTACAGCAGCACCGGCAGCGCCGCCCCGGCGTAGGCCATCACCAGCGTGTTCACCGCGGAACTGACGTGATCCCGGCCGATCCGCACCCCGGCGGCGTAAAGCTGCCGCCGGGTCGCCGCCGGCCGCGCGGCGCGCAGTTCCCAGATGGCGCTGGCCTGCGTGACGGTGACGTCGTCGAGCACGCCCAGCGCGCCGATCACCAGGCCGGCGAGCAGCAGACCCCGGGTGTCGATGCCGTGGCCCAGCGCCCCGACCAGCGTGCCGGTGTCCTCGTCCAGTCCGGTGAGCCTGGTGACCACCGAGAACAACGCGCCCAGCACCCCGATCAGGGCCAGGCTCACCAGGGTGCCCAGCACGGCGGTGGACGTCCGGGCGGACAGGCCGTGGGTGAGGTACAGCACCGCGAACATGATCACCCCGGCGCCGCAGGTGGCGACGAGCAGCGGGTTGTGCCCGGCGATGATCGCCGGCAGCACGAACAGCACCAGCACCGCGAAGCTCAACCCCAGGCCCACCAGGGACTTCAGCCCCTGCCAGCGACCGAACACCAGCACCGCCACGGCGAACAGCCCGGCCAGCAGGATCAGCGGCACGCCCCGCTGGAAGTCGACCACCTGGTAGGACTGCCCCTGCAGCGGGTCGCCGCCGGCATAGGCGAGCACCACCTGGTCACCGGCCGCGAACCGCGGGGTGCTCGGCTCGACCGGCACCACGATCGACACGCTCCGGCCGCCGGCCGGGCCGTCGGTCATCCGCACGGTGACCGTCACGCAGTTGTCCCCGGTCGGCGCGCCCACCGTCACGTCGGTGGTGCACGACCCGGCCACCACCGCGGTGACCTCGCCGTGCACCGGCGTCGCGGCCCCGGCCGCCCGCCCCGACGTGGGCTCGAACAGCAGCACCATGCCGATGACCGCGGCCAGGGCGAACGGCGCCAGCAGCACCCCGACCAGGGTGCGGACCCGCCGCGACGCCGGGGGCGGCGGCCGGTGGTCGTGGCGGTGGTCCGGCCGCGGCGCCTGGGCCAGCGCGGAAGGCCGACGCCCGCCTTCGGTGCGCGGAATCGGGGCGGTGTCGTCGTCGAGCATCCGGCCATCGTAGGTACGGCCCGGCAGTCCACACCGGACGGCCGGCAACTGACGACCAAGGCCTCTGCGGCCCGGGACCTTCGACTCCAGAGTGGGCCGGCGCGCCGGATCGACACTTGTACCAGACGAGAGGAGAACCCGATGAGCGTCAAGGAAAACCCCACCAGCACCCAGGTTCCGCGGTTGGACAGCCCGGAGACCGGCGCCATCAGCCCCACGGCGGGCAACCTGATCGCAGTCACCCGGATCGCCATGGGTGCGCTGTTCGGCTGGGCGTTCCTGGACAAGCTGTTCGGCCTGGGTTACGCCACGCCGGACAAGGGCGCCTGGATCAACGGCGGCTCGCCGACCAAGGGCTTCCTGGGCGGCGTCGACGTCGGCCCGTTCCAGAGCATGTTCACCAGCTGGGCCGGCGCGGCCTGGGCGAACTGGCTGTTCATGCTGGGTCTGGCCGGCATCTCGGTCGCGCTGCTGGCCGGCGTCGGACTGCGCATCGCCGCGGTCAGCGGCTCGCTGATGATGCTGCTCATGTGGGCCGCCGAATGGCCGCTCGCGCAGCACACCGCGGCCGGTGAGCTGACCCGGTCCACCAACCCCCTGATCGACTACCACATCATCTACGCCCTGGTCCTGCTCACCCTCGCCGCGCTCTACGCCGGCAAGTACTGGGGCCTCGGCCGGCGCTGGGCGAAGTTGGACATCGTCCGCCGCAACCCCTGGCTGATCTGACCCACCGACCCGCGACGCCCGGACCGTGACCCGGTCCGGGCGTCGCGGCATGCCCACTGTGGACGTCAAGCGACGTGCGGGAGGGCGTCTTACCGTTGCTCCATGGCCTCTACTCAGGTACCTGACGGCGGCCGGGCGGGGCTGCGGTGGAACGCCTGGAACCTGCTGCTGCTCGTCCCGCTGCTGTGGTTGCTGACCCCGCTGTTCAACCAGCAGGGGCCGGAACTGTTCGGCATGCCGTTCTTCTACTGGTTCCAGTTCGCCGGCATCGCGGTCGGAGTCGCGGCCACCACGGTGGTCTACCTCAAGACCAGGCGTGCGCCGGCCGGCCCGGACACCCCGGACCGGCTCGACGTGGACGACCTCGACGAGGGGGCGGCCCGGTGAACTGGATCGAGCTGACCATCTTCACCGCGTTGTTCGCGCTGGTGACCGTCATGGGCTTCGTCGCGGCGCGCTGGCAGCGCGGAGACACCCTGGACCATCTGGACGAGTGGGGCCTCGGCGGGCGCCGGTTCGGCTCCTGGGTGTCCTGGTTCCTGATCGGCGGCGACCTCTACACCGCCTACACCTTCGTCGCGGTCCCGGCGCTGATGTTCAGCGCGGGCGCGACCGGGTTCTTCGCCCTGCCCTACACGGTGATCGTCTATCCCCTCGTGTTCCTGCCGCTGCTGCGGCTGTGGTCGGTCTCCCGGGTGCACGGGTACGTCACGCCGGCCGACTTCGTGCGCGGCCGGCACGGCTCGACGCTGCTCGCCCTGCTGGTGGCGATCACCGGAATCGTGGCCACCATGCCCTACATCGCGCTGCAACTCGTCGGCCTGGAGGCGGTGCTGCGCACGATGGGGTTCAACGAGTCCGGGTTCCTCGGCCACCTGCCGCTGCTGATCGCGTTCGTGATCCTGGCCGTCTACACCTACCAGTCCGGGTTGCGGGCGCCGGCGCTGATCGCGTTCGTCAAGGACGTCCTGATCTATGTCGTGATCCTGGTCGCGGTGATCTACCTGCCGATCAAGCTCGGCGGCTGGGACACGATCTTCAGCGCGGCGGACGAGAAGTTCCGCGGCACACCGGCCCCCGGCGACGGAATCCTGTTGAACAGCAACAACCAGCTGCAGTACGCCACGCTGGCGCTCGGCTCCGCGCTGGCGCTGTTCCTCTACCCGCACTCGGTCACCGGGGTGCTCGCCTCCCGGGGCCGCAACGTGATCAAGCGCAACATGTCCGCGCTGCCGGCGTACTCGCTGATGCTCGGCCTGTTGGCACTGCTGGGTTTCATGGCGATCGCGGCGGGCACCACGCCGGTGCGCAACCAGGCCACCGGCAAGGCCGACACCAGCACGATCGTGCCGGCGTTGTTCGACACCCAGTTCCCGTCCTGGTTCGCCGGAATCGCCTTCGCCGCCATCGGGATCGGCGCGCTGGTGCCGGCCGCGATCATGTCCATCGCGGCGGCGAACCTGTGGACCCGCAACGTCTACAAGGAGTACCTGCACCGCGACGCCACCCCCGCCCACGAGGCCAAGCAGGCCAAGCTCGCGTCACTGGTGGTGAAGTTCGGCGCGCTGGCGTTCATCCTGTTCATCGACCCGCAGTTCGCCATCGACCTGCAACTGATCGGCGGGGTGATCATCCTGCAGACCCTGCCGGCGGTGGCGATCGCGTTGTACACCAGGTGGTTGCACCGCTGGGGGCTGATCGCCGGCTGGGCGGCCGGCATGGCCTGGGGCATGTACCTGCTCTACATCATCCCCAGCGCGGACGGCTCCCGGCAGCACTTCGGCACCTCGGCGCTGCAACTCGGCAAGATCAACCTGTTCGGCTGGCACCCGTTCGCCGGCTCGACCGTGCAGATCTACGTCGGGGTGCTCGCCCTCGCCGCGAACCTGGTGGTGGCGGTCCTGGTCACCCTCGTCGCCCGCCGGATGCGGGCCCCGTCGGGTAGCGACGCCACCACCGCCGCCGACTACCACGCCGACGAGGGCAGCCCGAACCTCCGCGAGGTGGGGGTGCACTGAGGACTCAGGACCGCCGGGGCCACTCGACGTAGTTCGGGTCGAGGAAAACGCTTGGCGTGGCCAGGGTTTCGATGTCCTGCGCCAACGCGGCCCGGCTCGGGTCGGCCGGGTCGTAGACGATCGTCACCTGGGTGCCGAGCCGCAGCATCGTGGTGGTCCGGTCGACCACCCGGACCGGTACGCCCTCGGTCCGGGACTCGAAGGTCGCCTCGTACACCCGGCGCCCGTTGATCCTGGTGTTGGTGGTGATGATCCGCACCAGCACGCCCGGCACCTGCAGGCCGGTCGCCTGCAACAGCGTGCGCCGCCGGGACCGGCGGCGCCACCGCGTCGCCAGCACCACCAGCACGATCAGCATCACCAGCGCCACCGCGCCGAACACCAGCATCAGGATGAAGTAGGTGGTGGGGCCGCTGTAGCAGGTCGCCCCGCCCCGGCACGCGTAGCTGCGGTCCACCTCGTCGGTGGTGCGCCACAGGTATCCCATCCAGATCGCCACCGGCAGTGACCAGGCCACCTGGACGGCCAGCACCACCAGCACGATCTTCTGCGCGAACCGCGGCATGCCGGGAACCTAACCGCCGCGCCGCCCCAGCGACCCGGGCCGCCCGAAGATCCGCACGAAAGTTCCGCCACCTGACCCACCCGGGCAGCGCAAAACCTTGCGGCGGAGCGCTTCCCGGGTGCTACCGTGAGGCGCTTTTCGTGGCTCGACTGGGGGGATTCTCGTGACCGCCATGTTCTTCAAGCGCGTCGCGGTGGCGTCGGCCACCGCGCTGCTGGCCGCCGGTCTCGCCGTGCTGAACCCCGGCAGCGCCGTCGCCGCGCCGCATCTCCAAGCCCCGCCAACGGTGCAGCTCGGCTACACCGACCTGGCCCATCCGTTCACCGCCTACGACGTGGCGGACCGGGACCTGCCGCTCGGCGCCTGGCGCGACGCCACGACCCGCCGGCCGCACGTGTCCCGGGTCTACGCGACCTTCGATGTGGCGTCGTTGACCGGAAAGCGGATCATCGGCGGCACCGTCGCGATCCAGGAGAGCACGGCGGGCGACTGCACCAAGCGCGCCATCGAGATCTGGCAGACCCGACCGGTCAGCCGGACCCCGAGTTGGGTCAGCGCCCCGCGTGCGCTGCGCAAGCTCGACGAGATCACCACCGCCGAACGCTGCCCCGGCTTCATCACCTTCGACGTCGCGACCGCCGTTCGGGACGCCGTCGAGCACAACCAGCCACGGGTCAGCTTCGAGATCCGGGTGCCGGCCCG
>NZ_DASTBH010000432.1:0-45483 GCF_035712165.1 Actinophytocola sp. | reverse complement strand
AACTGGCTGCGGGTCAGCGGCCGTTGTCAGGTGACGAACATGGTGAACTCGGCCCGGTGGATCTGACCGCTCACGCTGAACTCGAGGAACAGGCGGTGTTCTCCGCGGTTGGCGAATTGGGCGGTGAAGGTCAGCTCCGGTCCGCCCGGGATGCTGTCGATCGCCTGGCCGACAGGGTGTTGGTGGTTCAGGCCCATGGTGAGTGAGTTGAACGCGGACAGGTGTGCGTAGGCGCCCAGGTATGGCTCGAGCGCCTCGACGGGTTTGCCGGCGCCGTCGGTGATGCGGAAGCGCAGCTGGTTGACCTTCTCGGCGGGCACCGCCGCCGTGCCGTCGGCCCGGCTCACGGTGTACCCGTCCACGCTCATGCTGGCCTCGGGCGCGGGCAGTGGGACGAACGCGGTGTCGCCGGGCACGACGAACGAGACCCCGAGCACGGTCGGGTGCGACAGGTTCTGGCGTCCTTTGGGGACGAACTCGGTGTAGAGCCGGTAGAACCCGCCGTCCGGCACCGAGATCGTGGTGCGCCAGCTGTCGCCGTCCAGCACCGGGTGCAGATGCTGGTACTGGCTCATGTCGTCGCGCAGCACATAGAAGTGCAGCATCTTGGTGTGCGGGGTCTCGTACCCCAGCTGCGGCCGGCCGGTGGGGTCGAGCACCCGAAACGTCACCGGCACGGCGGGGCCGCGTCCGGCTGGAGCCGTGATCAGCTCCAGCCGGAAGCCGTCCTGCACCTGCTTGAGCCCTTCGTCCTGGACCGTGGCACTCGGGGGCGGCATGGAGTGGGACTGGTGCCCACTGGCCGGCGGTCCCGGTCGCAGCATGAGGAACAGCGCCACACCGACGAACGCCACCGCGAAGGCGGCCATGACCGCGGTGACCGCACGGTTTCCCCGGCGTGGCACGAGTTCGGGCCCCATCACGTTCCCAATAATCAGAACTGCAGGACCCACGAGTCGACGAACCCGGTGTCCAGCCGGGCGGCGTCGCGCACCCGCAGCTTCCAGCTGCCGTTGGCGGCCTCGCTGGAGGCGTTGACCGTGTAGGTCTGGATGATGTTGTCCGCACTGCCGCCGGTGCGGTTGTGCAGGTTGTAGACGCTGCCGTCCGGCGCGACCAGGTCGACCACGAGGTCACCTCGGAAGGTGTGTTTGATGTCCACGCTGACCTGCAGCGTGGCCGGCGCATTGCCCGGTATCCCGGTCACCTGGATCAGGCTTTCCACAGTGGACACGTCGGGAATGGGGACGTCGGTGTCGTTGCGGAAGGAGTTGCCGGGTGGCGGCGTCTGGGTGAGGTTCGGCCGGACCACGACCAGACCCTGTTCGATGCCGTTGACGATGACGATCCCGCTGTTGAAGTAGGGGTAGTTGCTCCACGTGCCGTTGAACGCGGCATTGTTCCCCGCCGGGTAGATGTCGAAGAAGCCGACCTCGGTCAGCTGAGCGGACGCCACGTTGGTGATGTCCAGGATCCGCAGCCCAGCCTGGTAGTTGGACTGGAAGGACAGGTTCCCCTTGATGTACTGGTTGTGGTCGATCGCGGTGGCCGGTGAGCTGTAGGTGCCGATGTGCGCCGGACTGTTGATGTTCGCCAGATCCCAGATGTAGGTCCGGGTGTGCTTGTCGGTGCTGCGCGACTCGTCCAGTTCGTCGTCGAGCAGGAAGTAGCGCTGGTCCTCGGTCAGCCAACCCTGATGGGAGTACTGCGCCCCGCTGTAGGCGGCCCTGGCCAGCTGCACCGGGCTGGACTTGGTGGTCACGTCCACGATCGTCAGCGTGTCCTCGTTGGAGCTGAAGCACAGCTCCCGACCGGTGAAGCGGGTGTCCGGCCCCCGGTACACCACGCACTGCGTGTCGTGGGTGTAGCCGTCCTGGCTCACACACCCCGCACCGGTCGGCGACTTCGGGGACTGGATGTTCACCATGTGCGGGCCACCGCTGCAGGTGTTGGAGCCGACCGCGTAGGCGAACCCGGTCGCCTCGTTGATCGCGAGGTTGTGCGCGGGGCCGAACCCGGCGTAGTGCGCGTCCTCGGTGAACGTCTGCGGCGTGCTGACGTCGCGCAACCTGGTCAGGTCGAACACCTGCATCCCGTGGCCGGCGATCGCGTCCGCCACGATGAACGCGTGGTCGGCGAAGACCTTGATATCCCGCCACGAACTGCTGCCGCCATGCGACGGGAGATTGCCCAGATAGCGCGGCGAGGTCGGGGCACTGACATCGACGAACGCGGTGCCGTTGGTGCGGCCCACGATCGCATACTCCTTGCTCGTGGTCGGATCGGTCCAACCCCAGATGTCGTTTCCGTTGCCCCCGCCAATACTGGCCAGCGGGAGCACGGCCAGCAGATCGACATTGCGGCACGGGTAGATGTCAGCCATCCCGTTCTGACACGGGACCATCGCGCCCACCACCGGGGCTCTGCGCTCCGCCGGCTGGTGATCCGCCATGAACGCCTTGATGGCCGCTTTGCCCTCCGGTGTCTCCGGGTCATGAGCAGACGCCGGTGACACAGCCACCACACCGGCCACCACCGCGAACACGGCCAAGCTGGTCACACGCTTGAATACACGCACGAGGGCTCCTCTCGGAGTGCAGGGACGTGCGAAGGAAACGGCCGAACCGGCGCCGCCTGTGATCGACGCTAACCGGACAATCCCCTGCTCAACAGGTCCGTCCGGAGTGGGCCAAAGGAGTGAACGACACGGCGAACGCCCCAGGACCGACTGAGCAGCCGGCGACCCCTGGGGGGCGACCGGCGCGACCGTGATGATCATCGGCCGACAAGCCGCCCGACCCTGATCCGCCGTCCGACATCCGGGCTGCCGTCCACCCCGGCGTCCTCAGCGCGGCGGATCGGTGGGTGGTGCCAGGGCGGTGGGGATGTCGGGGTGGATGGCGAGCGTAGGGGCGATGCCGGTGATGTCGAGGGGGCGCAGGACCACGCGGCTGGTGGCCACGATCCGCAGCGGGGTGTGTTGGTCGATCGCGCGCTGGTTGGCGACGATGAGTTCGGCCACGCCGGAGGAGCCGAAGAAGGTGACGCCGGCAAGGTCGACGACGACGGGGTGTGGTGCGGCGACGTCGTTGTGGGCGGCGGTCAGTGCTTTGCGCACGGCCTCGGCGGTGGTCATGTCGATCTCGCCGGTGAACCGCACGATCAGGGCCAAGTCCCGGCGCTGATGTTCGACGGTGAGCGGCGGCGTGGTGCTGCCGTAGGGCTGCTGTGGGTCGATCATGTCGGGTTCCTCCCAACAACGCAGCGCAGTGCCGGTGGGCAGGGTCAGTGGGGCTGGCGGCGGTCGCGGACGCGGTGGCGGAGTTGGTCGACGTGGTCGGTGACCGATTTGACCCGGTTGGCCAGGTCGGTGTGGGTGTCGTCGAGCTGATCGCGGGTGTCGGCCAGCGGGGTGAGCAGGGCGGCCGGGTCGTTGTCGGCCAGAGCGTGGGTGAGCTGGTCGACCCGGTGTTGAGCCGGGCCGGACAGGCCTTGCAGGGCGCCGATCTGGCCGGCGAGTTGGCGCAGGGTGCTGGAGTTCTGGCGAGCCCAGGCGGCCACGGCCCGATCGCCGGCCCGTTTGGTGCGTTCGGCGCGCACCCGTTCCTCGCCGGTCTGCTCGCCGGTGGCGGAGGGCTGCAGGCGCAGGTAGCGGCGTTCAGCGGCTTGCCGGCTGGTCACCCCGAGCGCGGGCGCCAGCGTGGCCCAGCTGATCCCGAGGTGGCGGGCGGCGGTGATGAGCCGCGGCTCCCAGGCGGCCAGTTCCGCACGCAGCGAGCGCAGCACGGTCAAGGCAGCAAGCAGGTCTGCCGGGGCCGGCGCCGAAGAAGCCTGGCCAGTGGCGGGGTCGCCGAGCTCGGCGAGCACGGCATGGACGAGCGCAAGCGCTTCGACCGCACCCGGGTCGGTGGGGACGGGTCGGGTACGAAGCCGCTGGTCGGAGGTGTCGTGTTCGGCGGTGGTGTCGCCGTCACCCATCGCGTCGTCCTCTCGACGACCTTCCACTTGTCATCGGAACGACGACATGTTACAACTGGGGTGCGCGTTGACGCCAGACATCGAACCGAGGAGGGAAATCATGTTGATGCGCACCGACCCGTTCCGGGAGTTGGACCGGTTGACCCAGCAGGTCTTCGGCAACGCCGCCGCGGGTACCTGGTCACGACCCACGTCGATGCCGATGGACGCCTACCGCCGCGGTGATGAGTTCGTGGTCGCCTTCGACCTGCCGGGCGTGGCGGCCGAGGCGATCGAGCTGGACGTGGAGCGCAACGTGTTGACCGTCAAGGCCGAGCGGCGGCCCACGGTCACCGCCGACGATGTGGAGATGCAGGTCGCCGAGCGGCCGCTGGGGGTGTTCTCCCGCCAACTGTTCCTCGGCGACACCCTCGACGCCGACCACATCCAGGCCCACTACGACGCCGGCGTGCTGACGTTGCGGATTCCGATCGCCGAACGGGCCAAACCCCGCAAGATCACGATCACCGGCACGGACAACACCCCCAAGGAAATCAACGCCTGACCGCCCGGCGGCACCGCCCGCTGACAGTGCCCGGGGTGATCGTCATGCCCACACAGCAGTCCACCGACTCCGACGCGTTCCTCGCCATCGTGTGCGCCGACGCCGAACTGCTGCGCGCCGAGTTCGAGGCGATCATCAACGCCGGCTGGAACCCACCGCCCGTCACCCGGCCGGCCCGGCCGGTCCGACCACCCATCAGACCGGACCGGCCGGGCACCCGCCAGCAACCGTCCCATCCCCGATCCACCGACCGACGCAGCGACCACCTGTGGGAACGGCAACGTTCCCCTCCGCACGGCACAGCGGCACCGTGATCCACCGCTTCGAGCAGAAAGGCAGGTGATGAGCTGAACCCGATCGCACCAGGGACATGCTGCCGGGCCGCTCGCCACCCCTTCACCTGATCACGCGGCCACCATCGATGAGCCGCCCGCGCCAGATGGCGCACCACGCGACGGGCCGCGCCGGCAGCATCTCCCCCGGGTGGTGGCCCCGCGCCGGTCGGCCGGGGCCACCACCGCTCATTCACCGAAGATCGGCTACCCGTCTCCAGCCGTCCCATAACTGCTCATGCGTGGTGTGACGCAGCATGCCGAGCGCCAACTGGAGATCGAAGTCGTGAACCGCAAACCGTTGGCGCGGCCTCGGCACACCGCCGCTACTCCTGCCGCCAGTCGGACCGAAACCCCGGCGGGCACACACCAGGATCGCCGCGACCGTGGGCGTCACTGTCAGGTCGACGAACTCGTGCATCAGTCGCTTCGCCAGGTCCGCGACCGGCTCGACCATCGGTTCACCCCATCCCGCCGTCGCGCCTCTCGTCCGCCGGGTACTCGCTCATCTTGCGGGCAGCCAGCCGCAGTCGACCTGACGAGTTCCTGACAATGCGGCCCATGCGTGGCCGGCGGTGCTCGCCATGGACTACAAACGGCTTGGGCCGGCAGGCAACCAACGGCCGCGCGTCTCGTGGGGATCCCAGCCGACATCCCGGCACGGTTGTCGGGACAGTGCTCGTGCCAGGCGCTCGCGGGATCCACGCCCTCGGACGAGGCGCGCGCCTGCCGGCCCGACCAGGCCGGTGATCGGCATGTCATCACGAGGGACACCGCGGAACCTCGACGCGCCGAAGAGTAGAACCGAGGAAGGTTGCGCGGAACAATGGTTGCCATACGCAACGTCGATTGCCCGCTCCGGGTCGGCTGTCCGGCAATCGTCAGGTCCGCCGGGGTTTAGGCCCAGTCGGTGTCGTCGGCGTCGTAGGGGGATGCTGAGGCCGGGGGTTCGCCGCCGGCTTGGCTGAACGCGGTGAGTGCGCGGACCAGCCCGCGGCGGTGGGTTGCGGGCATGTTTTCCACGATGCGCGCGATCTCCTGCCGTCGGCGCCGGGCGACGTTGCGTACCAGTCGCCGGCCGGCGGGGGTCAGGCTGATCTGCATCTCGCGCCGCGAGTTCGGGTTGGTCTGCCGGTCGACCAGGCCCGCGGTGAGGAGCCGGTCAACGGCGCGGGTGGCGGTCGACGGGTTGACCCCCAGGTTCTCCGCGATACCGGCGATCTTCTGCTGGCCGCGTGCGTGCAACACCACCAGCAGCCGGAACTGCGGCAGCGTGATGCTGTCGTCCACCGCCGCGATCGACCGCGCGGACACCGCCACCAGCAGTCGCGAGGCGGTCAGGACCGCGTCGGTGACGGCGTCGACGTCATCGATCTCAGCCCCCTGGACCTTGGATTGCGGCATGGGGAAGTTGTACCTCATCGCGGGTCGGCAGGTGCCACGGCGATCACCGCGCAGGGCATGGTCGCCGAGTGCCGGCTTTGGGCCGGATCTGCGATCGGTCGTGGTGGACCCCGACGAATTTGTCACTACTTGGCTGGTGTGAACGCGATCGCGTGGACCCGGGCGGCGACCTCGGGCCAGTGCGGGTCGTCCTGGTCGGCCGGGAATCCGAGGGCGGGGGCGATGCGTCGCCAGGCATGGCGGTGTGCTTGCCGGTAGGAGAGCAGGACCTGAAGGGTGTCGGCGGGGTCGAGGAATCGGTGCTCGGGCCGCTGCCAGCGGTGCGCGCCCACGCGCAGTTCGATGGCCGGCGCGGCGCGCAGGTTGAGGTACCAGTCGGGATCCTTGCCCCAGGCGGCGATCACGACGACTTCGGGCGGTATCGGGGTGTGCCGGACGACCTCGGCCACCACCTCGCGCCGCGCCCCGGTGCGTCGGCCCCGGTGGGCGATGTAGACCAAGCGGTGGCCGAACAGCCATCCCAACCTGACCCGGTAGACCCAGATCGGGATCCGCAGCAGCCGTCGGAGCAGTCCGGCCGGCTTGCGATCCACGGAACTCACGAGGTGCACCCTTCCGCCGCGCTCGACTCAGCCGGACGCGGTCCGGCCGAGCAGTTGTCCAACCAGGTCGGATCGCGGGTTCGCTCCGGCTCGCCCAGTGTCACACAACAGACGCGACGGCGTACTCAGCTATTCGTGCTATGAACAATGTTTGTTATATGCATCTATTGTATCGCGCATGCAGGCCTGCTAGCTCGGCACAGGTCAGGTTCCCATGATCGCTGGATGGTGTCGGACCGCCGGCTTGGGGGCGAGCGTCCACACGCACGGGATCGCCGTGCTCGGACTGGCGGACGTAGGAACCACCGAACCGGCGGCCCAGCCGCCACAGGCTGCTCACCCAGTCAGCTCCTGTCGTGGATCGGGCGCCAGCCAGCCACCTCATGTTCTACCGCCCCCGCACCCGGTCCGGGGGCCGGAGTGGACATTGTCAGCAAGTCGCAAGGTGGTCGGCGACCCGGTCAGGGCTCGGTGGCGGAACACCACAGGAAATCCGGACGAACCGGAGTGGCCGCGGCCCATGAGTTTCGGTGTAGGCTCATAGTTGGGCGATCGCCCAGGGCGAACGACCAGGATGGTGGCGGTGGCGCGAACGGCGGCGGAGCGGGGTCGAGAGGTGCGCCAACAGCTCGTGGGTGCCGCGCGGGAGCTGATCGCCGAGCGTGGGTGGTCGGCGGTGAGCACCCGGATGCTGGCCGAGCGGGCCGGGGTGGCGCCGGGGTTGGTGCACTACCACTTCGCCTCGCTGCCGGCGTTGTTGACCGAGGCGGCGATCGGTGCCATGCGCAGCGCGGTCGAGGAGATCGGGCAGTTGCTTGATCAGGCCGGGACACCGGCACAGATGCTGGACCGCATGCTCACCGCGCTGGAGGTGCACACCGGGCGCGACCCCCTGTCGCTGCTGTTCACCGAGACCTACCTGGCCGCGACCCGCGATGACGACCTGCGCGCGGCGGTCAGCGGCATCGTCGTGGACCTACGGGACCGGCTGGCCCGGTGGCTGGGCGGGCACGGCATATCCGAACCGGAGCGGACCGCCGCGGTGCTGGCCGCGGCGATCGACGGGGTCGTGCTGCACCGGGCTCTGCAACCCGATCTCACCGCCCGGACGGTCGCGCCCATCTTGCGCGGAATCCTGCGAACGGAAGGTGAACGAGGATGAAGGTCGTGATCTGTGGCGCGGGCATCGGCGGGTTGGCCCTGGCTCACCAGCTTGACGCGCTGGGCTGGGAGGTCGTCCTGGTGGAGCAGGCACCCGGGCCGCGCGAGCAGGGCTACATGATGGACTTCTTCGGACCCGGTTACGACGCCGCCGAGGCGATGGGCGTGCTGCCCCGGCTGCGGGAACTCAGCTACCAGATCGGCGAGGCGTCCTATGTGGACGATGGGGGTCGGCGGCGGGCCGGGCTGGACTATGACCAGTTCACCCGGATCGCGCGGGGTCGGCTGATCAGCATCATGCGTCCCGACCTGGAGCGGGCGCTGCGCGAACACCTCGGCGGACAGGTCGATGCGCGGTTCGGCACCAGTGTGGCCGAGGTGGACAACCAGCCGGACCGCGTCCGCGTCGGGCTCACCGACGGCACCCGGCTCGACGCCGACCTGCTGGTCGGCGCCGACGGCATTCACTCGGCGGTGCGCGGTCTGGTCTTCGGCGCCGAAGAGCGTTTCCTGCGCTACCTCGGCTTGCACACCGCCGCGTACACGTTCACCGACAGCGAGATCCACCAGCGGCTACATGGCCGGTTCTGCCTGACCGACACCCTCGACCGGCAGGTCGGCCTGTACGGGCTGCGCACCGGCCTGGTCGCGGTGTTCACCGTGCACCGCTCGGCCGACCCCACCCTGCCGGCCGACCCCCGGGCCGCCCTGCGCGCCGAGTACGGCTCGCTGAACGGGATCGTGCCGCAGGCGCTGGCGCACTGCCCGCCCGGCGAGGACGTCTACTACGACCAGGTCGCGCAGATCGAACTGCCGCACTGGAGCCGCGGCCGGGTCACCCTCGTCGGCGACGCCTGCTACGCCGTGTCCCTGCTGGCCGGCCAGGGCGCGTCCCTGGCCGTTGCCGGCGCCTACCTGCTGGCCGACCAACTGGTCCGCACCGGCTCCGTCGAGGACGCGCTGCGCCGCTACGAACAACTCTGGCGACCCATCGTCACGCACCGGCAAACCGTCGCCCGCTCGGTGGCCCAGTGGTTCGTGCCACGCTCCCGGCTCCGCCGCCAGGTCCGCCGCACCGCGCTGCACCTCGCCCGGCTGCCCGGCGCCGACCGCTTCCTCGCCGCCGCCATGATCGGCAAGCCCACCACCGTCATCCAGGACCTGACGCAGCGGTCACCGCGTTGACCCGGCTCCTGGCCGGTCAGCCGCTGGCGAGGCGGCGCAGGGTGCGCCGGGCCAGCACGGCGATGGCGACCGCGGTGAGAACGGCGCCGGTGAGCAGGCCGAGCCAGGTGGGGTGCCACAGGGCGGTGACGGTCCAGTAGTACGGGACGGCCCGCAGCGGCCAGGCGGCCGGGTCGGCAAGCCACCACAGGGCCGGGGCGATGGCGGTGGGAAGCAGCGCGAGGATCTTCAGCCAGGCCAGGCCTTCGACCTTGTTGCCGGCCAGGGTGACGGTGGCCAGGGTGAGCAGCGGCGCCTGCGCGGCCGCCAGCAGCAGCGCGGGCGCCTGGGCCGGCAGGGTGGGCCAGGGTGCCAGCCCGCTGACCGGGACGGCGATGGCGAGCATGACCAGGGCGACGGCGGCGACCGCGGTGATCCGGTAGGTGAGGTAGCGGGGCAGGGTGACCGGGCTGGCCCGCAGGATGAGCACCTTGCGGTCGTCGAGGTCGTCGAGGATGAGCAGCGCGCCGACCATCCCGATGATCAACGGGACGTGCAGCACGACCAGCGCGGCCAGCAGCACCGGTTGATAGGGCACCAGGTCCAGACCGAACCGGCTGTGCAGATAGGTGGTCAGCGGCGGGTAGCCCAGCCGCAGCGCGAGCGCGAGCAGGATCGGCCCGGCCAGCACGATGACCAGCAGCGCGCTGCGCACGGTGGTACGCAGGTCGATGTGGATCAACGCACGCAGCCAGCCCGCCGGGTGGGATCCGGCCCGGCCGCGGCGGCTGCGCGGTGGGCGGGCCGGGCGCGGGCTGGTGAGCGCGCGGGCCAGGCGTCGCCGGGCCGCCACGGTGGCGATCACAGTCGCCAGCAGCAGGTAACCGGCCAGGGCCGTGGCCCGGAGGGGCGAGATCACCGTGGCCGGGTCGATGCCGAGGCGGATCAGGTCGGCCGCGCCGGTGGTGGGCACGAGGTAGCCCAGCGGATGGTCGACAAGGCCGGCCAGGTGGGCCAGTGGGACGGCCAGCAGCGGGATCAGCGGCAGCGGGGCGACGGTGAGGAATCCGGTGATGGACCGCTGCCCGGCCACGATCGCGACATTGAGCACCAGGAACAGCACGGCGAGCAGGCCCACGGCCGGCAGCAGCACCCCGAGGCCGGTGTCGGCCCGGCCGGCGGCCAGCGCGACCGGGACGGCCGAGAGCAGCGCCAGCCCGGTCAGCGTGGCCACCTTGACCGTGAGGTATTCGCCGAGCCGCAACGGGCTGACCGCCAGCGCCGCCAAGGCCCCCTCGCCGCGCTCGAACAGCACCAGCGCGGCGATGAAGAACGCGCCGAAGGTGGCGGTGTCCAGGGTCAGAATCATCGGCCCGGCAACGCGGGCCGCCGGCGCCGGCAGCGCCAGCAGCACCACCGTCCACACCACGGTCACCACCAGAGCGACGGCGGGGATGCGGTAGCGCCACTGCACCCGAAGCTCCAGCGCCAGGGCCGCAGCCTGGCGGGTCACAGCGCCCCACCGGTGACGGCGACGAACACCTCGTCCAGGGAGGCTTCGCGGGTGTGGATGGTCTCCACCTGGTGATCGCGCAGCAGCCGCGCGAAGACCGGATCGCGCCCGATGTCGGCGAGCGGGAACTCCTTGCGCTGCACCGTGTCCGCGTCGCGGTACTCGACCACCACACAGGGTTGACCGTGCGCGAGCCGGAAGTTGCGGGGCGTGTCGATGGCGGCGATGCGTCCGTCCACGAGGAACGCGACCCGGTCGCAGAGCTGCTCGGCGGTGGCCATGTCGTGCGTGGTGAGAAACACCGTGCGACCGAGTTCGGGCTGGCGGCCGATGAGCTCGCGAACCAGACCGGCGTGCACCGGATCCATCCCGGAGGTGGGTTCGTCCAGAAACAGCAACCGCGGCCGGTTCACCAACGCCCGGGCCAGATTCAGCCGCATCTGCATGCCCTTGGAGAACTCCCCCACCGCCCGGCCGGCCGCCCCGGCCAGGTCCACCGACTCCAGCAGCGTCCCGGGTTCCTCCGTCGGTCCCTGGTAGAGGCCGGCGAACGCGGCCAGGTTCTCCCGCGCGGACAGCCGGGAGAAATGTGCCGGCAGCTCGAAGGAGACCCCGATGTGCTCGTAGTAGTCCGCACCCCACCGGGCAACCGGGCGGCCCAACACGTCGGCCCGACCCTGATGGCCGCGCAGCAGCCCGGTCAGGATCCGCTGCGTGGTGGACTTGCCCGCCCCGTTCGGGCCGAGGAACCCGAAGATCTCCCCGGCGGCCACCGCGAACGAGATGCCCTGCACCGCATCGGTCGTGGCGCCGCGGTACCGCATCCGCAGCTCGTCCACCACGATCACCGGCGCCGTCATGACCGGTCCGTCAGGTCGCGCCGCAGCACCCGGAACGCCTCGTCGATCAACTCCGGCAACTCGCGCGCACCGCCGCTGGCCGCCCACTGCTCCAACGCGGTTGTCAACGCCGCCAGGCACACCGCGGCCAGCACCCGCACCCGCATACTCGGCGCCCCCTTGGCCAGGGCCTGCTCGAACAGTTCCCGGGTGGCGAACTGGTTCTCCCACAGCCGCGCCCGCAGCGCCGGCGTCCGCAGGATCAACTGAACCCGGCCCAGCAACGCCTCCCGATCCGCCGCGTAGATCGCGACCAGCCCCTGCCGCACCGCGGCGTGGATCCGCGCGATCGGATGCTCCGTACGCGGCCGGGCCCGGATCGCCTCGGCCAGCATCGGGTCGTACTCGTCACCGAGCACGACGTCCTCTTTGGTCGGGAAATACCGGAAGAACGTCATATGCGACACCCCGGCCGCCACCGCGATCTGCTCCACCGTCGTCGCCTCATACCCGTGCTCGGCGAACAACCGCAACGCCTGCTCCTGCAACCGCATCCGGGTCTGCGCCTTCTTGCGTTCCCGCCAGTCCGGTGCCGACACGACCCCTCCCGCTACATGTTAGTAGCTAACATATTAGCAACTAACATCACGGTGTGGAAGAGTGCCGCGGGCTTGCCGAGGCGTTGGGGAGGGTCGGGAGCTGGCGCGGTAGCATGGTCTGGCGGTAGGGCGCGAAGCCATTGATGCCCATCGGTTTCCCGCTGGGTTGTTCTTCTTCGCGGCCGTGGCCGGCCTGTTCCGTTTCCAGCTCCCGCCCGTCAAACCGTGCATGCGGTTCTCCCGCACACGGCTTACCGACGTTCTTCACCGGTGGCATTCAGCGTTTCCAGGCTCGGAAGGGCCTGGGTGGGACAACGATCCCATTGAGGCTGATCAGGCCCAGGTCGTTCGGGGAGAGCAGTACCTGGGTTATGCCCCATCCCCATGCTCGGCGGCGCTTGCCCCGCTTGGACAACCACAGCGCGAGCCGGGTCAGGGCGTAGTTCCTGATCTGGCCGAGCACCAGGGCGGAGTTCCCGTAGCGGAAGTATCCCGCCCAGCCGCGCAGGAACAGGTTGAGTTCCTCCACGATCTGCTCGACCGGCACCAGCAGCCGGGACCGGGCCGTAATGGTCCGAATCCGGTCCCGGGCGTGTTGGACTGCCCGACGTGCGGGCCAGCGGGCGAGGAAGATCAGATGTGCCGAGCGGGGAGTCCGACCGCGCACCAGCCGTTTGTGGAAGCCCAGGAAGTCCAGCCCCTGTCCTCCGTCGACCAGCTGCACGATGCGGGTCTTGGCGGCCTTGGGTTCCAACCCGAGGTCGTCCAGCAGGACCGTCAAGGCCGCCAAGGCGGCTTCGGCCTGCTCCCGTGACTGACACAGCACGACCAGGTCATCGCAATAGCGCACCAGCACCCCGTGCTCGCCCGTGTCCCATTCCCGGTCCAGCCGGTGCAGGTACACGTTGCACAGCAACGGCGATGCCGGACCACCCTGCGGGGTGCCGGACGCCTCGCGGTGCACGGTCCCGTCCTGCATCACTCCCGCCCGCAGCATCGCGCGCAGCAGTTTCAGGACGGCCTGGTCGCTGATGCGTTCCTCGACCGCTCGCATCAACTTCTCGTGACCAATCGCCGTGAAGCAGTTGGCGATGTCCGTTTCCACCACCCACCGCTTGCCCTGCCAGGACTCGTCAATGAGGACTTGCAGGGCATCGTGCGCCGAACGCTTGGGGCGAAACCCGAAGCTGCACGGCAGAAAGTCGGCTTCGAAGATCGGCTCGAGCACGATCTTCACCGCCGCTTGCACGATGCGGTCACGGACCGCAGGAATCGACAACGGACGCTGCTCGGTCGTGCCGGGCTTGGGGATCAACACCCGCCGCGCCGGCAACGGCCGCCACCGTCCCGTCCTCAACTCCTCGGCCACTTCGTCCAGGAGCCGCTCAACGCCGTACTCCTCGACATCATCCAGGGTGGTTCCGTCGATGCCCGGTGCACCATCGTTACGGCGCACCGCCACCCACGCCCGCCACAAGACGTCTCTGCGATAGACCTTGTCCCGCAGCGCATGAAACCGTCGTCCCGGATCGGCCTTGGCCGCCCGGTACAGCGCATGCTGCAAGGCACGAACCGGATCCCGCACCGGGGATCTCCTCGCGGTGGAACTAGCCGAAACGGCACTCACCGGGCCCCTCCATCACAACACCACGCATGAACGAAGCAGCGGCCCTTCCCTCACCGACGGTTATGTTGTCCGCACGGCTCGATCGGTACTACGACCGCCTCCGACTCCCTCCCAGCACCCGATCCACTTCCCGGCTCCACACCGGTTATAGGACCAGACTTGTCCACGCCACTCGCAGGGCGTTTCAGCCGGGGAGGGCCTCTCCAGTTCCCGCCGTTACTGTCTGCACGTTCCGCGCCCTCTTACGCCGGGGAGTCCTTCGCGGCTGCGCTTTCAGGATCTTCACCGCTTCCATGGCCTTCGCCGTGAGCCGCACGGCTCGGCTCTCCCTCAATGTCTAACGACGCGGCAGGCTTCGCTATCTGCTACAGACCGCACAGTTGCTTCCCCCAACGGGGCTTTCGACGCTGGGCTTCGACCCGACCCGTTTCCAGACCAGACCGCCAGCCTGCTACCGGGCTCCCTGACGACTACCCGGACCGGACTCACACCGGCAAGCAACGACGAGCTTCAGACCAGGTCACAACCGCTGGACGATCACCTCCTGATCACTGGACGCACCAGCTGGAGTACTAACACGGCCGGACCGACGGGTAACATGCCGGGCCAGGCGGGGAAAGGGGAATGCGATGCCGTCGGTGGTCGTCTTCGACGTCAATGAGACGCTGTCGGACATGGCCCCTATGGCCGACCGGTTCAACCAGGTCGGCGCGCCCAGTCTGCTGGCGAAGGTGTGGTTCGCCGCCCTGCTGCGCGACGGGTTCGCGCTGACCGCCGCCGGAGCCCAGGAACGCTTCGCCGTCCTCGCCGCCGGCCAGTTGCGCACCGTGCTCGCCGGGGTGGAGCTGGACCGGCCGGTTGACACCGCCGTCGCGCACATCCTGGACGGGTTCACCCACCTGCCGGTGCACCCCGACGTCCCGGACGGAGTGCGCGCCCTGCGCGCCACCGGCCGGCGCCTGGTCACCCTCACCAACGGCGCCGCCGACATCGCCGAGCAGCTGCTGACCAGAGCCGGCGTCCGCGCCGAGTTCGAGCACCTGTTGTCGGTCGAACAGGCCCCGGCCTGGAAACCTGCCCGCGCCGCCTACGAATACGCCGCGACCGCGTGCGGCACGCGGCCGGCCGACCTGCTGCTGGTCGCCGTGCACCCCTGGGACATCGATGGCGCCGCCCGCGCCGGACTGCACACCGCGTGGCTCAACCGCACCCACGCCCGCTACCCCGACTACTTCACCCCACCCGAGCACACCGTGGCCACCGTCGGCGAACTGGCCGACCGGCTTGCCGGGTAGCCCTCACCCGCGCGCTGGCATCGCCGGGCGCGGTTGCTCGGGGCACCCGTTTGAGGGCGGCTCGCCGGGTGGCCGGTCGGGTGTGGCTGAAAGGCCCACCGGTCACCGCCTCGAGTCGACGGATGCCGGGGGTGTGACCGGTGGGCCTCGATTGACGACGGGTCAGCCATTGGCCGAAACCCGGACAATGCGCTGCAGCTGCGTCGCGGAGTTCACCGTGGCCGAAGGTGACCGGGTGGGGCTGCGACTGGCCTGGCGCGGGCTGCACCAGCCCGACCCCGCCGACCTCGACGCCGCCGTGCCGATGCGGGGCACCGAGCGCTAGTGGCAGCGGTGGGTCGACCGATGCCGCTACACCGGTGCCTACCGGGATCAGGTGGTGCGCTCGCTGGTCACCCCTCAAGGCGCTCGGGTACGCACCCAGCGGCGGCATCGCCGCCGCCGCGACCACCTCCCTGCCCGAGCGGCTTGGTGGGTCGCGCAACTGGGACTATCGCTACTCTGCTGGATCCGCGATGCCACCTTCACCCTCATGGCGTTGCTCGACGCCGGCTACGAGCGCGAGGCCGCGGCCTGGCGCGAATGGCTGGTGCGGGCCGTGGCCGGTGATCCCGCACGGATGCCGATCATGTACGGCGTGCCGGGCGAACGCCGGCTGCCGGAGTTCGAGCTGCCCTGGCTGCCCGGATACGCCGGCTCAACCCCGGTGCGGGTCGGCAACGCCGCCTCCCGACAGTTCCAGCTCGACCCACTTGCTCATCGCGGCCGGCGGCCGCGGTGGGCCAGCGCCACCCGCAGCAACCGCGACTCGGTGATCACCCCGACCGGCTGCCCACCGACCAGCATCGCGGCCAGCAGACAACGCAACCGGGCGATCACCGCAGCCAACTCCGGCGCCTGGGCCGGTACCAGGACGGCGACCCGCTTTCCGCTCAGCGTTTTGGCGATCCGGTCGGCCATCGATCGTTGAGTGCTCCGGCCTGACCGGAACGTCCCGCCACATAGCCGGGCCCCAGAACCGCGCCCACATCCGGCCGATCCTGCCGCGTTGCGTGTGCGCCGCCGAAGACGTGTCCGCGCGATGCGGTAGCCAAGCAGCATGTGGCACGAAATTCGCCACAATCGCGCCACTGCGCTGATGCCGGAGGTCGGACGCGGTGTGGGTGAAGTCGAGTCCCCCTGCGACGCGGCCACACTCTGCGTGTCGGTTGGCATCGACAATCCATGCGGGGATGCTCGAAGTAGATGTCCACGCCAATCCGGCGGTTCGTGAGCATCCAACCGACACGGCGCGCCTCCCCAAGCGCACCACTCTTGGGAAGGCGGAACCGGTGACCGTGAAAACCCGGCGAGCGAGTAATCGCGCCAAGGGCAACATCCAGGCAGATGTACCTCGACTCGCCTGGACAGTTCGCGAATTCGCGGCCGCGATTGGCGTCAACTATCAGACGGCATTGCGGATGGTGCACCAGGGGAAGGTCGGGCACTTCAAAGCCGGAGGCGAGTTCCGCATACCGCACAAAGAGATCGAACGACTTCTCGCCGAGGCGTCCCAGCAGAGATAGCAGTCGGGTCTACCCACCAAACCCGATTCTCCGCCGTCGAAGACATTTTCCACCGCAGCCGTATAGACGGCTTTCGCCGCTACCGAAGCCGCATTGCTCCCGCGGTCACTCGAATATGCGCCGAGGCAGGATGCAGGATTCGCGAGCACGCGGCATGGGCGAGGTGTGCCCTCTCGCACAACATCACCGGGAGTCGATTTCACCTAGGAGACCCAAATTGTTGCTTACAACGATCTCCGGCGCGCCCGCCGCGACGCCATGAGCAGGCCACCGCTTCCGCTCGGCACGCATGGTGACATTCGTGTCAGGCGCCTTGGCCCGAAGCGGTACGAAGCTCGATGTCAGTTCCGCGCGCGTAACGGCGCGACCAGCACACCGTCAGCCAGCGGTGAATCAGCCGCGGCCGCCAAGCGTGCGCTGAAGGAGAAACTGACGAAATACAAGGTCACCGCGAGGAAAGGAAAGATCAACCGCGACACGCGATTCACCGATGCCGCCAAGATCTACTTGGACAACGTGAAGCACCAGGTCGACCAGCGGCGCATGTCGCCGAACACCCGCCGTTCCTACGTGTCCATCCTCAAGACCGTCGAGAGCTACCTCGGCGACATGCGGATGGGTGAGCTCGAGGAGGCGGTCGACGTCGTCGACGAGACGATTAAAGACATCAACCTCACGATGAGCTACGAGAGCGCGAAGAAGGCTCGCACCGTCATCTCCGGGATCTGCCAACTCGCCATCCGTCGTCGTGCCATCACCAGCAACCCGGTGCGCTCCATCGAGGCACTGACCCGGGGCCACGATCTCACCGACGACGATGACGAGACCGCGGACACCAGCGGCGTGCCGGCGATGACCGAGGACGAGATCCAGGACATGTTCGGCGGGCTGGAGGAGTTCTGCCAGCAGAAGGTCGACGAGACCGACCGGCTCGGCCGGCGGCTGGGCAAGCGCGGCGCGGTCTGGACCGACCTGCCCGACCTGGCCGAGGCGAGCCTGTCCACCGGGACCCGGCTCGGCGAGACGCTCGCCCTGAGCGGCACCGACGTCCAATGCCACACCGATCCCGACACCGGCAAGCCCTTCGTCGCGGTCCACATCAACGCCCACCTCGTCGACGACAGCGGCAAAGACATCCGCCGGGTACCTGGCCGCAAGAGCAAGCGGCCCGGCATCCTGGTGCGCGTGCCGAACTGGTCGGAGGCGATGTGGCTGCGCCGCAAGGCCGCCGCCGGCCAAGGCCCCCTCTTCCCTTCCGTGGGCGGCGGCTGGCTCGACCAGACCAACTGCAACAAGCGCCTGCGGACCGCCCTCGACGCCGCCGGGTTCGAGTGGGTCACCGCGCGGGTGTGGCGCAAGACCGTCGGCACGCTCATGCGCCAGGCCGGACGCAGCTCCGAGGACATCGCCGAGCAACTCGGCAACACCCGTGCGGTCGCCGAGAAGCACTACATCGCCCCACCCACCATGACCCACACCGGCGCCGAAGCCCTGGAGAAGATGATCAATCCGCGGCGCGCGGGCACGGGGTTTTCCGACGGTAAACCGACGGTTCGGGCCAAAAAAGGTTCGAGTCTCACCCCCGAAAACGGGGTCCTACCTGCGGAAACGGTGGGCGCAGCAGGATTTGAACCTGCGACCGCTCGGGTGTAAACCGAGTGCTCTTCCGCTGAGCTATGCGCCCTGTGGGTCAGGGGGTGATGGTGGCGATGGCCTTCTTCCAGGCGGTCTGGTCGCGGGCTTCACCCGGCTGGTTGACTTCGGCGAACCGGACGACGCCGGTCTTGTCGACCAGGAACGTGCCGCGGTTGGCGAGGCCGGCCTTCTCGTTGAACACGCCGTAGGACTGGGCTACGGCACCGTGCGGCCAGAAGTCGGCCAGCAGCGGGAACTTGTAGCCCTGCTGGTCGGCCCATGCCTTGAGGGCGAACGGGGAGTCGACCGAGATGCCCAGCACCTGCACGTTGGCGTCGCTGTACTCGGACAGCTCGTCGCGCAGCTGGCACAGTTCGCCCGTGCAGACGCCGCTGAACGCGAACGGATAGAAGACCAGCAACACGTTCTTGTCGCCCTGGAACGAGGACAGGGTGACCTGCTGCTTGTTGTAGTCGCTCAGGGTGAAGTCCGGGGCCTTCGAGCCGACCTCGACTGCCATGCGAGCCTCCTGGGAATTGCCGTCCGGGTTCTCCGGTCAGCCTAGGGCACCCAGGTGATCGGGCGGTCAGCGCTTGGACTTCGCCGACTTGGGCGCCACCAGCCTGGTGGCGGACCAGTCGTCACCCACACTGGCGGTCGAGGTCTGGGCGAGGCCCGCGGTCGGGACCGCCTCGGCGATCTCGCTCGGCTCGACATGGCCGTCGCGACCGGTCTTCGGAGTGAGCACCCAGATCACGCCGTTGTCGGCCAGCGGACTGATGGCGTCCATCAAGGCGTCGACCAGGTCGCCGTCATCCTCGCGCCACCACAGCAGTACGACGTCGACGACGTCGTCAGCGTCCTCGTCGAGGAGGTCACCGCCGATCTTCTCTTCGATCGCGGCCCGCACGTCGTCGTCGACGTCCTCGTCCCAGCCGATCTCCTGGACAACCATGTTGGGTTCGATCCCAAGCCTTTCGGCGACACCGACCTTGCCGGCGTCTTCCGCGGCGACCACGGCCTGCTCCTCCTCCTACACCTTGAGCGAAAAACGGTCTTGCGACAGCGAACACTGGTAGTGGCCACCTGCGCAACCGTCCAACCGCCGACACGCCGGAACTCGTGCCGCGGTCGCTGATGGTGCCCCTACCGGTGGGTAGGGATGACGGCGGCGGCGATCACGGTGACGATAGTGGGCAGCGCGCGACCCGAGTGCCCGGACCGACCCCGGCGGGGGTACCGGCCCGGGCAGTAACGTGGGACGAAAGACCAGGTAATGGAGATCCCGTTGGCTACCAAGAGCAGTTCCAGCGGTCCGGAGCGGGTGCGGGTCATCCGCGACGGTCTCGCCGCCTATCTGCCGGACATCGACCCGGAGGAGACCGCCGAGTGGCTGGAGTCCTTCGACCACGTGGTGCGGGACGGGGGGCAGCAGCGCGCGCGGTACCTGATGCTGCGGCTGCTGGAACGGGCCCGCGAGAGTCGGGTCGGCGTACCGGCGCTGACCAGCACGGACTACGTCAACACCATCCCGACCGACCGGGAGCCGTGGTTCCCCGGCGATGAGGAGGTGGAGCGCCGGTACCGGGCGTGGATCCGGTGGAACGCCGCGATGACGGTGCACCGCGCCCAGCGTCCGGGGGTCGGCGTCGGCGGCCACATCTCCACCTACGCCTTCTCCGCCGCGCTCTACGAGGTCGGTTTCAACTGGTTCTTCCGGGGCAAGGATCACCCGGGCGGGGGCGACCAGATCTACATCCAGGGCCATGCTTCGCCCGGTATCTACGCCAGAGCCTTTCTGGAGGGACGCCTGTCGGCCGACCAGCTCGACGGGTTCCGGCAGGAGCTGTCCCATTCCGGCCCGGGCGGCGGGCTGCCGTCCTATCCGCACCCGCGGCTGATGCCGGACTTCTGGGAGTTCCCGACCGTCTCCATGGGCCTCGGCCCGATGAACGCGATCTTCCAGGCACGGTTCAACCGGTACCTGCGCGACCGGGGGATCAAGGACACCTCCGACCAGCACGTGTGGGCGTTCCTCGGCGACGGCGAGATGGACGAGCCGGAGTCGCGCGGCCTGATCCACGTCGCGGCCAACGAGGCCCTGGACAACCTGACCTTCGTCATCAACTGCAACCTGCAGCGGCTGGACGGCCCGGTCCGGGGCAACGGCAAGATCATCCAGGAGCTGGAGGCGTTCTTCCGCGGCGCAGGCTGGAACGTGATCAAGGTGATCTGGGGCCGGGAGTGGGACGCCCTGCTGCACGCCGACCGGGACGGCGCGCTGGTCAACCTGATGAACACCACCCCGGACGGCGACTACCAGACCTACAAGGCCAACGACGGCGCGTTCGTGCGCGAGCACTTCTTCGGGCGGGACCCCCGCACCAAGGAGTTGGTCGCGCCCATGACCGACCAGGACATCTGGAACCTCAAGCGCGGCGGCCACGACTACCGCAAGGTGTACGCGGCCTACCAGGCGGCCACCGAGCATCACGGCCAGCCGACCGTGATCCTTGCCAAGACCATCAAGGGTTACGGCCTCGGCCCGCACTTCGAGGCCCGCAACGCCACGCACCAGATGAAGAAGATGGCGCTCGGCGACCTCAAGCTGTTCCGGGACACGCTGCGCGTCCCGATCTCCGACGCCGACCTCGAGAACGACCCGTACCTGCCGCCCTACTACCACCCGGGCCCGGACGCGCCGGAGATCCAGTACCTGCTGGAGCGGCGCCGCCAGCTCGGCGGGTTCGTGCCGGAGCGGCGCGGCAAGTCCAAGGCGTTGGTGCTGCCCGGGGACAAGGTCTACGACGTGATCCGGCGCGGCTCCGGCAAGCAGGAGGTCGCCACCACGATGGCGTTCGTCCGGCTGGTCCGGGACCTGGCCAAGGACCCGGAGATCGGCTCGCGGCTGGTGCCGATCATCCCGGACGAGGCGCGCACGTTCGGCATGGACTCGATGTTCCCGAAGCAGAAGATCTACAACCCGCTCGGCCAGCTCTACACCTCGGTGGACGCCTCGCTGATGCTGTCCTACCAGGAGAGCGAGCAGGGTCAGATCCTGCACGAGGGGATCAACGAGTCCGGCTCGTCCGCGTCGTTCATCGCGGCCGGGTCCTCCTACGCCACGCACGGCGAGCCGATGATCCCGGTCTACATCTTCTACTCGATGTTCGGCTTCCAGCGCACCGGCGACAACCTGTGGGCCGCGGCCGACCAGATGACCCGTGGGTTCCTGCTCGGCGCGACGGCCGGGCGGACCACGCTGACCGGCGAGGGGCTGCAGCACGCCGACGGGCACTCGCTGCTGCTCGCCGCGACCAACCCGGCGGTGATCGCCTACGACCCGGCCTGGTCGTTCGAGATCGCGCACATCGTGCGGGACGGCCTGCGCCGGATGTACGGCGAGCAGGCCGAGGACATCTACTACTACCTGACCGTCTACAACGAGCCGTACGTGCAGCCGGCCGAGCCCGAGGACCTGGACGTCGAGGGTCTGCTGCGCGGGCTCTACCGGTACCGGCCGGCCGGCGACGGTCCCGGCCCGGTGGTGCAGATCCTGACCTCCGGGGTGGCGATGCCCGCGGCCCTCAAGGCGCAGCAACTGCTGGCCGACGACTGGCAGGTGCGGGCCGACGTCTGGTCGGCGACGTCCTGGTCGGAGTTGCGCCGGGAGGCGGTCGAGGTGGACCGGCACAACCTGCTGCACCCCGAGGCCGAGCCGCGGGTGCCGTACGTGACTGCGGTGCTGGCCGGCACCGAGGGCCCGGTGGTGGCGGTCTCGGACTGGATGCGCGCGGTGCCGGACCTGATCCGGCCCTGGGTGCCGACCGACATGGTCAGCCTGGGTACGGACGGGTTCGGGTTCTCCGACACCCGCCCGGCCGCCCGGCGGCACTTCCTGGTGGACGCCGAGGCGGTCGCGGTCGGCGCGCTGGCCGCGCTGGCCCGGCAGGGCGCCGTGGAGCAGGCCGCGGTCATCGACGCCGCCCGCAAGTACCGCATCGACGACGTGTCCGCGGCCGGGCCGCAGACCTCCGATCCCGGAGTCGCGTAGCACGCCGCGTTTGCCGGCTGGGCAACAACGGGAAACCGTCCGGTGAGGACTGTCCTGGTTGGACGGAATTTGTACCACGAACGGGGGACGGGGGTGGCGTGGGCAAACCGGGATCGTCCATAGTGGAGAGACCGGTGGGGACCGGGGAGATGGGCCGCCTGGCATCGGGCGCACCGAGTTAGCCAGGCGGCCCGTTCCCGTTCCGTTCGGCTGGCGTGACGGCCAGCCGCGCGTGCCCAGTAAGCCCAGCCCCGGCGCGGCGTGCGATTCTGAGGCCATGAGCGGCACGCGCGAGACGACGTTGTCCGCCGCCACGTTCGCGGCGCTCGACCACGCATCCGGCAAGATCGCCTCCGCCGCTCTCGCCGCGATGGAGGACCAGTTCCCCTGGTTCGGCCGGATGCCGGCCGAACAGCGGGCGAGCGTGCTGTTCATCGCCCAGACCGGCGCCGCCGGGTTCACCGCGTGGCTGCGCGACCCGACCGGCGCCCGCAAGCTGACCACCGACGCCTTCCGCAGCGCCCCGCAGGACCTGTCTCGCTGGATCAGCCTGCGGCAGACCGTGGAGTTGGTGCGGGTGGCCCTGCAGGTGCTCGAGCGCCAGGTCCCCGAACTGGCCGCCGACGAGCCGGAACGGCAGGTGCTCACCGAGGCGGTGCTGCGCTACGGCCGGGAGGTCGCGTTCACCTCGGCCATGTCCTACGCCTCCGCGGCCGAGGCGCGCGGGGCGTGGGACGCCCGGCTGGAGGCATCGGTGGTGGACGGGATCGTGCGCGGCGACGCCGAGGAGTCGCTGCTGTCCCGGGCCGCCGCGCTCGGCTGGGACCCGGCCGCGGAGGCCACCGTGCTGGTCGGCAACACGTCCTCGGACGACCCGCCGACCGTGATCTACGAGGTGCGCAGCCGGGCCGCCCGGGTCGGCCGGTCGGTGCTGCTCGGGGTGCAGGGCGCCCGGCTGGTGGTGCTGCTCGCCGGCCCGTCCGAACAGACGGTGCTCAACCGGATGGTCAACGCCTTCGGCCCCGGCCCGGTGGTGGCCGGACCCACGGTGTCCAGCATCGCCGAGGCGCACCGCAGTTCGGCCGACGCGCTGTCCGGGCTGCGTGCGGTGGTCGCCTGGCCGGCCGCGCCGCGCCCGGTGCGCTCCGCCGAGCTGCTGCCGGAACGCGCCCTGGCCGGTGACCCGGAGGCGGAACGGCAGCTCATCGACCGGGTCGCCCGGCCGTTGGAGCAGGCCGGCGGCGGGCTGCTGGAGACCGTGGAGACCTACCTGGAGACCGGCGGCGTGCTGGAGAGCTGCGCCCGGCAACTGTTCGTGCATCCGAACACCGTGCGCTACCGGTTGCGCAAGGCGGCCGAGATCACCGGCTGCAACGCCAACCTCCCTCGGGACGCCCTGGTTCTTCGGGTGGCGCTCGCGGTCGGCCGGTTGTCCCGCTCGCGCGGGCTGTGGTGACCCCCGGACGACCAGCTAATGTCATCGGCACGTCACGGTGTGAAACAGACAACGATTTCCGGCTAACGGCGTTCAGGCGGCGGAAACTTTTGTAGGGCTCCTACAAGACGGCTGTCCTAGATTCGTACCTGTCGGCATGGCTCCCGGCCGGATGACCCGGGAGAGTGTGCACGTGCTCGCTTTACTCGCGCCCGGACAGGGCTCCCAGTCCCCCGGCATGCTCACCCCCTGGCTGGCGGTGGCGGATGCCCGGGACACCCTGGCGCGCTGGTCCGAGCTCACCGGTCTGGACCTGGTTCACCTCGGCACCGAAGCGGACGCCGAGGAGATCAAGGACACGGCCGTCACCCAGCCGCTGGTGGTCGCGCTGGCCCTGCTGGCCTTCGCCGAACTGGAGCGGCAGGTCCCACTGCCCGACGACCTGGTGGTCGCGGGGCACTCGGTGGGCGAACTGGCCGCCGCGGCCATGGCCGGGGTGCTCAGCCCGGACGACGCCGTCGCGCTCGCCGCGGTCCGCGGCCGCGAGATGGCCGCCGCCTGCGCGCTGGAGCCGACCGGCATGGCCGCCGTGATGGGCGGCGACCCCGACGAGGTGGTCGAGTGGCTGGCCGGGTTCGACCTGACCGCGGCCAACCGCAACGGCGCCGGGCAGATCGTGGCCGCCGGCCCGGTCGACGCCCTGGACAAGATCGTGGAGGCCGAGCAGCGCCCGGCGACCAAGGTGATCAAGCTGAAGGTGGCCGGGGCGTTCCACACCCGCTACATGAGCCCGGCCAGGGACGCGATGGAGCAGCGGGCCAGGGACATCCGGGTGGCCGACCCCGTCCGGACCCTGCTGTCCAATGCGGACGGACAGGTGGTCCGGACCGGTGACGAGGTACTGACCCGGCTGGTCGCCCAGGTCACCAGCCCGGTGCGGTGGGACGCGTGCATGACCACGATGGCGACGACCGGGGTCGACGCGATCGTCGAGCTGCCGCCCGCCGGAACCCTGACCGGGTTGGCCAAGCGCGAGCTGAAGGGCACACCGACCGTGGCCCTCAAGGTTCCCGCGGATGTCGCCAAGGTGGCCGAGCTGAATCAGAACAGGAGTGGATCGTGACCGCACTGCGGCTCGCGGATGGCGTTCGGGCGACGCGAATTCTGGGCATCGGGAGCACCCAGCCGGAGCGGGTGGTCACCAACGACGACCTGTCCAGGACCATGGACACCACCGACCAGTGGATCCGGGAGCGGGTCGGGATCGTCGAGCGCCGGTTCGCCGACAAGGACGAGAGCGCCGAGGACATGGCGGTGATCGCCGGTTCGAAGGCGCTGGCCGACGCCGGACTCGCGCCGACCGACGTGGACACCGTGATCCTGGCCAACTGCACCTCGACGGTGCCGATCCCGAACGGCGCGGCCCCGGTGGCCGACCGGATCGGGGTGAAGGCGGCCGGCGCGTTCGACCTCAACGCCGCCTGCGCCGGGTTCTGCTACTCGCTGGGCGTCGCGTCCGACCTGGTGCGGGCCGGCTCGGCCGGCCGGGTGCTGGTGATCGGCGCGGAGAAGCTGACCGACGTGGTGGACCCGGTGGACCGCGCCAACGCGATCATCTTCGCCGACGGCGCTGGCGCCGCCGTGGTCGGTCCAGCCGACGAGCCGGGCATCGGCCCGGTGGTCTGGGGCAGCGCGGGCGACATGGTCGACCTGATCTACATGCGTGACGAGCGGTACATCTACCAGGAAGGGCAGTCGGTGTTCCGCTGGGCCACCACCCAGATCGCACCGATCGCCATCCGCGCCCTGGACGCCGCCGGCCTGCAACCGTCCGATGTGGACGTGCTGGTGCCGCACCAGGCCAACCTGCGGATCGTCGAGGCGATCGCCAAGCGGCTGCGGGCCAAGGGCGCACGGGAGGACATGGTGGTGGCCGACGACATCGTCCACTCCGGCAACACCTCCTCGGCGTCCATCCCGATGGCGCTGGACCACATGCGGGCCGCCGGCCGGGTGCACTCGGGCGACGTCGCGCTGCTGATCGGGTTCGGCGCCGGCCTGTCCTACGCCGGCCAGGTCGTGATCTGTCCCTAGCACCACAGGCTCCGGCCGGCGTCCGTGCCCGGCCGGTGATCGACAAGGAAGGAATTTCTCCATGGCGAACGATGCCGCGAAGAGCCTCACCAACGAGCAGATCCTCGAAGGGCTCGCCGAGATCGTCGAAGAGGTCGCCGGTGTGGCGGTCGAGGACGTGACCGCCGACAAGTCCTTTGTGGACGACCTGGACATCGACTCGCTGTCCATGGTCGAGATCGCCGTTCAGGCCGAGGACCGGTTCGGGGTCAAGATCCCGGACGACGAGCTCGCCAACCTCAAGACCGTTGGCGACGCGGTGAGTTACGTCTCCAAGAACGCGTAACAAGACACTCTCAGGACTCGGAGGGCTAGTGAGCAACGCCGACATCGTCATCACCGGGTTGGGCGCCACCACGCCGCTTGGCGGCGATGTGGCGTCCACCTGGGACGCCATGTTGACCGGTCGAAGTGGGGTGTCCACGCTCGAGTACGACTGGCTCGAGCGGTTCGACATGCCGGTCCGGATCGGCGCCACCCTCGCGGTCGAACCGACCGAGATCCTGCCGAGGGTCGAGGCGCGCCGCCTCGACCGGTGCGAGCAGGTCGCGATCGTCGCGGCGCGGCAGGCGTGGCGGGACGCCGGCTTCGGCGAGCCCGGCGAGGGCGTGGACCCCGACCGCCTGGCCGTGGTGGTCGGCACCGGGATCGGCGGCGCCATGACCCTGCTCAACCAGGACGACCTCCTGGAGAACGTGGGGCTGCGCAAGGTGTCGCCGCTGACCGTGCCGATGCTCATGCCCAACGGTCCGGCCGCGCACGTCGGTCTCGACCTGAAGGCACGCGCCGGGGTGCACGCCCCGGTGTCTGCCTGCGCCTCCGGAGCCGAGGCCCTGGCCTGGGCGTGGCGGATGCTGCGCGCCGGCGAGGCCGACGTGGTCGTGGCCGGCGGCGCCGAGGCCTGCATCGCCCCCGTCACGATGGCCGGCTTCACCCAGGCCCGCACGATGAGCACCCGCAACGACGAGCCGACCAGGGCGTCCCGACCGTTCGACGTGCACCGGGACGGCTTCGTGCTCGGCGAGGGCGCCGGGATCGTGGTGCTGGAACGGGCCGACCACGCCGCGGCCCGGGGCGCCCGGGTGTACGGCCGGCTGGCCGGCATCGGCACCAGCGCCGACTCCTACCACATCACCGCGCCCGACCCGGAGGGCGTCGGCCAGGCCAGGGCCATCTCGGCGGCGCTGCGCAGCGCCGGGGTCGACCCGGCCGACGTGGGCCACGTGAACTGCCACGCCACGTCCACCCCGGTGGGCGACGTGGCCGAGACCGTGGCGATCCGCAAGGCGATCGGCGACCACCCGGTGCTCACCGCGCCCAAGAGCGCCTTCGGGCATCTGCTCGGCGCGGCCGGGGCGGTCGAGGCGATCATCACCGTGCTGTCCATCCAGGACGGACTGGTGCCGGCCACCCTGAACCTGGACGACCAGGACCCGAAGGTGTTGCTCGACGTCGTCACCGGCGAGCCACGCAAGATCGAGCTGACCGCTGCCGTGAACGACTCGTTCGGCTTCGGCGGCCACAACGTCGCACTGCTGTTCACCGCCGCCTGACCACGAGTCCGGCGTGGAATCACCCACCTCCAGGGAGGATCGCTCGATGACCGCTGTGGCCACCCGGCCGGGCGCCCGCCAGCTCGACCCCCGGGAACCGGAGGTTCGGCTCGCCGCGCTGCTCGATGCCGGTTCGATGGCTCCGCTGCGCCCGGCGGACTCCTCCGGCGTGTACGCCGTGCGCGGGCGCATCGACGGCACGAAGGTGATCGCCTACTGCACCGACGCCACCAAGATGGGCGGCGCGATGGGCACCGACGGCTGCCGGCACATCGTCGAGGCCATCGACGCCGCGGTGCGCGAGCGCTGCCCGGTCCTCGGGGTGTGGCACTGCGGCGGGGCCCGGCTGGCCGAGGGCGTGGAGTCGCTGGACTCGGTCGGCCAGGTGTTCGCCGCGATGATCCGGGCCTCCGGCCGGATCCCGCAGATCTCGGTGGTGGTCGGGCCGGCGGCGGGTGGCGCGGCCTACGGCCCGGCGCTGACCGACGTGGTGATCATGGCGCCCGAGGGACGGGTGTTCGTCACCGGTCCGGACGTGGTGCGCAGCGTCACCGGCGAGCAGATCGACCAGGAGGGCCTCGGCGGCGCCGAGGCGCACGGCCGGCGCTCCGGCGTGGTGCACGTGCTGGCCGACGACGAGCCGGACGCCTACCGGCGGGCCCGGCGGATCACCTCGCTGTTCGCCCGCCCCGGCCTGTTCGACCTGCACGCCGTGCGGGCCGAGGAGAACCTGCGGATGTTGCTGCCCGAGCAGGCCAACCGGGCCTACGACGTCAAGCCGCTGCTGCGCGGCATCCTCGACCATGACCAGGACGGGTCGGTGTTCGAGGAACTGCAGGCGAAGTGGGCGCCCAACATCGTGGTCGGCCTCGGCCGGCTCGGCGGCCGCACGGTGGGTGTGATCGCCAACAACCCGCTGCGCAAGGGTGGCTGCCTGGACTCGCTGTCGGCCGAGAAGGCCGCGCGGTTCGTCCGGATGTGCGACTCGTTCGGCGTTCCGCTGCTGGTCGTGGTGGACGTGCCGGGCTACCTGCCGGGCGTCGGCCAGGAGTGGGAGGGCGTGGTGCGTCGCGGCGCCAAGCTGCTGCACGCCTTCGCCGAGGCCGTGGTGCCGAGGGTGACGCTGGTGACCCGCAAGGCCTACGGCGGCGCCTACATCGCGATGAACTCCCGCTCGCTCGGCGCCACCGCCGTGTTCGCCTGGCCGGAGGCCGAGGTCGCCGTGATGGGCGCCAAGGCGGCGGTCGGCATCCTGCACCGCAAGAAGCTCGCCGCCGCGCCCGAGGAGGAGCGCGAGACGCTGCACGTGCGGCTCACCGAGGAGCACGAGCGGATCGCCGGCGGCGTGGACCGTGCCATGGCGATCGGAGTGGTCGACGAGGTGATCGAGCCGCGGCAGACCCGGCGCAAGCTCGCCGAGGCGCTGGCCGCCGCACCGGCCGGTCGCGGCGCGCACGGCAACATCCCGCTGTAGCGCGCCGATCCGGCCGGGTCAGCGAACACAGGTCAACAGCCTTGGTGCTGCGGGATGAAGTTGGTCTCCCCGACGTCGATCTTCCACGCCCCGTCCTCGACCACGAACGCCCAGATCAACCGCCAGCGCAGGCAGCCCAGCGGCAGCTCGATCGGCGCCTTGTCCTCGTTCTGGGTGCTGGTGAAGCTGAGCAGCACCCGGGCGCTGTCGTTCGCCCCGGTCTCGATCCGCCACATGACGATGGTGCCGTCCCGGGTGCTCTCGTAGCTTTCCCGCCACTTCCGCTCCGGCTCCTCCTTGACCCGGCCCGCGGTCACCACGTGGCGCCACTGGTCGTAGTTCCGCGTGTTGATCGCGTCGAAGTAGGCCTGCAGCACGCCGCGCAGGTCGTCGTAGAGCGGGTGGTCGGCGGCGTCCTTGGTGGCCTCGACGGTCGCCGGTCCGGGCTGCTCGTCCGGCGGCACCTGGTTCTCGCTGGGCAGCACCGCGACCGGCGAGCTGTCCGGGTCGAAGTAGAGCTGCCGCGCCACGATCCCCGCGGAGACGGTGGCGATCATGGCGAGCAGCACCACCGGCAGCACCCAGCGCGGCTTGGCGGACATGCGCCTCAGCGTCGCACGGTTCAGCCGACCCGGTGCAACCAGGTCACCGGCGCGCCGTCGCCGGCCCGGCGGAACGGTTCGAGGGCCGCGTCCCAGGACGCCCCGAGCAGTTCGTCGACCGCGTGCGCGAAGGACTCCCCGGCCCGGCTGGCGCCGGCCAGCGCGCGCAACTGGTCCTCGGCCACCACGATGTCGCCGTTGGCGCTGGTGCGTGCCCGCCACAGGCCCAGGGTGGGTGCGAAGCAGAACCGTTCGCCGTCCACGCCCGGGCTGGGCTCCTCAGTGACCTCGAACCGGATCATGGGCCAGGCCTTGAGTGCCGCGACGAGTTTGCCCGCGGTGCCGGGCTCCGCGGTCCAGCAACACTGGGCCCGGAGCTGTCCGGGCGCGGCCGGCTGCGCGGTCCACTGTAGATCCGCGCGAGTGCCGAGGGTGCCCGAAATCGCCCACTCGACGTGCGGACATACCGCAGACGGCGACGAGTGGACGTACACCACGCCACGGGTGCTCACTGCTGACCTCCGCTGCTCGACGAGGATCGTCTTCCCCTACGTCCTGTCGAGCGCGGTGACACCCGCCGTCTATTGTGCCCTGCCGTCCCGCCGTTTCGCCACACATGATCCTTGGCCGGGATTGCCCATACGTCCGGCGCGGCGAGGGGCGCGAGGATACCGTGGACCAAACGCGCGGGCGGGAGGTTCGAGGTGCGGCTGATCCGGCTCGGCGGAGGGTCGTCCGGGGTCGGTGCGGACGTGCGGGCGGCGCTGGCGTCATGGGGGCAGGGCAACGCGGTGGTCGGCGGGATCGCGCTGATCGGCTGTCAGCCGCCCGGCTGTCCCCGGCCGGTCGACGCGATCGTGGTGCTGCCGCGCGCCATCCTGGTGGTGGTCGGCGTCGACCTGCCCGATCCGGCGGTGCGCCTGGACGCACCGCTCGCCGGGCAGTGGAAGACCGACGGCTGGCCGCTGGTCCGCGGCGACGGAATGGTCAACCCGGGAGCCGAGGCGCTGGCCTCGGCCGGGGCGATCACGGCGATGCTGGAAGCCGCCCGGGTGGAACCGCTGCCGGTCGGCACCGTGATCGCGGTCGGTCCGTACGTCTCCCAGGTGTTCCAGCCCACCGCCGACCTGCTGCGCGGGGTGCGCATCCTGCACCCCGAGCCGATGACGCTGCTCGGCGCCGTCCGGGAGTTGGCCGTCTACCAGGGATCCTGCACGATCGACGGGGCTCGCCGGGTGATCGGGACACTCAGCCCGCAGACCGCCGTCGAGCCGGCGGACCTGGCCGCCGAGGGGTTCGCCGACGCCGCCGTGGCCCGCCTGACGGCCGCCGACACCACGCTGATCTCCCGGGTGACCGACACTCCGCCGCCGCAGCGGCCGGCCCGGCCGCCCCGTCCGGCCCGCCGCGCTGGACGCCCGCTGCGCTGGCTGCCGGTCGGCGCCGCGGTTCTGGTCGCGCTGCTCATGATCACCGGCGTGGTGCTGGCCATCACCTCGTCGGGCGACGAGCCGGACGCGGGCGGCCCGGCCGCCAACCGGGGTGTGACCAGTTCGGCCGCCACACCGGAGATCAAGGTCGAGGGCGTCGCCTTCCAGCCCAAGGGGGACGTCCGGGCCACCGACTGCGCCAACCACGCCTACGGTGACCTGCAGGTGTGGCTGCGCAACGGCCGGTGCAGCGAGCTGATCCGGCTGCGCTTCGAGTCCACTGTAGACAAACAGCGGGCCGCGGTGCTGGTCGCGGTGCTGCGGTTCACCGACCCGACCTCGGCGACGGAGCTGCGCTCGGTGGCCGACCGGCCGGGCAGCGGAGCGGTGACCGACGTGTCGGTGGAGGGCGCCGCCTGGCCGGACGGTGGCAAGCCGTTCTTCGAGTCGGCCGCCTATGCCAGCGGCCGGGAGGGCAACAGCGTCAAGCTGGTCCAGGCGGTCTGGATGGACCAGCAGTCCAGTCCGGACAACCCGATCCTGAAGGACCTCGCCACCAAGGCCCTGCAGCTCCCGGTCGCGAACTGAGGGCTCAGGGCGCGACGGCGTCGAACAGCTCGGGGCCGTAGCCGAACAGCCCGGGCAGCCCGCCGGTGTGCAGGAACACCACCGTCTCCGCCGCGCCGGTCTCCCCGCCGCGCACGGCATCCACCAGGGCCGCGCCGGCCTTGCCGGTGTAGACCGGGTCCAGGGTGATGCCCTCGGTCCGGGCGAACAGCCGAATGGCCGCCCAGGTCTCGGCGGTCGGCACGCCGTAGCCCGGCCCGACCGCCCGGCCGGTCACCCGGACGTGGTCCAGCGCCGGCCGTGGCACCTCCAGCAGTGCCGCGGACTCGTCCACCAGCCGGCGGATCTGGGCGGGCTTGTCCGCGGCGGGCGGCGAGACGGCCACGGCCTCCACGACGACCGGCCAGTCCAGCAGCGCGACGCCCAACGCCAGCCCGGCCACCGTGCCGCAGCTGCCGGCCGCGCAGAAGATCCGGTCCACCGCCAGCCCGGCGAGCTGGTCGCGCAGCTCGACGGCGGCGGCCAGGTAGCCGAGCACGCCGAGCCCGTCGGACCCGCCGACCGGGAACGTGACGGTCCGGCGCCCGGCGGCCGCCGCCTCGTCGACGATCCGCCGGTAGGTGGCCTCGGTGCTGGCGTCGTCGTCGCAGATGTGCACCGCCGCCCCGTAGAGCAGGTCCAGTGCCACGTTGCCGGAGCGCTCGTAGGCCTCGCCGGTGCGCGGCACCGCCCGGGTCAGGACCAGCTCGCAGCGCAGTCCGAGCCGGGCGCAGGCGGCGGCGGTCTGCCGGCCGTGGTTGGTCTGCAGCCCGCCGAAGGTGATCACCGTGTCCACACCGCCGGCCAGCGCGGCGCCCAGCAGGAACTCCAGCTTGCGCAGCTTGTTGCCACCGACCCCGAGCCCGTTCACGTCATCCCGCTTGACCAGGATGCGTGGGCCGCCGAGCGCCTCGGACAGCCGGCGGCAGTCCTCGAGGGGAGTCGGCCAGGTGCCGAGCGCGGCCCGGGCGAACCGGGACAGGTCGAGCGGGCGAGTCACGGCCGGAGCCTCCTCGTGCTGGGGTGGTTCAGCCGAACATAGCGGCGGTGATCGCGTGGCCGAGCACGGTGGCCCCGATCCCGGCGATCACGCTGACCGCCACGTTGGCCACCGCCAGCATCCGGGCCCGCCGTTCGTAGAGCCGCACGGTCTCGTAGCCGAACGTGCTGTAGGTGGTGAACGCGCCGCACAACCCGGTGCCGAGGAAGCCGGCCAGACCACCGGGTAGCGCGCCGCCGAACCCGGCGAGCAGGCCCAACAGTGCCGATCCGCCGACGTTGACCAGGCAGGTGCCCCACGGGAACACCGAGTCGTGGCGCTGCTGCACGAACCGGTCGACCAGGTAGCGCAGCGGCGCTCCGAGCGCACCGCCCAGGACGACCCACAGCGGCGTCATGCGGCCCGGACCCGGACCCGCCGGGTGGCCAGCCGGGTCAGCGCCAGCCCGGTCCAGGTCGCGGCCAGCGCGGCGGCGACCGTGCCGGTCAGGTAGGCCAGGCCGGTCGCGGTCCACTCCGGACGGAGCAGGTCACGCACCTCATCGGCGTAGGCGGAGAACGTGGTGAACCCACCCAGCACGCCGACGCCGAGGAACGGGCGAATCAGCGGGTGCGCCCGGTATACCTCGGTGATCAGCACCATCAGCACCGCGATCAGGAGGCAGCCGGTCACGTTGGTCAGAAACGTGGCCACCGGGAACCGTCCCGGGGAAACCGGAATCGCCTGGGCCAACCCGTACCGGGCGAGCGCCCCCAGCCCGCCGCCCACCGCGATCGCGGCCAGGGCCGCGCCGTGCGTCCGGGTGAGTTCCGCCCGCTGGCCAGACACGTGCAGATCGATGTCCGGATCGACCGGCACTTCCGCCATCCGGTCGAATCCGTCTCGCTTATCGGGCACATTCACCTCCATTGGGGTGATAGGCGCGTCGCCACACCGATCCACCTGACCAATGGGGGTAGCGCATTCCGATATCCTCCCGCTTGCAAAGTTATCTGAAGCACTGGGAGGAATGGTGGCGCAGCAAACCGTGGTCGAACTCATCGACGATCTCGACGGTGGAGAAGCCGACGAGACCGTGGCGTTTGCGCTCGACGGTGTGGAATTCACAATCGACCTGTCGGCCGACAATGCCAATCGGCTGCGGGACACCCTCGCCGAGTACGTGGGCCATGCGCGGCGCACCGACGCCCGCCGGGCCCGGGCCGCCAGCCTGTCCAGGAGCAACGGGAAGCCGGACACGCAGGCGGTCCGGGAATGGGCGCGCAGCCAGGGCGAGCCGGTCGCCCAGCGCGGCCGGATCTCCCACGACCTGCTCATTCGCTTCCAGGCCGCGCACGGAAACTGAGCCTCACAACGCCGGCAGGCGCTTCGGGCTGGGCATGGACCAGGCGCCGAGCCGGCGGGCGGCGGTGACCGGGTGCGGCTCCCGCCGCCCGATCCGGACCCCACCGGGGATGGACAGCGCGGCCCGGCGCGCGGCACGCAACGCGACCGTCGCCGCGCCGGACGGGTAGGCGCGCCGTCCGTAGAGCCGTAGCGCCCACCGTGGCAGCAGCGAGTAGGCCAGGTGTCCGATGACCGGCTCGTACACCCGCACCCCGAGGCCGAGCAGGCCCGGCACCGGCGGGCGGTGCAGGAAGTCGTAGATCGTGTCGCTGTCGCCGGTGCGCCGCAGGGACGGCCGGATGTCGCGGAAGTAGTCCGACATCTCGGCCACCGAACCGGGCACCCCGGCCGGATCCAGCCCGACCAGCGCCGCCGTGGCCCGCTGCTCGTCCAGGTAGCGGTCGGCGTGCGCCCGGCGCAGCGGGAACCCGGACCGGGCCACCACCGACAGGAACGACGCCACCTCGGCGCAGTGCACCCACAGCAGCAGGTCCGGCCGGTCGATCGGGAACGGCTGCCCGGTGTCCGGGTCGCGGGCCCGCAGCGACCGGTGCACTCGGCGTACCCGGGCCGACGCCCGCTCCACCTCCTCCCGCGTGCCGTAGGTGGACACACCCACGAAGTCGGCGGTCCGGATCAGCCGGCCGAGCGGGTCGGACTGGAAGTCGGAGTTCTGCACGACGGCCGCGACCGCCAGCGGATGCAGCGCCTGCAGGTAGAGGCTGCGGATCCCGGCCACCCACATGGCCGGATCGCCGTGCACCTGCCAGGTGACCGAGTCGGGCCCGAACAGGCCGTGGTCCGGCTCCTGGTCGAGCCGCTCGGCCGGGCTGGCGCTTCGCATGAGTTCAGAATGCCCCAATCCGTCCACGTTCAATACCGTTCCGCTGGACACGCACGGTCGCGGGCCTGGCCGTACTCTCACCCCATGTCCGAGGCAGACGGTTGGGGCGGGGTGCGTACCGTCTGCCATGGCTGCCGGACGATGCGCGAGGTGGTCGAGCAGGTCGACACGCACCAGTTCGAGGTCCGCGCGATGATCGTGCCCGGGGACGGCACCGTGTACCGGCGGATCCGGGCGTCGTTCGAGGTCCCCGACGTGATCGTGGAGATCCCGTGCCCGGACTGCGCGAACCGGCTGGCGGCCGACCGGGTCGCGGCCGACCGGACGCTGGCCGAGCGCGAGGTGGCCGAGGCCGCCGGCCCGGACGAGGACCTCGACGAGGAGCCTGACGACGAGGACGACGAGGACGACCCGGAGTGGCTGCTGCCCGGGTTCGTTCCCCCGGCCTGAGCCGCTACAGGGTCTTGAGCTCCGCGGTCAGTTCGGACACCGACGACTTCGCGTCGCCGAACAGCATGCTGGTCTTGGGATCGAAGTAGAGCGCGTTGTCCACGCCGGCGAACCCCGGGTTCATCGACCGCTTCAGCACGATCACCGACCGGCTGGCGTCCACGTTGAGGATCGGCATCCCGTAGATCGGGGACGCCGGGTCGGTCCGTGCGGCCGGGTTGGTCACGTCGTTGGCGCCGATCACCAGCGCCACGTCGGTGCGCGGGAACTCGCCGTTGACGTCGTCCATCTCCTTCTGGTGCTCGAACGGCACGTCGGCCTCGGCGAGCAGCACGTTCATGTGGCCCGGCATGCGCCCGGCGACCGGGTGGATCGCGTACAGCACGCTGACCCCGCGGGCCTCGAGCAGCTCGGCCATCTCGGCCACGGCGTGCTGGGCCTGGGCGACCGCCATCCCGTAGCCGGGCACCACGACCACCTGCTTGGCGTAGGCCATCTGGATCGCCGCGTCCGCGGCGCTGGTCTGCCGGACCGACCGGTCGCCCGCGTCCACCGCCGCCGCCGTGCCGCCGCCACCGAAGCCGCCGGCCACGATCGCCGGAATCGACCGGTTCATCGCCTTGGCCATCAGGTTGGTCAGGATGGAACCCGAGGCGCCGACGATCATGCCGGCCACGATCAGCGCGGTGTTGTCCAGCGCGAGCCCCATGGCCGCGGCGGACAACCCGGTGAACGCGTTGAGCAGCGAGATCACCACCGGCATGTCCGCGCCGCCGATCGGCAGCACCACGGTCACCCCGAGCACCGCGCTGGACAGCAGCAGGACGATCATCAGCAGTTCGGCGTCCCCGCCGGCGACGATCGCCACCGCGCAGCCGACCGCGATCAGCAGCAGCACCAGGTTGAGCGGTTGCTGCAGCCGGCCGAGGCCGATCGGGCGGCCGGGCAGGATCTCCTGCAGCTTGCCGAACGCGATGTTGGAGCCCCAGAACGACACCGAGCCGACCACCGCGGAGAACAGCGACGCGATCGCAACGTAGCGCGGCTCCTCGGCGTACCCGTGGGTGGTCCGGAACTCCACCCAGGCGATCAGCGCCACCGCGCCGCCGCCGACGCCGTTGAACAGCGCCACCATCTGCGGCATCGCGGTCATCTTCACCCGGCGCGCGGCCGGGATGCCCACCGCGGTGCCGATCGCGACCCCGAGCAGGATCAGCCACCAGTTGCCCATGCCCGGGGTGAGCAGCGTGGCGCCGACCGCGACCGCCATGCCCGCGGCGGCGATCAGGTTGCCGCGCACCGCGGTCTTCGGCCCGGTCAGGCCCATCAGGCCGTAGATGAACAGGCTGAACGCGACGATGTACAGCGACTGGATCAGCGCGGGGTCGTGCAGCCAGCTCACGCCCTGTGACATCGATTCGCTCGCAAGCTCGCTCACTGCTTCGAACCGTCCGACTTGGACTTGAACATGCTCAGCATCCGGTCGGTGACCAGGAACCCGCCGACCACGTTGATCGTGCCGAACGCGATCGCGACCACCAGCAGGATCTTGTTCAGCACACCGTCGACCCCGAGGCCGAGCACGATCAGGCCGCCGAGCAGCACGATCCCGTGGATGGCGTTGGTGCCGGACATCAACGGGGTGTGCAGCGTGTTGGGCACCTTGGAGATCACCAGGTAACCGACGAAGCCGGCCAGGACCAGCACGGCCAGGTTCTGCACCAGCATCTAGCGCTCCTCCGCCCGGCCGGTCACGCAGGCGCCGGCCACCACCTGGTCGCCGAAGTCGGGTGCGAGCGCGCCGTCGGCGTCGACCAGCAGTTCCAGCAACGCGAACACGTTACGCGCGTACAGCTCGCTGGCGTGCTCGGGCATCTCGGCCGGCAGGTTCGGCGGCGCGGCGATCGTGATGCCGTCCACCTCGACGGTCTCCCCCGGCACGGTCAGCTCGCAGTTGCCGCCGGACTCGCCGGCCAGGTCGACCACGACGCTGCCCGGCCGCATCCCGTGTACCGCCTCCGCGGTCACCAGCGTCGGCGCGCGGCGGCCCGGCACCTGCGCCGTGGTGATCACGACGTCGAACCCGCTGATCGACTTGGACAGCAGGTTCTGCTGTTCGGCCCGCTCCTCCTCGGTCAGCTCGCGGGCGTAGCCGCCGGATCCGGCCGCCTCGATGCCCAGGTCCAGCCAGCGCGCCCCGACCGAGCGCACCTGTTCGGCGACCTCCGGGCGCACGTCGTAGCCGGTGGTGTGCGCGCCGAGCCGGCGCAGGGTGGCCAGGGCCTGCAGGCCGGCGACGCCGGCGCCGAGCACCAGTGCCTTGGCCGGCGGCACCGTGCCGGCGGCCGTGGTCAGCATCGGCACGAACCGGGTCAGCCGCTCGGCGGCCAGCAGCGCGGCCCGGTAGCCGGCCACGTTGGCCTGCGAGGACAGCGCGTCCATCGACTGGGCCCGGGAGATCCGCGGCACCGACTCCATGGCGAAACCGGTGATGCCGGCATCCGTGAGCGCCCGGACCACCTCCGGGTGGGCCAGCGGGCTGAGGAACCCGATCAGGACCGCGCCGGCGCGCAGCCGGCCGATCTCCTCCGGACTGGGCGGCGCCACCTTGACCACGACGTCGGCCGGCCACGGGTCGCCGATGCGCGCGCCCGCGTTCTCGAAGGCCGAGTCGGGAAGGTGGGCGCCGGCGCCCGCGCCGCTCTCGACGATCACGTCCAGGCCCAGATCGCTCAGTCGCTCGACCACCTTGGGCACGAGCGCCACTCTCCGCTCGTGGCGGGTGGACTCCCTGGGCACGCCGACCCGCGTGCGCGTCCCTGTCTGTTTCACAGCAGACCTCCGTGGATCCCCGTTGACCCCAACCCCACATTTACCACCAAGACGGACGTACGGTCTATAAGACTCGCCCAAGCGTGAGTGACCCTTGACTTGCCAGTTGCCGGTAACGTCAAGCCATGGTCAATGAATCCTTGCCCAACAAGGACACCCTGCAGGCGGTGGCCGACTCCGCCGCCGAGCATCTCGGCAAGATCGCCACGATCGTGCAGACCGCGGTGGTCGACATCGCGAAGGAACTCGGCGAGTGGTTCTCCGACGTCATGGCGGCACGGGAAACGCCTTCCGAACCCAAGCGGGAGGCGGCGGAGTCCTGAGGGCACCGGGCCGGCAGTGGGCATTCGGCGCGCGATTTTCTGACAATTCACGCTCAATTCTCCGGACGACCGTCTAGCACACCTAGACAGTTAGAGGATCGTCCACCTACCCTAGACACGTGGTGATCGACGAGGACCTGCTGCGCCAGGCCCGCGAGTGCGGCGCCCGGCTGGCCGACGCGGTGCGTCAGTCGGACCTGGCCAAGGCCGACTACCACCACGCCGTGCGCCGGCTGCACTTCGCCGGGGCCTCGCTGCGCGAGATCGCCGAGGCGCTGGAGCTCAGCCACCAGCGGGTGCACCAGATCATCGAGTCCACCGGCGGCACCGGCGGCTGGAAGGCCCGGAAGAAGGCGACCGGCATCCTCGCCTGCAGCTTCTGCGCCCGGCCCAAGCACAAGGTGACCAAGCTGATCGCCGGGCCCGGGGTGTACATCTGCGACCGGTGCGTGGCTCGGGCGCAGCACACCGACCCGGCACCGGCGGCCGGCCTGCTGGAATGTTCCTTCTGCGGCAAGGCGCCGGGCACCGCGCTGTTCGCCGGTCCGGACGTCCGCATCTGCGGGGAATGCCTGCAACTGTGCGAGGAGATCCTCGCCGCGGTCCGGTGACCGTTAGAACAGGGACGGGACCATCGCCTCGATCAGGTGCGGGCCCGGCTCGGCCAGCGCCTTGCCGAACTGGTCCGCCAGTTCCTCGGCCGTGGCGGCCCGGCTCGCCGGAACACCCATGCCCTGCGCCAGCGCCACGAAGTCCAGATCCGGCCGGCCGATATCCAGCAGATCGGCCGCCTTGGGACCGGCCGCCTCCGCACCGACCCGCTGCAGCTCCATCCGCAGGATCGCGTACGAGCGGTTGCTCAGCACCACCGTCGTCACGTCCAGACCCTCCCGGGCCATGGTCCACAGCGCCGAGATCGTGTACATCGCGCTGCCGTCGGCCTGCAGGCAGACCACCGGCCGGTCCGGGCAGGCCACCGCCGCGCCGGCCGCGACCGGCAGACCCTGCCCGATCGCCCCGCCGGTCAGGGTCAGCACGTCGTGCCGCGGCGCGCCGGCCGTAGCCCCCGGCAGCAGCAGGCCGGAGGTGTTCGCCTCGTCGGCGACGATCGCGCCGTCCGGCAGCAGCGCGCCGATCACGTCGACCCAGTTCTGCGGCGTCAGGTCGCCGGACGGCAGGCCGGGCCGCACCGCGTCCTGCAGCACCGGCTTGGTGTCCGCGGCCACCACGTCGGCCAGATGCTCCAACGCCCCCGCGGTGTCCTCGCCGAGCACCGCCAGCACGTGCACCGCGCACCCGTCCGGCACCAGTTCGCTGGGCTTGTCCGGATAGGCGAAGAACGACACCGGCGACTTGGCCCCGACCAGGATCAGGTGCGCGACGTCGGTGAGCTGCCACTGCACCTGCTCGGCGAGGTAGCCCAGCCGCTCCACCCTGGGCAGGCCGGCGCCGCGCTCGAACCGGGCCGGGAAGGTCTCCGCGAACAGCTTCGCCCCGGTCGCCTCGGCGATCCGGCTCGCGGCCAGCAGGCCACGCTCCCGGGTGGTGCCGTGCCCGAGCAGCATCGCCACCGGCTCGCCGGTGCGCAGCACCTCGGCGATCTCCCGGATCCGGTGGTCCCCGACCGGCTCGGGCGGCGCCGGCAGCGCCGGATCCGCCGGCACGCCACCGTCCGACCAGGACACATCGGCCGGCAGCACCAGGTTGGCGATCTGGCCCGGCGCGCGCAACGCCGCCGCGATCGCCGCGGCCGCGTCCGCCCCCACCTCGTCCGGGCTCTTGGAGGTCCGGCTCCAGCCGTGCAGCCAACCCGTGAGCGCGTCGATGTCGCTTTCCAGCGGCGCGTCGAAACCCTTGTGGTAGCGGGCGTGGTCACCGATCACGTTGACCATCGGGGTGTGCGCCCGGCGGGCGTTGTGCAGGTTCGCCAGGCCGTTGGCCATGCCCGGCCCGAGATGCAGCAGGGTCGCCGCCGGGCGCTCGGCCATCCGGCCGTAGCCGTCCGCGGCGCCGGTCACCGCGCCCTCGAACAGGGCGAGCACGCCGCGCATCCGCGGCACCGAGTCCAGCGCGGCCACGAAGTGCATCTCCGAGGTGCCGGGGTTGGCGAAGCACACGTCCACCCCGCCGGACACCAGCGTGCGGATCAGGGCCTGGGCACCGTTCATCGTCACGCCGCTCCTCAGTCGAACAGGACACCGGGGTTGAGAATGCCATTCGGGTCGAAGGCCTGCTTTACCCGGCTCATCAGCGCCACCTTCGCCGGATCCTCCAGCTCGAGGAAGTGCCGCTTCTTCTCCCGGCCGATGCCGTGCTCGCCGGAGATCGCGCCGCCCAGCCCGATGCCCGTCTCGAACAGCGCGTGCAGCACCGCGTAGCGGATCTCCGGGTCCTTCTGGAACACGGCCAGGTGCACGTTGCCGTCGCCGGCGTGCCCGCAGCCCACGATCAGCGTCTGGTTGGCCTGCGCGATCTTGAGCACGGCGGCGAAGAACTCCGGCAGCGCCGCACGGGGTAGCACGGTGTCGATGATGTCGTCGGCGCCGGCGGACCGCGCGGTGAAGAACGCCTTCTCCCTGGCCTCGATCAGCCGGCGGGCGGACGGGCCGGGCAGCACGTAGACGTCGACCGCGCCCAGCTTGGACAACAGCGCGCTGACCGCCTCGACGTCGCCGTCGAGCCGGTCGGTGGTCCGGTTCTCCAGCATCACCACCAGGTAGGCCTGCGAGCTGTCCCGGACCTGGTCCGGGATGCCCAGCTGCAGGTCGGCGGTGTAGGTGATGGCGCCCATGGTCAGCGCGTCGATGAACTCGAGGATCAGCGGCCCGATGCCGCTGCCCACCACCCGGGGCACGGCCCGGGCGACGGCGGCCAGGTCGGCGAACGGGGCCAGCACCGTCGCCTGGTGCGGCTGGCGCGGCTGCAGCTTCAGCACCGCCTCGGTGACCAGGGCGAGCGTGCCCTCCGAGCCGATGATCAGCTGGGTGAGGTCGTAGCCGGTACTGGCCTTGACGAACCGGCCGCCGGTCCGGATCACCTCGCCGGTCGGCAGCACCGCCTCCAGGCCGAGCACGTTGTGGCGGGTCACGCCGTAGCGGACCGCGCGCATGCCGCCCGCGTTGGTCGCCACGTTGCCGCCCAGGCTGGAGCTCAGCTCGCCGGGGTAGACCGGGTAGACCAGGCCGGCCTCGGCGGTGCGCTCCTCCAACTCGGCCAGGGTGACCCCGGGCTGCACCACCGCCACGTGGTTCTCGGTGTCGATCTCCAGCACCTGGTTCATCCGCTCGAAGGAGACCAGGATGCCGTCCGGCCGGGGAACCGCAGCCCCGGACAGCCCGCTGCCCGACCCTCGGGCGGTCACCGGGGTGCCGGTCTCGTTGGCGGCGCGCAGCACCTCGGCCACCTCGGCGGCCGAGGCCGGCCGGACGACGTAGGCGGGCAGCACCGGTTCGGCGGTGAGCGCCTCGTCGTGCGCGTAGTCCTCGGACGCCGACTCGCCGGTCAGCACGTGCTCGGCGCCGACGATCTCGACCAGCCGTGCGCCGATGTCCGCCATCGTGCCCTCCCCGGGTCAGCCGCTACTCGCTAGTACAGGGGCCGACAATAGAGGGTTTCCGGAGGGCTAGGGCGACCAGTTCGGGTCCCTTCCGCTGAGACCGAGGGCCCGCACCAGGGCCGGCGCGTCGTCCGGGACCGCGACCGGCTCGCCGAAGATCTGGTACTCGCGGCCCATCTCGGCGAACTGCACGGTCCCGGTGTAGATCTCTTCGGCGAGTCCGGGGGGACACACCAGCTCCTGTCCGGTGGCCTTGGCCAGGTCCCAACCGTGCAGCACCAGCTCACCGATGATCATCCGGCCGATCGTCGGCGCCGGCATCTGCCCACCGGCCATGCCGGTGACGCCCTCCCACGCACCGGGCTCCGCCCAGGCGGCGACCGCACCGGTGAGCTGCCGCTCGTAGACCCGGACCCAGTCATCGGTGATGTGGTCCACGTCGCTCTCCTCGCCGGACGGCGGGTCCAGCTTGCGGGCGGCGACCTCGGACCGCAGCGCCGACCAGAACACCAGGTGGTTGGCCAGCGTGCGGACATCCCAGTCCCGGCAGGGCGTCGGCAGGGCCAGCTGGTCGGCCTTGACGTTGCGCACGACCGCCAGGTTGGCCTCGGCGGCCTGCTCCATCAGTGGTTGCAGATCCATGACCGGGACGCTACGCCGGCGCTCACCTGGCGTATTGCACAAACGCGACGCGACCGCGCCCCGGCGAGCGTTGCGCCAGCTCCGTGCCCAACCGCGCCACGGTGTCCGTGAGGATGCGCAGAAACCGTTGCACCGCAGGAGGTTGGGCAATGGTGGCCGGGGTTGCGGCGTACACCGCCCGGGCCGGGGTGTCCTGCGGGCTCAACCACTTGATCAGCACGTCGGTCCGGGCGACGCCGCCGGCGAACAGACCCGGCACCAGGGTGATCCCGAGCCCGGCGGCGACCAGACCGAGCTTGGCGGTCCAACCGGGCACCACGTAACGGATCTCCGGCTGCATCCCGGTCGGCAGGGCGGTGCCGATCAGGGTGTCCTCCGGGTTCTGCCATCCGGCGATCCAGTGCTCGTCGGCCAGTTCGGCCAGTCGCAGCGTGCGGCGGCGGGCCAGCCGGTGGCCGCGCGGGATCGCCACCAGGAGCGGGTCGTCCAGCAGGTGGGTCAGTTCCAGGCCGTCGCCGTCCAGCGACCGTCCGGGCGGGACACTGACCACGCCGAGGTCCAGGTCGCCGTCGCGGAGTCGGGCGATTTGCACCGGGGTCAGCGACTCGGTGAGCGAGAGCGTCACGTTCGGGTGCTCGGTGTGGAAGGTCGCCATGGCGCGCGGGACGAGCGCGGCGTCGGCGGTGGCGAAGGCTCCGATGCGCAGCCGGCCGATGTCCAGATCGCGCAGGGCGGCCAGGTCCCGGCGCGCGGTGTCCAGCCGGCCGAGCACGGCGTCGGCGTGGTCGAGCAGGCAGCGGCCCTCGTGGGTGAGCCGCACGCCGCGCGACACCCGGTCGAACAGGGTCGTGCCGGTGTCCGCCTCCAGCGCGGCGATCTGCCGGGAGACCGCGGACTGGGTGTACCGCAACGCGGTCGCGGCCGCGGTGAACGACCCCTGGCGGGCGACCTCCCGGAACACCCGCAACCACATGATCTCCATCGGCGCCTCCCATGCGGGTTTCGCATGTGACCCATGCGAGACGTTCGCTTGTCGCATGTCTGCCGTCGAGCCTAACGTCGGCGCCGAACCTCTCACCAGACGGACAGGGAGTCGCATGATCGCCTTCATCGGGCTCGGTCACATGGGCGCACCGATGGCGCGCCGGCTGTTGTCCGCCGGGGCCGAGCTGGTGGTGTGGAACCGGACCCGGTCGCGCGCCGTCCCGCTGGCCGGCGCGGGCGCCCGGATCGCGGACACTCCGGCCGCCGCGGCCGCCGGCGCCGACATCGTGATCACCATGCTGTCCGGCCCGCCCGCGGTGGAGTCCGTCCTGTTCGGACCGGACGGCGTGCTGTCCGCGCCCGGTTCCCGTTGCCTGGTGGAGATGTCCACCATCGGCCCGGCCGCGGTGCACGGCATCGCCGCCCGGCTGCCCGCGGGCGTCTCGTTGGTGGACGCCCCGGTAGCCGGTGGGGTCCGCCAGGCCGAGGCCGGCGCCCTGCGCATTCTCGCGGGGGGTGACGCCCCCGACCTCGAACGCGTGGCCCCGGCCCTCGCGCCGCTGGGCACGGTGCTGCGCTGCGGAGGGGTGGGGTCGGGGGCGTCCGCGAAGATGGTCGCCAACACCGCTCTGATCGGCGGCATGGCGCTCCTGGCCGAGATCCTCGAGTTGGCCGGTTTGCTCGCCCTGCCCCAGACGCTCACCCTCGACGTGCTCTCGCACGGCCCCCTGGCGAGCCTCCTCGACCGTGCCCAGGCCCCCGGCGGTCACTTCACCCTCGCCCTGGCCGCCAAAGACCTGACCCTCGCGCTCACCTCCCCCGCTTCCGGTCTTCCCGTCACCACCGCCGCCCACGCCACCCTGCAGACCGCCGCGGCCCACAACCCCGGGCACGACCTCCGCACCCTCACCAACCTCACCGCACCCCAACCCCGGTAGCCCCAACGTATTGCCCTTCCCCGCACCGTTCGATGGAGGATTCGCCCGTGACCGTGTCGTTCCACAATCCGCCCACCGCCCCGGCGCCACTCGCGGACCGGTACTCGAACATCGCCGTGATCGACCTCGGGACGGCGACCATGCTGGTGCTGTCCGGTCAGGTGGCGTTCGACCACGACGGCTCACTCGTCGGCGAGGACATGGTCACTCAGTCGGAGCAGGTGTTCCGGTGCATCGGCGCGCTGCTCGCCGCGCACGGCGCCGGGTTCGAGCACGTGGTCAACATCCGCACGTACCTCACCGACATCGGGCAGATCGCCGAGTACGCCGCCGTGCGTCGCCGCTATCTCACCGGCACGCCGCCCACGAGCACCACGGTCGAGGTGCCCCGGCTGGTACTGCCCGACGCGTTGCTGGAGGTGGACATCCTGGCGGTCGTGCCCAGGTAGATTCGCCCGTGTGACCACCCGGATCGAACTCGACACCGACCCCGCCCGGATCGACCTGGACACCGTGTGGACGTTCCTGTCCACACAGGCCTACTGGCACCGGTGGCGCAGCCGGTCCGATGTGGAACGACAGATCTCCGCATCCTGGCGCGTGGTCGGCGCCTACGACCGGGACACGGGCCGGATGATCGGTTTCGCCCGCGCCCTGTCCGACGGCGTCGCCCTGGCCTACCTGGCCGACCTGTTCGTTGTGGACGATGCCCGCGGTCTGGGCGTGGGCAAGAGCCTGGTCCGCGAGATGATCGACAACGGGCCCGGCGCCCGGTTTCGCTGGATGCTGCACACCGCCGACGCCCACGGCCTCTACGCGCAGTTCGGCTTCCAGAAACCGGACGACACCTACCTGGAGCGGCCCGCGAACCCGCCCGCGGTTCTGCCGGTCGCCCCGGCATGACCGAGGGTGCTCAGGACTCGTCCACCGACGCTCGTTCCAGGAACGGGTTGAGCAGGCCGGGCACGGCCTCCTCGGCGAAG
>NZ_DASTBH010000431.1:0-2706 GCF_035712165.1 Actinophytocola sp. | reverse complement strand
CTGGGGCGCCTTCAGCGTTCCGGCATTCGCCAACGAGTGGTATCCGCGCAACATGTACGTCGCCGGGTCCAACGAGAACAACCATCACCGCAGCGTGTACGGCGACCCGTCGGTGTGGCCCTACCACAACTTCATCAACGGCGCGAACGACCGGTCGGGCCGCTTCGTGCAGTTCGCGCCGCGGCTGCGGTCGGCCGGAGGGAACTTCGACCCGGGCGAGTGGGCACAGCTGTTCGCCGACGCCGGCGCGCGGTTCGCCGGACCGGTCGCCGAGCACCACGACGGCTACTCGATGTGGAACAGCCAGGTCAACGAGTGGAACTCGGTGGCAACGGGACCCCGGCTGGACCTGCTGCGGCTGCACGCGGACGCGATCCGGGCGAGGGGACTCAAGCTGTTCGTCTCGCTGCACCACGCGTACAACTTCACCGGCTTCTTCGACCGCGTGCCGCAGCAACCGACCACGTCGCTCCGCAAGCTGTACGGCCAGCTCGGCGCGGCGGCGCAGAACCAGCTCTGGTTCGACAAGCTGCGGGAGGTCATCGACGGCTACCAGCCCGACATCGTGTGGCAGGACTTCAACCTCACCCAGGTCGCCGAGTCGCGACGGCTGGAGTTCCTGGCGCACTACTACAACCGGGCGGTCGCCTGGAACAAGGACGTGGTGGCCACGTACAAGGACGGGTTCAACACCCGCGGCGAGGTCTACGACTTCGAGCGTGGCGGCCCGGCCGACCTGCTGTACCCGTACTGGTTGACCGACGACAGCATCTCCAGCTCGAGCTGGTGCTACACCGTGGGCATCGGCTACTACTCCACCGCCGCCATGCTGCACTCGCTGATCGACCGGGTCAGCAAGAACGGCAACATGGTGCTCAACATCGCCCCGATGGCCGACGGAACCATCCCGACCGGGCAGCAGACCATCCTGCGCGGCATCGGCGACCACCTGCGCCGCTTCGGCGAGTCCATCTACGCCACCCGCGCCTGGTCGGCGTACGGCGAGGGCCCGACGCAGATGGGCGGCGGGTCGTTCGTCACGCCGCGGGCCGGCACCAACCGCGACATCCGGTTCACCCGCAGCAAGGACAACACCGTCCTGTACGCCACCGTGCTCGGCTGGCCGGGGAGCACCCTGACCATCGGCACGCTGAGCGCCAACCGGATCAACCTGAGCAGCCTGACCGCGGCGCAGCTCCTCGGCAACACCGCCGGCACGTACACCAATCTCCCCAGGCCCGCCCAGGACGGCGCCGGCGCGCACGTCACCCTGCCCTCGGCCACCGCGCCGTTCACCGCCCTCGCGTACGTGGTCAAGTTGACCTTCGCCGGCCAGATCCCCGCCCTGAGCGGCGGCGGGCCGACGACGGGTTGGGTGCGGATCGCCAACGCCGGGACCGGGCTGGTGCTCGACAGCGGCGGCAACGTCGGGTCGGGCTCGGTGCTCAAGCAGTGGACCTGGGACGGCAGCACGAACCTGCAGTGGCAGTTCGTGGACCTGGGCGGCGGGTGGTACCGGATCGTCAACCGCACCAACTCGATGGTGGCCGACAGCTGGGGCAACACGGCCAACGGCGCGAACGCCATGCAGGCGCCGTGGAACGGCGGCAACAACCAGCAGTGGCGGCTGAACAGCGTCGGCAACGGCCGGTACCAGCTCGTCAACCGCGGCACCGGCACCGCGCTGGACGGCATGGGCCGCACGGCGGTCGGATCCACCACCGGCCTGTGGGCGCCGAACGGCAACCTGAACAACCAATGGACGGTCACCGCGGTCTGACCGGCCGCGGTGGCGCGGCCGCCCGGCACGGCCCCCGAGTTACCTCGTCATCGAGAACGCGACGGCGGCGCAGACGGCCAGGAGCGCGGCCCCGACAAGCGTCGCCCACACCGCACATCCCATGCCGTACGCGCGATCCTCGGCCAGCTCCTTCTCGGTCGCGCCAGGGGCCTGGCTCACGGCCAGATACCGGCCGACCCTCGGCAGCGCCAGGCCCACCACCCCGCCGGCGAGGACGTCGGGCTTGCCGATCACGTGCAGCGGTACGCCGGACGGCACGATCTCCTCGACCACCGTCACCCGGTCCGCGTGTCGCACCTGGTCCTCCCGGACCAGCCCGCGGTCGATGACCCGTCGCAGCCATGGCCCGCGTCGGTGCCCGCTCCCCGTGGTCTCGTCCACCGTCCTGCGGGTCGGCCCCTTCCCGGACGATGCCACCGGCTGCCGGGTCCGCTCCCGCACCGACAGGTGGGTGGAGAACGTCGACCCGAGAAGCAGGCGCGCGGACACGGCGACGCGGCCGGTGCCGTCGGCCACCGCGAACGGATCCCCGCCGGACTCCTCCCAGAGCACGCTGACGCGGGTGTTCTTCCCCACGGTCGTGAACGAGCACGCCATGGAGCGGAACCACACCGCCTCGACGCCGGACAGCGTCGCGACGACCGGGCCGCCGGGTCCGGGGACGGTCCTGCCGAAGACGGAGAACCGTTCCGGCGGCGTGGCCCCCGGCCGCAGCGCGGCACACGGCGAGACGGCGTGCCGGCTCACCCAGCGACGATCGCGGCCGTTCTTGAGGGCCAGCAGCACCAGGACCGGTCCCAGCACGAGCAGGGCGCAACCGAAGAAGCCGGTCGTGGCGAGCACGACCGAGAGAAGATCCACGCCACCAGGGTAGGTGTCGATCACCAACGCCGGCGTCGGCGCCG
>NZ_DASTBH010000430.1:0-21987 GCF_035712165.1 Actinophytocola sp. | reverse complement strand
CATTGCGCTGGACCAGCAGCAATCGCGCGCCATGATCGCTGACCTGGGCGCGCGGCGAGAGGATCACGATGAGCACCGCCCTCCGCTGGAGGAAGAGTTCCCGGACGGGTTCCGCTGACTGCGTGGAGTTGGCCTGGCCGGCCGCCATCCGCGACTCCAAGCACCCGGCCCCCACCCTGCGTGCCGCCCTCGCCCCCCTCATCGCCGCCGTCAAGTCTGGTGCGCTCGACCCCAGGAGAACTCCGCCCGATGCCTGGTCCTGACCTACCCGAGCCGACCGAACTATTCGACATCGACGTCTGGCTGCACCGTTGGCCGACCGGCACCTACAAGGCCGAGCTGTGGCTCGGCGTGCTGGTTTTCTCCGGCGAGTTCGACCATCGTGACGTCGAAATCGCCCGAGGTGCCTACCCCGGCCGGCAGGTCGTGCTCAACGAAGACGGCGGCATCGAGATCCACCCCGCCAGCGACACCCCACCGCCGTCGATCTTCGGGCGTGACGACTCCCCGTGGTCGCGGCCGTCCGGCATGCACCCCGTTACGGATTCAGCTCCGCCGGATCGAACGTGATCGGTACCGGGGCCGCCCGGCGAATCGTGACCCGCTCACCCGGCCGGGCCGAGACCTCCGGCACGTACCGGCCTTTCTCCAGGTATTGCGCGATCACTCGGCCCTTGTCGATCTCCCAGAAAGCCGGCACTCCCGCATCCGCGTAGCCGACCCTCTTGTCTTCGCGGTCCCTGCGGCTGTTACCCGGCGACCAGATCTCGACGATCAGGGCCACCTGGTGTGGCTTGAAGCTCGCACCGATGGGCTTGTCATTCAGCACGACCAGGTCCGGAATGGCCGCCGTTCGCCAGCCGGTGCTGACCTCGATTCCGAGCGCGGAATGCACGTAGAGATCCGACCGCCCGGCGGCCCGGATCGCGTACTTGATCACCTCGCGCAGCTCGTCGCTGGCGTACTGGTGCTCGCCGGTGGGGGGTGGGGTCACGTGGAGATGTCCGTAGAGGAGTTCGAGGCGGGATCCGTCGGGTGGGGGGTCGAGCTTTGACCACTCCGCCACCGTCGTGGGGCCGATGGGGTGCTCGACAGCACTCGTCACGCCTCTCACCTCCTCTTATGCGCTCACGGACAGTGTCGCATATCTCCAATTTGGGTGTCGGGGCCCGCGCGGGGGCAGGCTTCGGTAACCTCTTCGTGACCTTGCGGCGAGCGCCGGTGGTGGTGACAGTGACAGGTTCGGGCCGTTTACCGCGTCGAGGCTTCATGCTTGGGGGCCTCGGTGCCGGAATCGTTGCCCTGCAAGGGTGTTCCTCGCAGGCCGGGGGAGCGCCGGGAAGCCAGCCGGCCGGCTTGACCGCCGAGTCGCTGACCGTCGCCAGCACCGCGCGCCCGGATCCGGTGAGCATCGAGCAGGTGCATTCGCCGGCCCGGGGGACACCCGTCGACCTGGTCACCATCCGGCCGGCGAACGCCGCGAGCGCCCGGCTGCCGGTGTGCCTGGCCCTGCATGGCCGCAGCGCCAACGCAAAGGTGTTCCTCGATCTCGGAGTTCCGGAAGCGCTCAACGCGGTCACCGCCGCGGGCGCGAAGCCGTTCGCGGTCGTGTCCGTCGACGGCGGGGACAGCTACTGGGTGGCCAAGACGCCCAGCGACGACCCGCAGAAGATGCTGACCGACGATCTGCCGGCGTGGCTGGTCAACCGCGGCTTCGCCACCACCCCCTTCGCCGTGCTGGGCATCTCCATGGGCGCATACGGCGCGCTGAACTACGCCCGCAACCCCGGCCTGAACGCGGTCGCAGCGATCAGCGGCGCGCTGTTCGAGAGCTGGCCGGAAGCCAGGTCCCGCAACGCCTTCTCCAACGAGGCCGAGTGGGAGGCCACCGAGCCGCTGCGGCACGTGGACGCGATCAAGGCCGACCGGCTGGGCGTGTGGTGCGGGGAGAGCGACCCGTTCGTCAACCAGGCCCGGCGGCTGATCGACCTGGCCCATCCGCGTGTGTCGGACATCAGCGCAGGCGGGCACACCGACACCTACTGGCGCCGCATCCTTCCCGATGTGTTGCGGTTCGTGGCCGACGCGTTGCCCTGACCGGCCCGGCTTCGGGCACGTGGCGGCGCCGAATGCGATATTGGACCGGTGGCCGTTGATGATCTGAGCACGGCGGCGGAACTGCTCCGGGCCGCCACCGATGTCACACTGCTCGCCCACGTCAACCCGGACGCCGACGCACTCGGCAGCGCTCTGGCACTCGGCACCGCACTGCGCAGGCGCGGCGCGACGGTGCGGGTCTCCTTCGGCATGCCGGCCGAGATTCCCCGTTCACTGCGCGACCTGGACCCGGAGGGCCTGTTCGTGCCCGCGGCCGAACTGCCGATGTCGGCCGGGTTGCTGGTGGCGCTGGACACCGGCAGCCAGTCCCGGTTGGGCCGGCTGGCCGACCGGGTGCCGGCGACGGTCGCGGCCGGTGGTCACGTCCTGGTGGTCGACCATCACGCGTCGAACACCGGGTTCGGCACCCACCACGTCGTCGACGAGCGCGCCGAGGCCACCGTGGTGCTGGTGCTGCGGCTGCTCGACGAACTGGGCACCGAACTGGACCCGCACCTCGCCCGGTGCCTCTACGCCGGTCTGGTCATGGACACCAGCATGTTCCGCCGGGCCCGGCCGGAGACCCACCGGATGGCTGCCCGCCTGCTCGACGCCGGCGTCGACGCCGAGGACCTGACCAGGAAGCTGGCCGACAGCCATCCGTTCTCCTGGTGCCGGATGCTGTCGGCGGTGCTGGGTCGGGCCCGCCTCGAGCCGGACTCGGCCGGCGGGTTCGGACTGGTCTATACCACTGTCCGGTTGGCCGACATGGACGGCGTCGGCCTGGAAGAGGTGGAGAGCGTGGTGGACATCGTGCGCACCACGGTCGAGGCCGAGGTTGCCGCCGTGCTCAAGGAGGTGGCGCCCGGGCGCTGGTCCGGGTCGCTGCGCGCGGCCGGGAAGGTCGACGTGTGCGCGGCGGCCCTGCGGCTCGGCGGCGGCGGCCACCGGCTCGCCGCCGGGTTCACCGCGCCGGGCTCGGAAGACGACATCGTCGCTGCTCTGCGTGCCGCGCTGGCCGAGCCCGTGCTCATCTGAACCGATCGTGGTGTTACTCCACGTTGTGTTCTAGATTGTGCATTGCTTGCCGGATGATTCCCCGGTCAGCCCCAACGAGGAGGACTAGACCATGGCGACCGTGACCTTCGAGGGCGCGACCCGCTTCTACTCCGGCAACGACAAGCCGGCTGTCGACAACCTGGACCTCGAGGTCGCGGACGGTGAGTTCCTCGTCCTGGTCGGCCCGTCCGGCTGCGGCAAGTCGACGACGCTGCGGATGCTGGCCGGCCTGGAGGGCGTGGACGCGGGCAGCGTGCGGATCGGCGAACGCGACGTGACCAACCTGCCGCCCAAGGACCGGGACATCGCCATGGTGTTCCAGAACTACGCGCTGTACCCGCACATGACCGTCGCGGACAACATCGGCTTCCACCTGAAGATCAAGAAGGTGCCGAAGACGGAGCGCATGGAGCGGGTGCGCGAGGCCGCCGCCCTGCTCGACCTGGAGCCTTACCTGGAGCGCAAGCCGGCCAAGCTGTCCGGTGGTCAGCGCCAGCGGGTCGCCATGGGCCGGGCCATCGTGCGCCGCCCGCAGGTGTTCTGCATGGACGAGCCGCTGTCCAACCTGGACGCCAAGCTGCGGGTGCAGACCCGCACGCAGATCGCCTCGCTGCAGCGCAGGCTGGGCGTCACGACGATCTACGTGACGCACGACCAGGTCGAGGCCATGACCATGGGCGACCGGGTGGCGGTGCTCAAGGACGGCATCCTGCAGCAGTGCGACACCCCGATCGGCCTGTTCGGCAAGCCGCGCAACCTGTTCGTCGCCGGCTTCATCGGATCGCCCGCCATGAACCTGATCCCCTCGACGGTCACCGGTGAGCACGCCGAGATCGGCGGTCAGATCATCGAGTTGACCCCGGCTCAGCGGTCCGCGCTGACCGGCGACAGCGTGGTGGTCGGCATCCGGCCCGAGGGCTGGGACCTGCGGTCTCCCAACGAGGGCGTGGCGGCGACCGTGGAGGTCGTGGAGGAGTTGGGCAGCGACCAGTTCCTCTACTGCACCGCCAACACCCAGATGGTCACCGCCGACGAGGTCGCCGACCAGGCCGAGGTGCCGCACGCGATCACCGTGCGCGCCGCCGGCATGTCGCACTGGCAGCGCGGCGAGAAGATCGGCCTGGTGCCGCAGCCGGGTGCGGTGCACCTGTTCGACGCCGAGACCGGCGATCGCCTCCCCGACTGACCCCACTCGAAGGCAATGTCACATTCCGCTCCTGCTCCGGAGCGCAATGTGACATTGCTGTCTTTCGGGGTGGTTGAGCGGCTGTGGCGCTACCCGGTCAAGTCGACCGGCGGGGAGCGCGTCGACCGGGTGGCGGTGGAGTTCCGCGGACTCGCCGGCGACCGGTTGTGGGCGGTGCGGGACGCGGCCGGCAAGTTCGGTTCGGGCAAGAGCACCCGGCGGTTTCGGCACATGCCCGGGCTGCTCCGGCTCGGCTCCCGGTATGCGGATGGGCGCGACCGGCCGGAGGTGCTCGACGTGGACGGGCGGCCGGTGCCCGACCCCGACGCCTACCTGCGCGCCTACCTGCGCCGGGACGACGTGATGCTGGCTCGCGAGGGCGAGATCTCGCATTTCGACCAGCAGCCGCTGAGCGTGCTGTCCACCGCGACGCTGGACTGGGTGCGGCGGGCGGTGCCGGGCGTCGCGGTCGACGAGCGCCGGTTCCGGCCGAACATCCTGGTGCGCACCCCGGCGGGCACCCCACCTTTCGTCGAGGACACCTGGCTCGGCCGCACGGTCGGCATCGGCGGCGCCCGGATCGAGTTCGTCGACTCCAGCGAGCGGTGCGCCATGGTCAACCACGACCAACCCGGCCTGCCGCACTCGCCGCTGGTGCTCCGCGCGGTCGCCGCCGGCCACGACAACCGACTCGACGCCCTGGCCCGCGTGCTGGTCCCCGGTGAGGTCGGCGTCGGCGACCCCGTCGTGCCCGGTTAGCGCCTGCCCTACTCGCGCATCGGGCGCACCTCGCGGGCGCTGGGCACCTGGTGGCCGTCGGCGCACACCAGGGAGACGTGCACCTCGGCGCCGCAGTCATGATGGGCGAGCACGACGGTCGGACCGCTGTCGTCGGCCAGGTACTTGTCGCCCCACTGGAGCAGCCCGACCAGCACGGGGTAGAGGTCCAGACCCTTGCGGGTCAGCCGGTACTCGTGCCGCTGTCGCTGGCCGGGGTCCTGGTAGGGCACCCGCCGCAGCAGGCCGTTGTCGACCAGGTGGGCGAGCCGCGCGGAGAGCACCTGCCGGGGCGCGCCGGTGTTCTGCTGGATGTCGTCGAACCGGCGCACGCCGCTGAACGCCTCACGCAGCACCAGCATGGTCCACCGTTCGCCGAGCAGGTCGACCGCGCGCGCGATCGAACAGTCAACCGGGCGGTAACGCGGCGCGAGTTGTTTCATCACATCTTCATGCTAAGTCTAGTTGACATACCCAGCAATCGTCCGACAGTCTGAGTGCGTGATTCAAACTCAGGTGTCCGTCCGCGCGGCCACGGAGGGGGACGCGGAGGCGGTTCGCACCTTCCTCGCCGGCCTGTCGGCCAGCGCGCAGTACCAACGCTTCTTCACCGGCCTCGGCTCCGTCTCGCCGAGCCTGGTCCGGGAACTGGTCGCGGTGCGTCCGCACCAGAACGTCGTGCTCGCCCTGTGCGGAACCGACGTGATCGGCCACGCGATGGCCTCCACCAACCGGTCCGGCGCCGTCGAGCTCGGCGTCGTCGTCAGCGAGGACCACCGGCACAAGGGCCTGGCCACCCGCCTGCTCGGCGAACTGCTGAACCGGGCCGTCCTGGCCGGCGCCGACCGGCTGCAACTCGACGTGCTCGGCGACAACGCGCTGGTGCTCGACTGGATCCGGCGCCGCCTGCCGGACACCGAGTTCGAGCGGGAGGGCAACACCCTCACCGGCTACGCGTCGCTCGCGGTCGCCGCCACGACTGCCGCGTAGGTCCGGTCGATTCGGCGCAGCGTCGTTCGACGCGTCAGTAGAAAACGCCTACTGGCAAGGAGAACGACATGCGACGCATCCTCACGGTGCTCGCCGCAGCCGCGGTCGCCATGACCGGGCTGGGCATCGGCGCCGGTGCCGCCACCGCCGGCCACACCATCGCTCCGGTGCGCGGTTGCGCGGAGTTGGCCGGGGACCACCCGACTCCCGGGGCGCCGGCACACGTCACCGCGGCCGAGGTCCGCGACGTCCCCGGTGCGCCCCGGCACTGTCTGGTCACCGGCTACGTCGAGCCGGCCGTGCGGTTCCAGCTCAAGCTGCCGCTGGCGACCTACACCGGGCGCTACCTGCAACTGGGCTGCCAGGGGCTGTGCGGAGCCATCTTCGACCCCGCCTTCCCGGAATGCGCGCCGCACGGCGGTGACGTCGCGGTGGCGGCCACCGACGACGGCCACGTCGGCCGGGCCGATCCCAACCCGTTCCTGGCGATCATGGACGGGACCTGGGCGGCGCACGACCAGGCCGCGCGGGACGACTTCTTCTACCGGGCGCCGCACGTGGTGTCGCTGGCCGCCAAGCGGATCATCACCACGTTCTACGGCGCGCCGCCCCGGCACTCCTACTTCGACGGCTGCTCCACCGGCGGCCGGGAAGGGCTGCTGCTCGCCCAGCGCTACCCACGGGACTTCGACGGGATCATCGCCGGCGCGCCGGCGCACGCCATGGGACCGCTCATGGGGCTGTACTTCACCTGGCTGTCCCGCACGCTGCTGGACCCGGCCGGCACGCCGGTGTTCAGCACGGCCAAGCTGACCGTCCTGCACGACGGCGTGCTGACCGCGTGCGACCGGCTGGACGGGCTGGCCGACCGGGCGATCGAGGACCCGCGCGCCTGCCGGTTCGACCCGGGGGAGCTGGGGTGCCCGGCCGGTGACGCACCGGACTGCCTGACCGCGGCGCAGGTCGCCACCGCGCGGACGCTCTACACCGGACCGGTCGACGCGGGCGGCCGGCGGCTCTACCCGGGCTGGGAGTCGCGCGGCTCGGAACTGGCCTGGGACGGCGTCCGCTTCCTGCCGCCGCTGCCCGACAACTACCTGCGCCACGTCGGCTTCCCGATCGGCACGCCGCACTCCTCGCAGGCCGAGTTCCCGATCACCGTCGACGGGCTGAACCGGCTGACCGCCGAAGGCGTCAAGGGCAACGCGATGAGCCTGGACCTGTCCGCGTTTCGCCGGGCCGGCGGCAAGCTGATCATGTGGCACGGCTGGGACGACCAGTCGATCCCGGCCGTGGGCAGCGTGGACTACTACGCCCGGCTGGCCGCCCGCAACGGCGGGTCGGCCGCGACGGCCCGGTGGGCCCGGCTGTTCCTGGTGCCGACGATGTACCACTGCGCCACCGGCGGCTACGGCCTCACCGAGTTCAGCCCGTTCGCCGAGCTGGTCGGCTGGGTCGAGGGCGGCCACGCGCCGGACCGGATCGTCGCGGCCGGACGTGACCCCGGAACCGGTGCGGTGACCCGCACCCGGCCGGTGTTCCCGTACCCGCTGCGGGCCGCCTACGACGGCAGCGGCAGCGTGGACGACGCCGCCAACTTCCGGCCGGCTCCGCCACTCGTCTCGCCGGCACACGATGTGATCGACTGGGCGGGCAGCTACCTGCATGCCATCCCGGGACCGGTGGCCCGCTGAAAAAAGTTCGGGGGTGTGTCGATCCGGCCGTGCCCCGCTCGACGCGTTGGCAGAAGTTCGACAACAGGCTAAGGAGAAGACGATGCGGTTCATGACGATGGTCAAGGGTCCCGAGAACGCCGGTCCGCCGCCGCAGGCGCTGATGGAGGCGATCGCCGAACTGGGCAGGGAAGCGACCAAGGCGGGCGTGCTGGTCGAGTCCGGCGGACTGGGCCCGAGCGCGCTGGGCGCCCGGATCCGCCTGTCCGGCGGCAAGCTGAGCTTCACCGACGGCCCGTTCAGCGGGACCAAGGAGCTCATCGGCGGGTATGCGGTCTACGAGGTGAAGTCCCGCGAGGAGGCGCTCGAGTGGGCCCGCCGCTTCATGGAGGCACACCGCGAGACCTGGCCCGGCTGGGAAGGCGAAACCGAGATCCGGCAGGTCTTCACGCCCGACGACGTCTGATCCCCTTTGGCAGGCGCCCCGCCCCGGCGGGGCGCCTGCCCGCGTCAGGACAGCGGGGTGAAGGGGATGGGGAAGTGGGCGGTGGCGACGGTGGCGCCGGGGGAGCCGCGGAGTTCGTCGAGAAGGGTGGCGCGGGTGGCGGCGGCCTGGGTGGGGTCGGTGTCGTAGCGGTAGGTGATCCGGGGGTTGCGTAGTTGCACGGGGTGCAGGATCAGGTCGCCGGTGAGGGTGAGCGGGCCGACCCGGACGACCTGGTGGCCGGGAGTGTGGCCGGGGGTGTGCCGCACCCGGATGCCGGGCAGCACCTCGGCGTCGCCGTCGACGACGTCGAGGTGGTCGGCCAGCGGGGTGAGGACGTAGTCGCGGACCGGGCCGGTGACCCAGTCGACCTCGGCGCGCTGCAGGACGTAGCGGGCGCCGGGGAACGCCGGGGCGACGCCGTCGGTGGCGCCGCTGGCGTGGTCGCTGTGCAGGTGGGTGAGGACCACCACGTCGATGTCGGCGGGAGCGACGCCGGCGGCGGCGAGCTCACCGGTCAGGCTGCCGGGCACCGGAGCCCAGCTGGCGGCGGGGGAGTCGAGACCGCCGATCCCGGTGTCCACCAGGACGGTGCGGCCGCGCCGGTCGCGCAGCAGGTAGCAGTGGAAGTGCAGGACCCACTCCGGGTCGGGAGTGCCGGCCCAGTCCTCGGGGGCGGCGCCGGGAAAGAGCTCGGGCAGCGGGCGGCGCAGGCTGGGGCCCATGGGGCCGGACCCGTCGCACAGCGGGATCACCTCGACGTCGGCGACCGTGATCGGCTCGTGGTGCATGGCGTGATCCTGCCAGACCAGGAAAGTCCACAGAGGACGGTCAGCGGCGGCGGGAGCGGAACGCGGCGACGTGGACGCGGTTGGCGCACCGGGCGGAGCAGAAGCGCTTGGCCTGGTTGGTGGAGGTGTCCAGGAAGTAGTTGGCGCAGTCCTCGGCGGCGCAGTGGCCCCAGCGGGTCAGGCCGTACCGCACGATGCCCTGCGCCAGTCCCCAGGACGCGGCGGCCGCCACCTCGGTGGCCGGCGACTCGGCCGGGTCGGCGACGTGCACGTGCCAGTGCGGGGCCGCCTCGTCGTGGCCGGCGGAGAGCCGGGGCCGCAACGGGTGCGCGGCCAGCAGGGCATTGGTCTCGCGCAGCACCCGGTCCCGGTCGGCGGCCACCGCTGCGGCGAGCACCCGGCGCAGCGCGGCGGCCACCGCGCCCAGGATGACCAGGTCGGACGCGGTGATCCGGTCGGCCCACCACGGCTCGTCGTGCAGCGCGGATCGAACCGCTTCGACGTCGTCCCCGGGGGCGTTCGCCAGTCGCAGTGCCACGTCCAGGTAACTGGCATTGTCCATGTGCAGTCCTTACGACTAAGCTCCAGCAGTCAGGGGCATATCCACTGAGAGCACCTTACCGGAGGGGTCATGGCGCAGGACACCACGCGGAGCGGGTCGCTGCGCCAGGTCACCGGGCTCGCGCTGCCGGCCCTGGCCGTGCTGGCCGCCGAGCCGCTCTACGTGCTGGTGGACACGGCCGTGGTCGGCCACCTCGGGGTGGTGCCGCTGGCCGCGCTCGCGGTCGCCGGCACGGTGCTCGCCCAGCTGTCCACCACGCTGACCTTCTTCTCCTACGGCACCACGGCGCGGGCCGCCCGCCTGCACGGCGCCAACCGGCGCGCCGACGCGGTGGTCGAGGGCGTCCAGGCGAGTTGGCTCGCGCTGGCCGCCGGGCTGCTGCTGATCATCGTCGGCCAGGTCTTCGCCGGCCCGATCGTGCGGCTGCTGTCCGGTTCCGGCGCGGTGGCCGACGCCGCGGTCGGCTGGCTGCGGATCGCGCTGCTCGGCACCCCGTTCATCCTGCTCACCATGGCCGGCAACGGCTGGATGCGCGGCGTGCAGGACACCGCCCGCCCGCTGCGCTATGTGTTGGCGGGCAACGGAATCTCGGCGGTGCTGTGCCCGGTTCTGGTCTACGGCGCGGATCTCGGGCTGACCGGTTCGGCGATCGCCAACGTGGCCGCGCAGGTGATCGCCGCCGGGATGTTCGTCCGGGCCCTGGTCAGCGAGCGGGTCCCGCTGCGCCCGGTGCCGGCGCTGATCCGCGCGCAGCTCGGCATCGGGCGCGACCTCATGCTGCGCACGCTGGCGTTCCAGGTCTGCTACATCTCCGCGACCGCCGTCGCCGCGCACACCTCGGCGGCGACCGTCGGCGCGCACCAGGTGGTACTGCAGTTGTGGGTGTTCGTGGCGCTGCTGCTCGATGCCGTGGCGATCGCCGCGCAGTCGCTGGTGGGCGCCGCGCTCGGCGCCGGCGAGGGCGCCGAGGCGCGCGAACTGGCCTACCGGCTCACCCGCTACGGCCTCGTCTTCGGCGTGCTCTGCGCGATCGTGTTCACGCTGCTCGCGCCGGTGCTGCCCGCGGTGTTCACCTCGGACCCGGCGGTGCTCGCCGAGATTCCGCACGCCTGGTGGTTCTTCGTTGCCCTGCAACCGATCGGGGGCGTCGTGTTCGCTCTGGACGGGGTGCTGCTCGGCGCCGGGGACGCCGGCTTCATGCGTAACTCCACATTGGTCGCGGCGGGGTTCGGTTTCCTGCCGGTGGTCTGGACGACCAACGCGTTCGGCTGGGGGCTGGCCGGAATCTGGCTGGCGCTGACCGCGTTCCTGCTGGTCCGTCTGGCGGCCGTGCTGATCCGGCTGCGCGGCGGGCGGTGGGCCGTGGTCGGCGCCGTGCGGGCGTGACCCAGCGCACGGTTAGGTTAGCTAACAATCGGCCCTGAGCTGCCGTTATACCCCTCGGATGAGCTTTCTCTAGTTGCGAAGGGGTTGCTGGCTTTGCCTTCCGCCAAGCCAAGTCGTCGAGCGTTGGTCATCTGGTCGATGGGCGTGCTGGTCTATGTCCTGGCCATGTTCCACCGAACTTCGCTGGGGGTGGCGGGACTCGAGGCCATCGACCGGTTCCACGTGGGACCGGCGGCGCTGGGCATGTTCACCGTGCTGCAGGTCGGTCTCTACGCGCTGATGCAGGTCCCGACCGGACTGTTGGTCGACCACTTCGGACCGCGCCGCGTGCTGACCGCCGCCGCCCTGCTGATGGGCACCGGCCAGTTGATGTTCGCGATGGCCGCCACCTACCCGCTCGGACTCGCCGCGCGCGCCGTGCTCGGCATCGGCGACGCGATGACCTTCGTCAGCGTGCTGCGCCTGGTCGCCGCGCACTTCCCGCCCCGGCGCTACGCCGCGCTCGTCGCGGTGACCGGAACGCTCGGCGCGCTCGGCAACCTGGCCGCCACCGTCCCGCTCACCCTGCTGCTCGGCCATGCCGGCTGGACGACCACCTTCGCCGTGGCCGGCGCCGTCACCGTCGCCTACGCGGCCGTGGCCGCGCTGCGGCTGCGCGACGTGCCGGCGGGCACGGTGCTGACCGAGGCCCGGCCGGCGGTGTCACTGCGCAAGGTGCACGCCGACGTCACCCGGTCCTGGAACGTGCCCGGAACCCGGCTGGGCTTCTGGGTGCACTTCTCGACCATGTTCGGTCCGGCCGTGCTCGGCCTGCTGTGGGGCTTCCCGTACCTGGTGGAGGCACAGGGGCTCACCCCCGGCGTCGCCGGCTCGGTGCTCAGCGTGCTGGTGCTCGGCGTGCTGGTGGGCGGCCCGCTCGTGGGCACGGTGACCGGTCGCCACCCGCGGTGGCGAATGCCGTTCGTGATCGGCTACCTGGTCAGCGCGCTGGCCACCTGGACGGTGCTGCTCGGCTGGCCGGGCGGGCATGTGCCGCTGGCTGTGCTGGTCCTGGCCTTCGGATGGCTGTCCATCGGCGGGCCCGCCTCCGGCATCGGCTTCGCCCTGGCCCGGGACTACAACCCGATGCGCCGGATGAGCACGGCCAGCGGCGTGGTGAACGTGGGCGGCTTCGTGGCCACCACGGTCTCGGCGCTGGCGATCGGCCTGCTGCTGGACCTGACCGGCTCGTTCCGGATCGCGCTGCTGTCCGTGGCCGCGCTGCTGGTGCTCGGCTGCTGGCGCACCATGGTGTGGTGGCGCCGGGCCCGGGCCGCGGTCTTCGCCGCCCAGGAGCGCGGCGAGGAGGTCCCGGTCCCGTTGCCCCGGCGGCGCCGCTGGGACGTCGAGGCAGCCCTCGCCGCCTAGGATTCGCGCCGTGCAGCAACCGGGTCTCATCATCATCGACAAGCCGGACGGGATGACCTCCCATGACGTGGTCGCCCGGGTCCGGCGGATCATGGGCACCCGCAAGGTCGGGCACGCCGGAACGCTCGACCCGATGGCGACCGGCGTGCTGGTGCTCGGCATCGAACGGGCCACCAAGCTCCTCGGCCATCTCGCCCTGGACCGCAAGGCCTACCTGGCCACGATCAAGCTCGGCGCGTCGACCACCACCGACGACGCCGAGGGCACCCCGCTGTCCGCAGTGGACAGTCCGGAAACCGTTCCGGACACGGACATCCGGGCCGGAATCGCCAAGCTCACCGGGTCCGTCGAGCAGGTGCCGAGCGCGGTGAGCGCGGTCAAGATCGCCGGCAAGCGCGCCTACGCCCGGGTGCGTGCCGGGGAGCAGGTCGACATTCCGGCCCGGCCGGTCGAGGTGTACCGGTTCGATCTCCTGGAGACCCGCCGGGCGCCCGGGTCGCTGGAACTCGACGTGCTGGTCGAGTGCTCGTCCGGCACCTACGTCCGGGCCCTGGCCCGCGACCTCGGCGCCGGCCTCGCGGTCGGCGGCCACCTCACCGCCCTGCGCCGCACGATGGTCGGGCCGTTCGGCCTGAAGCTGGCCCGGACCCTCGATGCGCTCGCCGCCGATCCGGCCCTGTCCCTGGACCTGGACGCCGCGGTCACCGCCGCCTTCCCGCGCCGCGAGGTCGACCGGGACCGCGCCGCCGCGCTCACCCACGGGCAGCGGCTGCCGGCCGGCGGGATCGCCGGAACCTATGGGGTGTTCGACCCGGACGGGCACGCGGTGGCGCTGGTGGTGGACGACGGGCCGACCGCCCGGCCGCTGGTCGTGCTCACTCCGGCCGGTTGACCGATAGGCTCATGGCTGTGCAGCGATGGCGTGGACTGGAGAGCCTGCCGGGGGGTTGGGGCCGCTGCGTGTTGACCATCGGGGTGTTCGACGGCGTGCACCTCGGCCATCAGGAGCTGATCCACCGGGCGGTGTCGCTGGCCCACGACCGCGGTGTGCCCAGCGTGCTGCTCACCTTCGACCCGCACCCGTCCGAGGTGGTGCGCCCGGGCAGCCATCCGGCGCAGCTCACCACCCTGCGTCGCAAGGCCGAACTGGTCGAAGGGCTCGGCATCGACGTGTTCTGCGTGCTGCCGTTCACTCCGGAGCTGTCCAAGATGCCGGCCGACGAGTTCGTGCACGAGGTGCTGGTGGACAAGCTGCACGTGGCCGCCGTGGTGGTGGGGGAGAACTTCGCCTTCGGCCACCGCGCGGCCGGCAATGTGGCCTTGCTCACCCAGCTCGGGCACCGGTTCGGCTACGTGACCGACGGGGCCAAGCTGATCACGGTGCCGAACGCGAAGCCGGGCGACGAGATCACGTTCTCGTCCACCTACATCCGGGCCTGCATCGACGCCGGCGACGTCAGCGCCGCCGGGGCGGCGCTGGGCCGGCCGCACCGGCTGGAGGGCATCGTCGTGCGCGGCGACCGGCGGGGCCGGGAACTGGGCTTCCCGACCGCCAACCTGTCCACCCCGCGGTATGCCGCCGTCCCCGCCGACGGCGTCTACGCCTGCCGGTTCTCCCTGCTCGGCGCCGCGGACCAGGCGGCTCGGGCGGCCGCCGTCTCGGTCGGCACGAACCCGACCTTCTCCGGCCGGGAGCGCCGGGTGGAGGCGTTCGTGCTGGACGTCGAGGCCGACTTCTACGGCCAGCGGGTGGGGATCGACTTCGTCGAGCGGCTGCGCGGCATGGAGCGGTTCGATTCCAGCGAGGCGCTGGTCGAGCAGATGCACCGGGACGTGGCGCAGACCCGGGCGCTGCTCGACCCAGGCGGCGCAACGCCGAAGGGCCGTTCGGGGTAACGGCTCGCGGGGAGGGGTCAGACTGTCCGTTTTTCCCACCCCCGCTGCCGTGAACTGGCAAGATGCGAGGGACTGACCTGCGATGAGGGCGTTCGGTGGGAGAGGTGGCCGTGGAGGACCACAAGATCGTCCAACGGAACCTCGCGCTGCAGCGCGAATGGTACGGCGAGCCGTTGGGAGATCGGGTTCGTCGGCTGGTCGTCGCCTTCGACGTCTCGCAGGCCAACCTGGCCGACGTTCTGGGGATCAGCGCGCCGATGCTCAGCCAGGTGATGAGCGGCCGCCGGGCCAAGATCGGCAATCCGGCCGTGCTGGCTCGGCTGATCATGCTGGAGCGCAAGGTGCTCACGCCCGACGTGGCCTCCGGCAAGCGCGAGGCGCTGCAGCGTGCCCTGGACGACGTCCGCGCGTCCAAACCCTCGGTGACCAGGGACAACCTTCCGGTCGACATCGGCCGCACGGATCGGGTCGCGGTCGCCGCACTGCGCCGCGTGGCCGATCCCGGGGACCTGACCGCCGCCGCCGACATGCTCAACGGCAAGTTCCCGGACATCGCCGAGTTGTTGCGCCGGGCCGGCCGGCCGCACTGACCCGCACGTCTCGCCTGGAGGCTAGGACGCTGTGCCTCGACTCTTCTCCGCGGTCGAGCTGCCCGACTACGTGGCGGCGGACCTGGAGGCCCGACTGGACAAGGTGCGCGCCGACGCCGACGCACTGCGCTGGTTGGCATCCGGTAGCTGGCACATCACGATGGGCTTCTACGGCAACCGGGAGCACGCCGACCGGCGCGGCGCCTGGCTGCGCAGACGAGCCGCCGGGCTCGCCGCGCCGCGGATCCGGCTGGCCGGCGCCGGTGGGTTTCCCGGCGTGCTGTGGATCGGGGTGGACCCGTCGAGCATGGCGGCCGAACGCGCCCTGCGGGCCGTGGCCGCCGCGGCCCGGCCGGAGGAGGAGGGCGACGACTACCGCCCGCACGTGACGGTGGCGCGGTGGCGCCGGGGCCCGGACCGCAACCCGCTGGCCGAGCGGGCCACCCTGGCGCTCGGCGACTACTCCGGCCCGTGGTGGGTGCCGCCGGAGCTGGTGCTGTTCTCCAGCCAGCTCAAGCCGGACGGTCCGGTGTACTCGGCGGTGGAGCGGGTCCCGCTGACCGTGTCCTGATCGCGAGCGTCGTTTACCACCTGGTAACGTTGTCGGTTGGGTTCGGCTGCAGTCCGTGGCGGCCAGACCATCTTCACCTGCCTGACCAGGCAGAACATTTCACGGTACAGCTACATCTGAGGAGAAGACGAGTGGCGCTGTCCACTGAGCAGAAGAAGAACATTCTCGGCGATTACGGGCTGCACGCGACCGACACCGGTTCGCCGGAGGCCCAGGTGGCGATGCTGACCAAGCGCATCAGCGACCTGACCGAGCACCTCAAGGTGCACAAGCATGATCACCACTCGCGGCGTGGTCTGCTGCTGCTGGTCGGCCGCCGTCGCCGGCTACTCAACTACCTGACCAAGGTGGACATCGAGCGCTACCGGTCGCTGATCCAGCGGCTCGGTCTGCGCCGCTAGCAAGCTGAAGAGGGGAGTGGCCCGACCAGGCCACTCCCCTCGCCACATAAGAACAACGAACCAGGCACGCGCGCCGCGTGGAGGACCTCTTCGCCGGTCCTCGGTAGTGGTTTCCGGGTGTGAGACCCCCCGGGAACTTCGATCGAAGACCGGCCTCGTCTTCGGCCGCGCCCCGGCGCAGTGCCCGGACATGACGAGGAGAAATACTTTGACCGACTTCAGCGAACCTGGAGTGCACGAGACCGTCGCCGAGATCGACAACGGCAAGTACGGAAAACGCACGGTCCGGTTCGAGACCGGCCGGCTCGCCCGGCAGGCCGCCGGCAGCGTCGTCGCCTATCTCGACGACGACACCATGCTGCTGTCCGCCACCACGGCGTCCAAGCAGCCCAAGGAGCACTTCGACTTCTTCCCGCTCACCGTGGACGTCGAGGAGCGGATGTACTCGGTGGGCCGCATCCCCGGCGCCTTCTTCCGCCGCGAGGGCCGGCCGTCCACCGACGCGGTGCTGGCCTGCCGGCTGATCGACCGCCCGCTGCGGCCGTCCTTCGTGGACGGCCTGCGCAACGAGATCCAGGTCGTGGTGACGGTGATGAGCCTGAACCCGGCCGACCTCTACGACGTGGTCGCGATCAACGCCGCGTCCGCCTCGACCCAGCTCGCGGGCCTGCCGTTCTCCGGTCCGGTCGGCGGCGTGCGGGTGGGGCTGATCGACGGCCAGTGGGTCGCCTTCCCGACCCACGAGCAGCTTGAGACCGCCGTGTTCGACATGGTGGTCGCCGGCCGGGTGGTCGGCTCCGACGTGGCGATCATGATGGTCGAGGCCGAGGCCACCGAGAAGGTGATCGAGCTGATCGGCTCCGGCGCCCAGGCTCCGACCGAGGAGATCGTCGCCTCCGGCCTGGAGGCGGCCAAGCCGTTCATCCGGGCGCTGTGCCAGGCCCAGCAGGAGTTGGCCGACAAGGCGGCCAAGGCGACCGGTGAGTTCCCGCTCTTCCCGCCCTACCAGGACGACGTCTTCCAGGCCGTCGAGCAGGCGGTGGCGGCGGACCTGGCCCAGGCGCTGACGATCGCCGGCAAGTCGGAGCGCGAGACCCGGCTCGACGAGATCAAGGCCTCGGTGCTGGAGCGGCTGGTCGCGGACGAGACGTTCGAGGGCCGGGAGAAGGAGATCGGCGCCGCGTTCCGGTCGGTGAACAAGAAGCTGGTCCGGCAGCGCATCCTGCGTGACAAGGTGCGCATCGACGGTCGCGGGCTCACCGACATCCGGCAGCTGTCCGCCGAGGTCGCCGTGGTGCCCCGGGCGCACGGCTCGGCGCTGTTCGAGCGCGGCGAGACCCAGATCATGGGTGTCACCACGCTGAACATGCTGCGCATGGAGCAGCAGATCGACTCGCTGTCGCCGGAGACGCACAAGCGCTACCTGCACCACTACAACTTCCCGCCGTACTCCACCGGTGAGACCGGCCGGGTCGGTTCGCCCAAGCGGCGCGAGATCGGGCACGGCGCGCTCGCCGAGCGTGCTCTGGTTCCCGTGCTGCCCAAGCGGGACGAGTTCCCCTACGCGATCCGCCAGGTGTCCGAGGCGCTGGGCTCCAACGGGTCCACGTCGATGGGCTCGGTGTGCGCGTCCACCCTGGCGCTGCTCAACGCCGGCGTGCCGCTCAAGGCTCCGGTGGCCGGCATCGCGATGGGCCTGGTCTCCGACGAGGTGGACGGCCAGACCCGCTACGTGGCGCTGACCGACATCCTCGGCGCCGAGGACGCGTTCGGCGACATGGACTTCAAGGTGGCCGGCACCAAGGAGTTCGTCACCGCGCTGCAGTTGGACACCAAGCTGGACGGCATCCCGTCCGAGGTGCTGGCCCAGGCGCTGGCCCAGGCCAAGGACGCCCGGCTGACCATCCTCGAGGTGCTGGCCGAGGCGATCGACAAGCCGGACGAGATGAGCCCGTACGCGCCGCGCGTGACGAGCGTGAAGATCCCGGTCGACAAGATCGGCGAGGTGATCGGGCCGAAGGGCAAGATGATCAACTCGATCACCGAGGAGACCGGCGCCGACATCTCCATCGAGGACGACGGCACGATCTACGTCGGCGCCGCGGACGGTCCGTCCGCCGAGGCCGCCATCCAGCGGATCAACGCCATCGCCAACCCGCAGCTGCCCAAGGTGGGCGAGCGGTTCCTCGGCACGGTGGTCAAGACCGCCGCGTTCGGCGCGTTCGTCTCGCTGCTGCCCGGCAAGGACGGTCTGGTGCACATTTCCAAGCTGGGCAACGGAAAGCGCATCGGCAAGGTCGAGGACGTGGTCAAGGTCGGCGACAAGCTCCGGGTGGAGATCGCCGACATCGACCAGCGCGGCAAGATCAGCCTCGTGCCGGTCAAGGACGAGGACGCCGCGCAGCCGGCCGAGGCCGAGACCCCGTCCACCCAGTGACGGCAGCTGAAAAGGGGAGCACGCGGGTTCTGGAGCGCACGGCCGACGGCTGTGTGGTCAAGCGCACCGTGCTCCCCGGTGGGCTACGCGTGATCACCGAGCAGGTTCCCGGCGTGCGCTCCGCGTCGCTGGGAATCTGGGTCGGGGTCGGTTCACGGGACGAGAAGCCGGCGGTCGCCGGCGCCGCGCACTACCTGGAACACCTGCTGTTCAAGGGAACCAGGCGGCGCACGGCGGCCGGCATCGCGCAGGAGATCGACGCGGTCGGCGGCGAGCTCAACGCGTTCACCGCCAAGGAGCACACCTGCTACTACGCGCACGTCCTCGACGAGGATCTCGCGCTGGGCATGGATCTGGTGTGCGACGTGGTGTTCGACGCGCTGCTCGCCGAGTCCGATGTGGAGACCGAGCGCGGCGTGGTGCTCGAGGAGATCGCCATGCGCGACGACGATCCCGAGGACCTGCTGCACGACGCGTTCTGCGCCGCGCTGCTCGGCGACCACCCGCTCGGCCGGCCGGTGCTCGGCACCGAGAAGTCGATCACCGAGATGAGCCGGGCGGCGCTGTACGGCTTCTACCGCCGCCGCTACACCCCGCCGACGATGGTCGTCGCCGCGGCCGGCAACCTCAGCCACGGCGAGGTGCTCCGGCAGGTCCGGCGGCTGCTGCGGGACCGGTTGTCCGGCAACGGTTCCCCGGTGCTGCCGCGAGCCGGCCGGGCCCGGATCCCGGGTGCGGCCAAGCTGGTCGTGCACCCGGACGACACCGAGCAGGCGCACATGATGTTCGGTGTGCGCTCGCCGGACCGGCACGACGAGCGCCGCTGGACGCTCGGCGTGCTCAACACGGTGCTGGGCGGCGGCATGAGCTCCCGGCTGTTCCAGGAGGTTCGGGAGCGGCGGGGGCTCGCCTACCAGGTGTACTCGTCGGTGGCGTCCTACGCGGACACCGGGCACCTGTCCGTCTACACCGGATGCCAGCCGGACCGGCTCGGCGACGTGGCCCGGGTGGTGCACGAGGTGCTGTCCGGCATGGCCAGGGACGGCGTCACCGCCGACGAGGTGGCCAGGGCCAAGGGCCAGCTGCGCGGCAGCCTGGTGCTGGGACTGGAGGACACCAGCTCGCGGATGTCCCGGATCGGCAAGGCGGAGCTGTCCTACGCGCGGTACATGTCGGTGTCGCAGACCCTGGAGCGGATCGAGGCGGTCACCCCGGCGCAGGTCGGCGCGCTGGCCGGCGAGTTGCTGACCCGCCCCGTCGCGGCCGCGGTGGTCGGGCCCTACGCTCACGCCGACGACGTGCCGGGCGAGGTGCATGAGGTGATCGATCGATGACCGTGGCCAGGACCGAAGACAACCCGATCCGGGTCGGTGTGCTGGGGGCGCGCGGGCGGATGGGCGCCGAGGTGTGCCGGGCCGTCGAGGCCGCCGAGGACATGGAGATCGTCGCCATGGTGGACACCGGCGACTGGATGTTCGACCTCGCCGACGCCGGGGCCGAGGTGGTCGTCGACTTCACCCACCCCGACGTGGTGCTGGACAACATCCGGTTCTGCGTCGACCACGACATCCGGTGCGTGGTCGGCACCTCCGGCTTCGATCTGGCCAAGCTGGACACGGTGCGGCAGTGGCTGGAGCCCAAGCCCGAGCTCGGCGTGCTGGTCGCGCCGAACTTCGCGCTCGGCGCCGTGCTCGCGATGCGCTTCGCCCAGATGGCCGCCCGGTACTACGCCTCGGCGGAGATCGTCGAGCTGCACCACGACCGCAAGGCCGATGCCCCGTCCGGCACCGCGACCCACACCGCCCGGTTGATCACCGCCGCGCGGGCCGAGGCCGGTGTCGATCCGAAGCCGGACGCGACCACCTCCGAAGTGGAGGGCGCCCGGGGCGCGCGGCTCGGTGACGTGCGGGTGCACTCGGTGCGGCTGCCCGGTCTGGTGGCGCACCAGGAGGTGCTGTTCGGCGGCGACGGCGAGACGCTGTCCATCCGGCACGACTCCTTCGACCGCAAGGGCTTCATGCCGGGCGTGCTGCTCGGCGTCCGGTCGATCCTGAACCGCCCCGGTCTGGTCGTCGGCCTGGAGAGCCTGCTCGACGTCTGACCAGTACTGGTAACACGCCAACTGCACCTTGCGATAGGCCGGACGTCGCCGGTCTGCGGGCCGCGCGTCCGGTCGGTGACGCCCAACCGGATCCGCGTGGTTCCGATCTGGTCCAAGGTGGTCCGTCGTGACGGTTAGCTCGCTGGCCGTGCTGTCCCGGTATCCGGTGGTGTCCGGGCGGGTGCGGCTCGTCAGCCCGGCCGCGTGGTCGTTGTGGTCACAGCCGCGCCGGGTGATCGGCTATGTGCTCTTCGTGGACGTGGTCGCGGTGCTGATCACGCTGCTGACCGTGCTGCGCACCCCGGTGCCCCGGACGAATCTGGGGATCTTCGCGCTGCTGCTGGTGTTCAGCCTCGGTTTCGGCGAGGCGTCCCGGCCGGTGGAGCGCATGCACCGGCGGTACCTGCGCACGCCCTTCATGGACCTCAACTCGGTGTGGATCTTCGCCGCGGCGCTGCTGCTGCATCCGGTGCTGGCCGCCACGGTGATCCTGGTGCTGCACCTGCACCGGTGGGTGCGGGTCGCGCACCGGGCCGTGCACCGGGTGACCTTCAGCGCCGCCGCCCAGGTCGGTTCGGTGCTCGCGACCACCGGGGTGCTCGTGCTGACCGGGTACTACCAGGACTTCGGTGCGCTGCCACGGGATCTGGCCGGGTTCGGTGTGGTGGTCGCCGCCGGCGCGGTGTTCCTGGTGGTGAACAGCGTCCTGGTGGGCGCGGTGGTGGCGCTGTCGATCGCCAACCCGAACCTGCGCCGGGTCACGCCGGACTGGGGCGACTACGGGCTGGAGGGGGCGACCCTCGCCCTCGGCGGGTTGCTGGCCTGGACGCTGGTGGACTGGCCGGCGATGGCGCTGGCGATCGTGGGCGTGACCCTGGTGCTGCACGGCCGGGTGCTGATCCGCCAGTTGCGCGAGGCGGCCCGCACCGACCCCAAGACCGGGCTGCTGAACCCCACCGCGTGGTACGACGCCGCGCGCCGGGAACTGGAGCGGGCCGGGCGGCACGGCACCACCGTCGGGGTGCTGATCATCGACCTCGATCACTTCAAACAGGTCAACGACGATCACGGCCACCTGGTCGGCGACGAGGTGCTGGTCGCCGTGGCCAAGGCGATCAACGGCCAGGTGCGCGGCTACGACCTGGTCGGCCGGTTCGGCGGGGACGAGTTCGTGGTGCTGCTCCCCGGCATCGCGGGCGCCGACCTGGCGGCCGTGGCCGAGCGCATTCGCGGCACCATCGCCACGCTGGTCCTGAACACCACCGGCTCGCACGGCGTGGTCCCGTTCCGCGGCCAGACCGCGTCGATCGGGGTGGCCCTCTTCCCCCGCCACGGCGACGCGCTCGACGCCATCCTCCGGGCCGCCGACGGCGCCCTGTTCGACGCGAAATCCGGCGGCCGGGACCGCGTCCACCAGGCCCCGCACGCCCCCTGACCCGTCCGCGGGGCGCGGGCTCCGGCGGGCGATCCAGGTTTTCGATGATCCATTCGCGGAGATCAGCTACTCCGTTCGGGCCCTATCCAATCCCGTACGAGCCAGTAGCGTGCTTTCTGTCAGTACATAACCAACTCCCGTCTG
>NZ_DASTBH010000429.1:0-8983 GCF_035712165.1 Actinophytocola sp. | reverse complement strand
CGGGACCCGCGGACGTCCTCCAGGCGGGCGGCGAGCTCTGCGTGGAGACGCGCGTTCTCCAGCGCGAACCCCGCGACCGCGCCGACCGCGTCGAGCAGCGCCGTCGCGCTCGCCGGGTCGGCCGAGCCGGTCAGCCTGGCCAGTTCGGTGGTGTTGGGCAGCAGCAGGTCGACGCCGCGGACCAGGTCGAGGAACCCGGCCGGGTCGGCGATGAGGTGCGCCGCCTGCGGGTCCACCGAGGTGGTCAGGCCGGCCCGCCGAGCCGCCGCCAGCGCCGCCACACCGGCCGGGATGGACGAGGCGTCCAGCAGCACGTAGCCGGACAGGTGCAGGTGCGCCGCGCCGGCCAGCAGCGCCGGATCCAGGTCGGTCGGGCGCAGCCGGGCGTTGGCGCCCCGGTCGGGCAGCATGCTGCGCTGGCCGTCGCCGTCCACCAGCACCACGACGCAGCCGGTGGTGGCGTCCGGGTCGACGGCGAAGACGCACCGCACCCCGGCGGCGGTGAGCGCGGCCCGCACGTGCGCGCCGCCCGGGTCGTCGCCGATCCGGGAGACCAGCGTGGTGTCCACCCCGTGGTGGGCGAGCCAGGCCGCCGTGTTGGCCGCCGCCCCGCCGGGGGTGAATCGGATTTGAGCGCGGGCGTCGTCGCCGTGCACGATGGGGCCGGTGTGCCGGGCGACCACGTCCAGCGCGGCGTCGCCGACCACCACCGCACGAATGCTGGGGGTGTCCACAAGGTGGGGACCGTACGTGTCGCCGCCGCGCTGGCAGCGGCCGGCTTCCGTCGGTTCTCCACCTACCGGCAGGCCACCGTGGCCGGCGCGACAACCAACATCATGTTCGGGTTCCTGCGCTGCTACGTCCTGCTGTCCATCGCCGGGTCGGCCGGGCAGCTGGCCGGGTACGACGGCCGCCAGCTCGCCACGTTCGTGTGGGTCGGGCAGGGCCTGCTCGCGGTGGTGAACGCCTGGGGGATGCTCGACCTGGCCGAGCGGGTGCGGTCCGGCGACGTGGTCACCGACCTGCTCCGCCCGGCCGGCCCGTTCACCCTCTACCTGTGCACCGACCTGGGCCGGTTCGGCTACGCCCTGCTGACCCGGTTCCTCGCCCCGATCGCGGCCGGCCTGCTGTTCTTCGAGCTGTACCTGCCGGTGGAGCCACTCACCTACCCACTGTTCGCGGTGTCGGTGGTGCTGGCCACGCTGATCGCGTTCTGCGGCCGGTATCTGATCGGCCTGAGCGCGTTCTGGCTGCTCGACGTGCGCGGCGTGACGATGATGTGGGTGTTCCTGTGGGGCGGGGCAGGCGGGCTGTACTTCCCGCTGCCGGTGCTGCCCGAGTGGGCCCAGCTGGTGCTGTGGATCGCCACCCCGTTCCCGACGATGATGCAGGCGCCGCTGGACATCCTGGTCGAGCGGGGCCACACCGGGCTGGTGCTGCTGGCCCAGTGCGTCTGGCTGGCGATCGGGCTGGCGGCATGCGCCCGGGTGCAGCGGGCCGCCTGGCGCAGGCTGGTGGTGCAGGGTGGCTAACCCCTACCTGCGCCTGACCGTGGCCCAGATCCGCGCGCAGACCCAGTACCGGCTGTCGTTCGCGCTGGACACGGTGGCCGCCGCGCTGATCACCCTGCTGGACGTGATCACCGTGTTCCTGCTGCTCAGCGTGCGGGGCGAGCTCGGCGGGTTCGGCCCGCGCGAGGTGCTGCTGATCACCGGGATCGCGGCGCTCGCGTTCCCGCTCGCCGATCTGGCGGTGGGCAACATCGAGCGGCTGCGGCACTACGTGCGCACCGGGCTGTTCGACGCGGTGCTGGTCCGCCCGTTGTCCGCGCTGCTGCAACTGCTGGCCATGGACTTCGCGCCCCGCCGGTTCGGCCGGGTGGTGCAGGGCCTGCTGATCTACCTGATCGCCCTCGTGGTCGCGGGCATCGACTGGACGCCGGCCCGGGTGCTGCTGGCGGTGCTCGCACCGGTCGCCGGGGCGGTGTTCTTCGGCAGCCTGTTCGTCGCCGGCGCGACGGTCGCGTTCTGGTGGATCGAGTCCGGCGAGTTGGCCAACTCGTTCACCTACGGCGGCCGGGACCTGACCTCCTACCCGATCACGATGTACGGCGACGTGTTCCGCCGGGTGGTCGTGTTCGGGCTCGGGTTCGCCTTCGTGGCCTACCTGCCGGCGCTGGCGCTGCTGGGCCGGCCCGATCCGCTGGGCACGCCGGCTTGGCTGCACTGGTGTTCGCCGGTCATCGCCGCGCTGGCCGCGACGGGGGCCGGTTTGTTGTGGCGCACCGGAATCCGTCACTACCGGAGTACGGGATCATGATCATCGAAACGGTCGGGCTGGCCAAGGAGTTCACCGTCTACCGGAGGAAGGGCCGGCTGCGCCGCGAGCGGCGGGTGGTGTCCGCGGTCGGCGGGGTGGACCTGCGGGTGGAGCGCGGCGAGCTGCTGGGTTACATCGGGCCGAACGGCGCCGGCAAGTCCACCACGCTGAAGATGCTGACCGGGGTGCTCACCCCGTCCGGCGGTTCGGTGCGGGTGTGCGGGCTGGAGCCGGTGCCGCAGCGCTCCCGGCTGGCCCGGCGGATCGGCGTGGTGTTCGGCCAGCGCTCGCAGCTGTGGTGGGACCTGCCGCTGGCGGACTCCTTCGCGCTGCTGCGGCACGTCTACCGGGTGCCGGCCGCCGAGCACGCCGCGCGGCTGGCGGGCTGCCGGAAGCTGCTGGATCTCGACGAGTTCCTGGACATGCCGGTGCGCCAGCTGTCCCTCGGCCAGCGGATGCGCGGCGAGCTGACCGCAGCCCTGCTGCACGGTCCCGAGGTGCTGTTCCTGGACGAGCCGACCATCGGGCTGGACGTGATCAGCAAGCAGGCGGTGCGCGGCTTCCTGGCCGAGCTGGGCGGCCGGGGCGACACCACGATCGTGCTCACCACGCACGACCTGGCCGACATCGAGAAGCTGTGCCGGCGGTTGGTGGTGATCGACCACGGCCGGGTGGTGCACGACGGATCCCTGGCGGAGTTGCACGCCAGCCACGGCTCGCGGCGCAGTGTCGTGGTCGACCTGGACGCGCCGTGGCCGGACGGGCTGGTGCCGGTCGGGGCGACGGTCACGGCGATCGAGGCCGAGGGCCGGCGGGTGACCCTCACGCTGACCGGCGCCACCGCCGGCGAGGTGGTGGCCCAGTTGGCCGGCGCGGTGGCGCTGCGCGACCTGTCGGTGCGTGAGCCGGACATCGACGAGGTGGTGGCCCGGCTCTACTCGGCGTCGCGCTGAGCCAGCTCGACGGCGACCTCGGCGGCCACCCGGGCGTTGTCCAGCACCAGCGCCTCGTTGGCGTCGAGGCTGGCGCCGCCGCTGCCGTTGTGGAAGTGCTCGAGCAGCACCGGGGTCACGTCCCGGCCGCGCACGTTGTGCCGGTCCAGCAGGTCCATGCCCTCCCGCAGCAGCCGGTCGTGCAGTTCGAGGTCCATCTCGTGTTCGGGCGGCACCGGGTTCACCAGCAGCACCCCGGAGCCGCCGGCCAGCCCGAAGTGGGCCGCGGCCACGGCGGCGGCGCCGGCCGGGGTGTCCACCCGCCACGGCACCTCGAACGCCGAGGCCCGCCGGTAGAAGCCCGGGAACGAGTCGGTCCGGTAACCGATCACCGGAACCGACCGGGTCTCCAGCACCTCCACGGTGGCCTCGATGTCCAGAATGGACTTCACGCCGGAGCAGACCACCACGATCGGCGTGCCGGCCAGCACATCGAGGTCGGCCGAGACGTCCCAGGAGGTGGTGCCGGACCGGCTCAGGTGGACTCCGCCGAGCCCGCCGGTGGCGAACATGCCGATGCCGGCGGCTGCGGCCAGCGCGGCGGTGCTGGCCACCGTGGTGGCCCCGTCGCGGCCGAGGGCCAGCGCCGGGCCCAGGTCCCGGCGGGAGAGCTTGACCAGGCCGGCGCCGGGGTCGCAGACCCGGTCCAGTTCGGTGTCGCTGAGCCCGATCCGTGGCGTGCCGCCCAGCACGGCGATGGTGGCCGGAACGGCGCCCGCGTCGCGCACGACGGTCTCCAGCCGGCCGGCGACGTCGCGGTTGCGTCCGGCCGGCAGCCCGTGTGCGAGCAGCGTGCTTTCCAGCGCGACGACGGCACGACCCTCGGACAGCGCCGCCGCCACCTCATCGGCGACGATCATGTTCGGACCCGGTTGGCGAGTGTTCTGGTCAGCGTGACCGGCTCCGATCGCCGCATGGACAATTCAGTCGAAGATACCGCGCGGCTCGGCCACTTCGCGCAGGCAGGACTCGATGTGCTGCTCCCAGTTGGTGCGCCCGAGGCTGGCGTACTCGACGGTGAACGAGCCGATGAAGGACTGGCCGCGCGCGCCCAGGCCGCCGCCCTTGGCCACCCGGACCCGCTTGGTCACGTCCAGCACGACCTGCAGGTCGTGCGGGCGGGCCAGGAAGCTCACGGCCAGGTCGGTGAACACCCCGGCGAACGCCCGCGAGGGGGTGAAGTGGATCTCCTGGAAGAACGGCAGCTGCTGGTCGACGCCGGAGATCCGGTTCTGCTCCAGACCGGCCTGGGCGAACTGGAAACCCAGCCGGCTCAGCGCGTCCAGGATCCGGTGCTGGGCCGGCAGCGGCTCGACCGGGACCGCGTCGATGTCCTGCGGGTCGACGATGGAGCTGGACAGGTTGAGGTTGGTCTGCAGGCCGATCGCCATCCCGGTCAGGTGCCGGCCGAGCACCGTGGTGATCGGTGTCTCCCAGGGCATCTGCACCTCGAACGGCACCCGGACCTGCGCGCCGGCCCGGATCACCTCGCGCCCGGCCAGGTGCACGGTGCCGAACGGCAGGTCCACGGTCTGCGGCGCCTTGCCGTTGCCGCCCGACTCGACCCGCGCCAGCAGCGTCACCCCGAGCTCGTCGACCTCCTGGTCGACCTGACCACCGGCGAGCAGCACCTCGCCGTGCAGCGTCCCGCCGGGACGCACGCCCCGGTCCAGCAGCCGGGCGTCCACCTTGGCGCCGCCGGAACCGAAGCTCGCCATCACCTTCTGAAACATGCGCAGATCCTGCCAGGCATCATGGGACGATGAGTCCACAAACCCAGACTCTCCCGGATGTCGACACTCGTCCCGAGGGCACGGAAACGAGGGGTGACGACACCCCGAAGATGTTCCATTACGTGCGCAAGGACAAGATCGCGGAGAGCGCGGTCATGGGCACCATGGTGGTCGCGCTGTGCGGTGAGGTCTTTCCGGTGACCTACGCGCCCAAGCCCGGCTCGCCGGTCTGCCCCGAGTGCAAGCGCATCTTCGAGAGCATGTCGCCGGCTGGCGACGACTGACCGGCTGGGGGCCGGGTGACCGGCCCCCGTCGTCGGCGGTCAGTACTCGCGGTGTAGTTCCTCGTCGTAGGCGCCGTGCCGGGACTCGTCGAAGTCCCCGTGCAGGTCGCGGTTGAACCGGCCGTGCGTCTCGGGGTGGTAGTCACCGTGCCGGTCCCGGTCGAAGTCGCCGTGCGTCTGCGGGTGGTACTCGCCGTGGAAGTCGGCCCGGTACTGGCCGTGCGTCTCCGGGTGGAACTCCCCGTGGTACTCGGGCTGGTACTGGCCGTGCGCCTCCGGGTGGTACGCGCCGTGGTAGTGCGGGTTGTAGTTGCCGTGCACGTTCGGGTTGAAGTCGCCGTGCACGTAGGGGTTGTAGTCCCCGTGCACGTGCGGGTTGAAGTCGCCGTGCACGTACGGGTTGTAGGCGCCGTGCATCTCCGGGTCGAACCTGCCGTGCACGTTCGGGTCAAAGGTGCCGTGCTGGGCCGGGTCGTACTGACCGTGCGTGGAGGGGTGGTAGGGCTGGTTGCTCCGGTCGTCCTCCGGCCGGTAGCGCTCCTCCATCGCGGCCTTGGTCCGCGGGCCGACCACGCCGTCGGCGCCCAGGCCGCAGTCCTCCTGGAAGGCGACCGTGGCTTCCTTGGTCCGGGCGTTGAAGTACCCGTCGACCACCAGTCCGACGTGCATCACCGCGTTGAGTTGTTCCTGCCAGACCTCGACCCGGCGGCCGCTGCTGCCCAGGCGCAGGTGGTCGGGGTTGTGCCCGCCGCCGCCTCCGCCGTGGTGCCCGCCCCCGTGCTGCCCGCCGCCCTGCGCCGGCGCCTGCCCGTACCTGATGTTGCCGTCCTCGTCGACACTGGACCCGGCCGGCAACGGGCCGGTGATGATCGTGGTGTTGCCGCGGTTGTGGCTGTCGTTATGACTGTCGTTGTGACTGTCCGACGTGTGGATTTGGGTGTTCGTGTTGGTTGTGGTGTTGTGACTTCCGGTCTGGCTGTTGTCGTCACTCGCGTCTACATTTGAGTGAACCTCGGTCTCGATGTCGCCTACCGGCATGGCTGCTCCTTCATCCTGTGGGGACGGGGTTTGGTGCCCGCCGTCTCGGCGAGTGCCAACCGCAGATTAAGATCAGCCTTGACCTGCCAGAATGTCCGTTGGGGCAACCTTTGGACACTCCCCAAGCGACATTGGTTCACGAGACGTTCTTGGGGATCTTCTCCTGGCTGGGCGGCGGGGGCGGCGCGGGGATGATCTTCGCCCGGTCCTCGGAGCGGATCTGTTCGGCGCGGTGCTCCAACTCCAGACGCCGCCAGCGGCGCCGCTGCCGGCGGGTCATCTTGGCCGGGTACATCTCCTGTATGGCGGCGTTGAAATAGGCGCCGAGCACGACCGCGAAGCCGATGAAGAAAGCGAACAGCAGAAACGCGATCGGGGTCGCCAGCGCGCCGTAGGTGTAGCCGGTGGTGGTGATCCAGGAGATGTAGAGCCGCAGCCCGATGCTGCTCAGCAGGAAGACCGCCATGGCCAGCACCGCCCCGGGCAGCCCGCGGTGCCAGGGCAGCTTGCGGGGCAGGGCGAGCTTGTAGAGCGTGGCCAGGGCCAGCACGATCAGCACGCCCAGGCCGGGGTAGTAGAGCGCGCCGACCCATTCGCTGATCTCGCCGCGCCAGCCCTCCGGGAACAGGTTCGCCAGCATGTCCGGGCCCAGCGCCAGCACCGGCAGCCCGACCACCAGCAGCACCAGGCTGGCCATGTACAGCAGCAGCGCGAAAACCCGTTGCCACACCTCGTGTCGCACGCCGTACTGGTCGTGCGCGACGGTGATCGCGTCGACGAACGAGGACATGGCCGACGAGCCGGCCCACAGGGACAGCAGGAAGCCGACGGTGAGGATCTCGCTGCGGCCGTTCTTGAGGATGTCGGCCACGGTCGGCTGGATGATCTGGGTGACCACGTTCTCGCTGAACGCGGTCCGGGACCACTCGGTGATCTTCTCCTGCACCGCGGCGATCACGTCCTGGCGGAACAGTTCGGCGAAGTAGCCGAGGCTGCCCAGCAGCCCGAGCAGCAGCGGCGGCAGCGACAGCACCTGCCAGAACGCCGCCTCGGCCGCCTCGGAGAAGATGTTGCCGTCCCAAGCCTTCGACACGGTCCGCTTGGTCAGCCGCCACGGGCCCCGGCGCGGGAAGGCACCGGTCGGCTGGGCGGCGTTACGCACCGGATGCTGGGGCTGTGGACTCATGACCACACAAGCATGCTGCATCGACCGTGAGTTGGCCCACCTCTGGGGTGAACGTGTCGCGTCGCGCGCCGGACTCGCCGCGGCCGCCGGTAAGCTTCCTGCGCTGCCGAACGGGAACGAAGGGGGCTTCGACGCGTGTCGATGCTGAGGGCCTGGCAGCGGCGGGCGTTGACGAAGTACCTGGCGAACCGGCCGAAGGACTTCCTGGCGGTGGCCACCCCGGGAGCCGGCAAGACTGTTTTCGGGCTGCGGCTGGCGAGTGAGCTGCTGGCCGACCGCACCGTCGAGGCGATCACCGTGGTCACCCCCACCGAGCACCTCAAGCACCAGTGGGCGGCCGCCGCCAGCGCCGCGGGCATCCCGATCGACGCCAACTTCCGCAACACCACCGGCGCCACCTCGGCCGACTACCGCGGCGTCGCGGTTACCTACGCCCAGGTGGCCGCCCATCCCATGCTGCACAGGGTGCGCACCGAGAACCGCCGGACCGCGGTGATCCTCGACGAGATCCACCACGGCGGGGACGCCAAGTCGTGGGGCGAGGCGATCCGCGAGGCGTTCACCCCGGCGGTGCGCCGGATCGCGCTCACCGGCACCCCGTTTCGCAGCGACGACTCGCCCATCCCGTTCGTGGAGTACGAGCCGGACCCGGCCGGGTTCCGGCGCAGCCGGGCCGACCACACCTACGGCTACGCCGACGCGCTGGCCGACGGCGTGGTCCGGCCGGTGATCTTCCTGGCCTACTCGGGCGAGACCAGTTGGCGGACCAGCGCGGGGGAGGAGTTCACCGCGCGGCTCGGTGAGCCGCTGACCGCCGAGCAGACCGCGCGCGCCTGGCGGACCGCCCTGGACCCGGCCGGCGAGTGGATTCCGGCCGTGCTGGCCGCGGCCGATCTGCGGCTGCGGCAGATCCGGGCGGACGGCATGCCGGACGCGGCCGGGCTGGTGATCGCCTCGGACCACGAGACGGCCAAGGCCTACGCCAAGATCCTGCACCGGGACATCGGCGTCGAACCGGCCCTGGTGCTTTCGGACGACCCGAAGGCCTCCGCCCGGATCGCGGAGTTCGCCCATGCGGCCGAGTCGCGCTGGATGGTGGCGGTGCGGATGGTGAGCGAGGGCGTCGACATCCCCCGGCTGGCCGTCGGGGTGTACGCCACCAGCGCGTCCACGCCGCTGTACTTCGCGCAGGCGGTCGGCCGGTTCGTCCGGGCGCGGCGGCCGGGGGAGACGGCCAGCGTGTTCCTGCCCAGCGTGCCCGCGCTGCTGGAGCTGGCCAGCCAGATGGAGGTCGAGCGGGACCACGTGCTCGGCAAGCCGCACCGGGACGCCGAGGGCTGGGACGACGACCTGCTCGCCCAGGCCAACCAGGTCGACGACGAGCCGGGCGAGGAGGAGAAGGCGTTCGTCTCGCTGGGCGCCTCGGCCGAG
>NZ_DASTBH010000428.1:0-2101 GCF_035712165.1 Actinophytocola sp. | reverse complement strand
GGGTCGTACCCTTGACAGGGCGACAGGGGCTGCCGACGTACGCTTTCCGGTGTAGGAAGAAGCGGGCGGCCCAAGGTCCGGCCGAGCCGGTTGACGCCGGGGAGTCGGTGGGTCGCCTGGTTATGCGTGCGAAGCCCCCGTCGCACCACCGCCGGCTGGCGAGGAGGTCAGGTCCGTGACCGAGCAGAGCGAGGTCACCAGTCACGTCAACGCCACCGGTGACGGTGGCGCCGTGCCCGGTGGCGCCGCCGCCAAGGAGATCCGTCGACTCGACCGGGTGGTGATCCGGTTCGCGGGCGACTCCGGCGACGGCATGCAGTTGACCGGTGACCGGTTCACTTCGGAGACCGCTCAGCTGGGGAACGACATCTCCACGCTGCCGAACTTCCCCGCCGAGATCCGCGCGCCGGCCGGCACCCTCCCAGGCGTGTCCAGCTTCCAGGTGCACTTCGCCGACTACGACATCCTGACCCCGGGCGACGCGCCGAACGTGCTGGTGGCGATGAACCCGGCGGCGCTGAAGGCGAATCTGGGCGACCTGCCCCGCGGTGCCGACATCATCGTCAACACCGACGAGTTCACCAAGCGCAACCTGGCCAAGGTCGGGTACGCCGCCGACCCGCTGACGGACGGCTCGCTGGACGGGTACGTCCTGCACCCGGTCGCGCTGACCAGCATGACGCTGCGGGCGCTGGAGGCCAACGACGTCTCCAAGAAGGACGGGGAACGGGCGAAGAACATGTTCGCGCTCGGGCTGCTGTCCTGGATGTACTCCCGCCCGCACGCCTCGACGCTGCGCTTCCTGGAGCGCAAGTTCGCCGCCCGGCCGGAGCTGGCCGCGGCCAACATCACCGCGTTCAAGGCGGGCTGGAACTTCGGCGAGACCACCGAGGACTTCGCGGTCCGGTACGAGGTAAAGCCGGCCCGGATGCGCCCCGGCACGTACCGCAACGTCACCGGCAACGGCGCGCTCGCGATGGGCCTGATCGCCGCCGGGGTCCGCTCCGGGCTGCCGATCTTCCTCGGCGCCTACCCGATCACTCCGGCGTCGGACATCCTGCACGAGCTGAGCAAGCACAAGAAGTTCGGCATCACCACGATGCAGGCCGAGGACGAGATCGCCGCGATCGGCGCCGCGCTGGGCGCCTCGTACGGCGGCGCGCTCGGCGTCACCACCACCAGCGGGCCGGGCGTCGCGCTCAAGGGCGAGACGATCTCCCTGGCCGTTGCGCTGGAGCTGCCGCTGGTGATCGTGGACGTGCAGCGGGCCGGCCCGTCCACCGGCATGCCGACCAAGACCGAGCAGGCCGACCTGAACATGGCGCTGTTCGGCCGGCACGGCGAGGCACCGGTGGCGGTGGTCGCGCCGCGCTCGCCGTCGGACTGCTTCCACGCCGCGATCGAGGCGGCCCGGATCGCCCTGACGTACCGCACGCCGGTGATCCTGCTGTCGGACAACTACGTCGCCAACGGCTCGGAGCCGTGGCTGCTGCCCGACGTCGAGTCGCTGCCGGACCTGCGGGTGGAGTTCGCCACCGCGCCGAACGGCGAGGACGGCACGTTCCTGCCCTACCTGCGGGACCCGCAGACGCTGGCCCGGCCGTGGGCCATCCCGGGCACGCCGGGCCTGGAGCACCGGATCGGCGGCCTGGAGAAGGCGGACAAGACCGGGGACATCTCGTACGACCCGGCCAACCACGACTTCATGGTGCGCACCCGGGCGGCCCGGATCGAGGCGATCGGAGTGCCCGACGTCGAGGTGGAGGACCCGGACGGCTCGGCCCGGGTGCTGGTGCTCGGGTGGGGTTCGACGTACGGGCCGATCGGCGCCGCCTGCCGGGCGCTGCGCCAGCGCGGCCTGCCGATCGCGCAGGCGCATCTGCGGCACCTGTCGCCGCTGCCGGCCAACCTGGGCGAGGTGCTCAAGGCCTACGACAAGGTGATCATCCCGGAGATGAACCTGGGCCAGCTCGCCCACGTCATCCGGGCCCGCTACCTCGTCGACGCGATCCCTTTCAACCAGGTCCGCGGCCTGCCGTTCACCGCCGCCGAGCTGGAGGACATGCTGGAGGACGTGGTCAAGAATGGCTAGCCCGACGAT
>NZ_DASTBH010000427.1:0-2308 GCF_035712165.1 Actinophytocola sp. | reverse complement strand
GCCCGCGGCGCGTCCCGCTGGGGCGCTCACATGCGCCTACACGTATCCGCGGGCCTGGGTACGTCCCCCTTCGCCCCGGCCCGGTTCTGCTGCCCGCCCGAGGCCACGCTGCTGACTCTCGTCGCCCGACCCGTGGACACTTCGGTCGTCGCAGCCACCACCCCCGCGGAGGTGTCGGCGGACGTCGGCTAGACTCGCTCCCGGCTCGCAGCACATCGCGAGCCATCGGGGTGTGGCGCAGCTTGGTAGCGCGCTTCGTTCGGGACGAAGAGGTCGCAGGTTCAAATCCTGTCACCCCGACCACACGAAGGCCCTGGTCAAGCGCTCCCAACTGCGGGCGTGACCAGGTCCAACCGGCACGTCAACGCACCGTTGAGGCATCCGCCCTGGTCGGACACAGTTTGCCAGCTACCGCTAGCGCAGCCCATGTCGTTCGGGGCGTGAGTAGCCATCATGAATATCGGCAGATGGTGTGTACGTGGACTTTCGCACTGTTGATGATCTTCAGGCGGCTTCTGCGAGGACGTCGAGCAGGGTGCTGGTGATTTTCGCCCGGAGCGCGGGGTTGGCCGACATGGCTGTAATTCGTTGCCGCCACAGGGTTCTGCGTAGGGCGGCGAGTGCGTCGGCGAAGCTGGCGGTGTGCTTGTGGCGGTACCAGGGGCGGGTCCGCCAGCTGGTGGTGTCGGCGTGGGTGCTCAGGTACCAGCACCAGATGGCGGTGTGCAGCCACAGCGACAGCGCGGCGGCCCGGGCCGGGCCTTGGCCCTTCCAGGACTGGGGGTCTTCGCCGCCGAGGGCTTGTTTGGCGTCGCGGTTGGTCACCTCGATCGACCAGCGCCCGGTGTAGCCGGAGGCGATCGTTGCGGGGTCGGCGGCGGGGCTGTCCAGGGCGGCGGAGGTGATGAAGAAGTCGTCGGGTTGCGCGCCGGTGGGGTCGCGCACGACGACCAGGCGCAACAGGCGCCGCGGGCAGGCGCGGTACCAGAGCACGTCGCGGTGCCACAGCTGGCGGGTCACGGTGGTGCCGCGTTGGTCGATGTCGGCCTGGACCCAGTCGGTGGCCGCGGCGGCCAGTTCGGGTGGGGTGGGCAACCGGTCGCCCTTGGTGCGGGGCCGTCCCCGTCTGCCGGTGCGGGGCGGGGCCGGTTCGTAGAGGGCGGCGTCGCGACGCAGCCGGGAGGTCACCACGGTGCGCGGCAGGTCCGCGCCGACCAGGGTGGCGTAGGCGCCGTCGGCGTAGAGGTGCAGCGCCCGCCCGGGGAGCCAGTCGGCGATCTCACGGATCATCAGGGCGGCCAGTTCCACGGTGGTCGGCCCGCCCTTGCGGTGCACCCGCATGGTGATCGGCAACCCCAGCGGGCAGCCACCCCAGGGCGGGGTGACCCGCAGGGTGATGATCACCAGGTTGAGGCCCCAGGCGTAGACCACCCGGGCGCGGGTGGAGCGCACCGCGTCCCGGAAGGTCCCGGTGCCGTTGACCTTCCGGCCGGTCTTCTTGTAGACGGTGTCGTCGCAGTCCAGGATCACCACGCCGGTGGGGGCGAACACGGCGACCGCGTGCACCGCGAGCACCCGCCACAACGCGGTCATGCTCCACCGCCCGACCCGGACGAACCGGTGGTAGGCGTCGTGCGCGCGCCGGCCCTGCGGGTCAGCCACGGACACCATCCGGGTGATGGTGCGCCGTCCCGGGGTGAGCACCCAGCCGGCCAGCAGGTCGGTGAACACCGCGAAGCCGGGCGCGGTGAACACCGCCGCGGTCAGCCCGACCAGCGCGGACCAGCCGGCTACCGCCGCCGGGTCCGATCCCGATCCCGGAGCGCCGCCACCCCGGCGCTGGCCTGGGCTTCCAGCGCGTCGCGGGCCGCCTGGTAGCGGGCCAGCGCCGCCGCCACCGCGGGCACCTGCGCGGGCCGCAGGCTCACCGTCACCGACCGCCCGGACACGCTCACCGACAGCGCCGGGCCCTCGTGCAGCACGACCCCGTCGGCGCACCGACACGTCGGTTTCCCGCACCGGCGGCGCATCGTGATCAGACTGCCCCGCAACATCGGCGGCACCCGCTCCGGCTCCGCTGTCCCGCTCACGGCGGCATGCTCCCATAACCCTCCTCTGCCGCCGTGATCACCGGCAGAGGTTGGACCCGAAGTCACGTCGACACGCCGAGCAGAGGACAAGATCAGACAGACAGGGCGCAGTCACCGACGCGCCACACCAAGATCAGGACACTAAGAAGTGCGAAACTCCACCAATAGTCACTGGGGGAGAACTCGTTTACCGGCTGACGCGGGTGAGGGCGACCATG
>NZ_DASTBH010000426.1:0-11786 GCF_035712165.1 Actinophytocola sp. | reverse complement strand
CAGGGCGCGGGCGTCGCTGCTGGTGCTGGACTGGCGGGCCACCCGGGAACCGTCGGTGGCCACCGACCAGGAGCCGCCGGAGCGGGTCCAGCCGTCCAGGTTGCCGTCCTCGAAGTTGTCCGACAGCAGGGTGTCCGCGCGAGCCGCCGGCGCGTGCGAGACCAGCAACAGTCCCGCCACCACCGCGGCGACCGCGACCAGCGCGCCGATCACCGACGATATCCGTCCGGACAACCACACAGTTTTGGGCATGGCGACACCTCCCGTGCGACACGCGGGCAGAGTTTGTCCTATGTGGACTCAGGGCGCTCCTGTCAAGCACGGTAAAGCGTGCGGCGTGGACAATCGCGCACACCGTGTGGACTTTGGAGCTACGCCCGGGTCAGGACCACTTTCAGCGCACCGGTCCGCGCCGGCTCGGCGAACACGTCGTAGGCCTCGGTCATGTCAGCCAGGCCGAACCGGTGGGTGACGAACCGGGAGGTGTCCAGCCGTCCGGCCGCGAGCATCCGCAGCAGCGTCGGGGTGCTGTAGGTGTCCACCAGCCCGGTGGTGACGGTGACGTTGCGGATCCACAGATCCTCCAGGTGCAGGGTGGCCGGCTTGCCGTGCACGCTGACGTTGGCCACGTGCCCGCCGGGCCGGACCAGAGTGGTGCACAGCTCGAAGGTCTCCGGCACTCCGACCGCCTCGATCGCCACGTCCGCGCCGAGCCCGTCGGTCAACTCGCGCACCATGGCCACCACGCCCTGCTGCGGGTTGGCCACGATGTCCGCGCCGAACCGCTTGGCCGCGTCCAGCCGGGACTGGGCCAGGTCGACGGCCACGATGTGGCTCGGGCTGTAGAGCTGGGCGGTGACGATGGCGGCGAGCCCCATCGGCCCCGCCCCGACCACGACCACCGTGTCCCCCGGCGCCACCCCCGCCTTGCGCACGCCGACCTCGAAAGCGGTGGGCAGGATGTCGGCGAGCAGCACCGCCGCCTCGTCGCTCACCCGCTCCGGCAGCCGGTAGGCGGAGGTGTCGGCGAACGGCACGCGCACGTACTCGGCCTGGGTGCCGTCCACCCGGTGGCCGAGGATCCAGCCGCCACCGCCTGCGCACTGGCCGTAGGCGGCGGCCCGGCAGAACCGGCACCGGCCGCACGCGCTGATGCAGGAGACCAGCACCCGGTCGCCCGGGGCGACGTTGCCGACCGCCGCGCCGATCTCGGTGACCGTGCCGACCGCCTCGTGGCCCAGGATCCGGCCGGGCTCCACGCTGGGCACGTCGCCCCGGAGGATGTGCAGGTCGGTGCCGCAGATGGTGACGGCGTCCACCCGCACGATCGCGTCGGTCGGCTCGAGCAGGGCCGGCTGGGTCACGTCCCGCCACGCCCGCTGACCCGGACCGTCGTACACGAGCGCCTTCATGGCATCTCACCCACTGGCGTGAATGTGGACGGACACATCGGACTGTCCACGTTAGCGTCACGGTGAGCATACGGGAGGTCACGATGAAGCACCGGAAGGTCGCCGACGTGATGACCACCGAGGTCACCACGGTCGAGGAAGGCACGCCCTACAAGGACATCGTCGCGCTGCTGCACGAACGCGAGGTGAGCGGCGTTCCGGTGCTCGATGCCGACGGCCGGCTGGCCGGGATGGTGACCGAGGGAGACCTACTGCCCAGGCAGGGTGGCCGGCAGCAGGCGCCCGCGCGGCGCCGGATCCGGGTCCCCCGGCAGCGGGTCCGCCAGGTCCAGGCCACCACCGCCGCCGGGCTGATGAGCACCCCGGTGCACACGGTCGGACCGGAGGCGACCGTGGCCGAGGCCGCGCGGCTGATCGAGGCATACGGCGTGCGCCGGCTGCCGGTCGTGGACGGCAACGACGCCCTGGTCGGCATCGTCAGCCGCCGCGACCTGCTCGAGGTGTTCCTGCGCCCGGACTCCGACATCGCCGCCGAGATCGCGCACGACGTGTTCGAGCGGGGCATGGGCGTGCCGGTCGGACCGGACGAGGTGACCATCGAGGTGCGGCACGGCGTCGTGGTGCTGCGCGGCGAGCTCGAGCGGCGCAGCCTGGTCCCGGTCGCGGAGCGGCTCACCGCCCGGGTCGACGGCGTGGTGGACGTACGCTCCCAGCTCAGCTACGCCTTCGACGACTCCGCCGTCCGCGTTCCGGGGTCGATGGCCGTCGACATCACCCACGAGCCGGTCCCGGTCTACTATCGGCCCCCGCGCTGAGCCTTCGGCCGGACGCGCGCCGGTCCGGCATGCTCGACAGCATGACCGAGATCGATCACCTACTTCCGACCAACACCTCGGCCGAGGAGCAGGCCCGGCGGGCCGAGGTCGCGGTGCTGCCGGTGGGTAGCTTCGAACAGCACGGCGCCTTCCTGCCGCTGATCACCGACACGGTGATCGCCGCCGTGATCACCCGGGCGGTCGCGGCCGCCTACCCCGTGCTGCACCTGCCGCCGGTCACCGTCTCCTGCTCCCACGAACACGCCGGCTGGGCCGGCACGGTCAGCATCTCGGCGGCCACCCTGTACGCGGTGGTCACCGACATCGCGGCGTCGCTGCGCGGCGCCGGGGTCGACCGGCTGGTCCTGATCAACGGGCACGGCGGGAACTACGTGCTGGGCAACGTGGTCCAGGAGGCCGGCTCGCGCGGGCACCGGATGGCCCTGTTCCCCACCGAGGTCGACTGGGCCGCGGCGCGGGTGGCCGGCGGCGTGCGCACCAACGCCGACACCGACATGCACGCCGGTGAGCTCGAGACGTCGCTGCTGCTGCACGCCCACCCGGAACTGGTCCGGCCGGACTACGCGGCGCACGACCACGTCGCCGACGACCGCAACCGGATGCTGACTCTCGGCCTGTCCGCCTACACCGAGTCCGGCGTGGTCGGCATGCCCTCCCTGGCCTCGCCTGAGAAGGGCCGCGACGCGCTGGCCAGCCTGGTCGCCTCGTTCGCCGACGTGCTCTCGGCGCTGAGCACTGCGTCCAGATGAGGCAGGAAGTGACCCAGCCGCTCCCGCTTGGTGCGCAGGTAGGGCAGGTTGTCCTGGCTCGGGACGGCCAGCAGCGGCACCCGCTCGCTGATCCGGATCCCGTAGCGCCGCAAGGCGTCGAGCTTCTTCGGGTTGTTCGACAGCAGCCGCACCGAGTGCACCCCGAGGTCGTGCAGGATGTCGGCGGCGACCTGGTAGTCCCGGGCGTCGACCGGCAGCCCGAGCGCCACGTTGGCCTCGACCGTGTCCAGGCCCTCCTCCTGCAGCCGCATGGCCCGGAGCTTGGCTAACAGCCCGATGCCGCGACCCTCGTGGCCCTTCATGTAGATCAGGACCCCGGCGCCCTCGGCGACGATCGCCCGCAGCGCGGCGGTGAGCTGTTCGCCGCACTCGCACCGGGTGGACCCGAAGACGTCCCCGGTCAGGCATTCCGAATGCACCCGGGTGAGAGCGTCGCGCCGGGGCGCGTCGCCGTAGATCAGCGCGACATGCTCGTCCTCCCGGACCGGGTCGAGATAGCCCACGGCTCTGAACTCGCCGTAGACGGTGGGCAGTTGGATGTCCACCACCCGCTCGGTCGCCTTTGGCCCCACTTCGGCCAGGCCGGTCATGTCGTCACTCCCTGTCTGTGCAGCGCCGGCGAGCGGCGAACCAGCATCCACGCTCCGGGCAGGCTCGCCACCAGCCCGAGCACCCCGTAAATCACGGCCGCGGTGAGCCCCTGGGCCGAACCCAGTCCCGCGGCGCCGAACGACAGCGCCGTGACGCCCTCGCGCGGTCCGAACCCGCCGATGCTCACCGGCAGGCCCATCGCCAGCAGCGACAGCACCACCAGCGGCACCAGTTGGGCGGCCGGGACCGTCGCACCCGCGGCGTGCGCGGCGATGATGAAGAGCGCGATGTGCCCGGCGAGAGCGGCGGCCGACAGCAGCGCCACGCCCGGCCAGGCGTCCCGGGCCAGCAGCCCCACCCGGACATCGTCCAGGGTACGGCCCCAGCGCGAGTCCGGGGCGACGCGACGGCGCGCGGCCAGCAGCCCCACCACCCCGAGGGCCACCACGCCCAGCACGATCAGGACGATGTCGCGGGCCGGGCCGGCGGACGGCAGGGTGACCAGCACCGCCACCGCCGCCGCGATGATCACGGCCTGGCCGGCGGCCCGCTCCAGCACCACCGCGCGCACGCCCCGGCCGACGTCACCCTCCTGGCGGCCGTGCCGCACCGCGCGGTGCACGTCGCCGAGCACGCCGGCGGGCAGCACGGCATTGAGGAACAGCGACCGGTAGTAGTCGGCGACGGCCTGGCCCATCGGCAGCCGCAGGCCCAGCCGGCGGGCCACGAACGACCAGCGCCACGCGCACAGCACCGTGGTCACCAGGCCGATACCCAGCGCGGCGGCCACCTCACCGGCGTCGATCGCGCGCAGGCCGTCCAGCACGCTGCGGCTGCCCACATGCATGACCAGCGCGACCACGATGCCCAGCCCGAGCACCAACCGCAGCCAGGGCCATGCGCTCTTCCAGGTCAGATTGCGCATGACGGCTCCCGCCACAGCCGAGTGAGCACGGCGGCCAGCCGGCGGGCCGCGGCATCCCAGTCCTCGAGCGACTGGCGCCGGTCCCGGGCCGCGTTGCGCAGCCGGTTGCGCAGCCGGGCCTGGGTGAGGAACTGACGCAGCCCCTCGGCCAGGGCCGGCACGTCGCCGGGCGGCACGAGAATGCCGGGTAGCTCGCCGTCCGGTCCCTGCCCCAGGGTGTCCGGCAGCGCGCCCGCGGCGGTGGCCAGCACCGGCAGCCCACGGGCCAGCGCCTCGGTCACCACCATGCCGTAGGTCTCCGCCCGGGACGGCAGCACCACCAGGTCGGCCGCGGCGTAGCGGGGCGCGAGGTCGGCCGGCGACATCGGCCCGGCCAGGGTCACCCGGCCGGCCAGGCCGCGCAGCGCGATCAGCCGCAGCAGCCGCTCGACGTAGCCGGGGTGCCCGCGCACCGAGCCGACGCACTCGCAGTGCCACGGCAGGTCGGCGACCTGGGCGAGCGCCTCGACCAGCACGTCCTGTCCCTTGCGCGGGGTCACCGAGGCGACGCAGAGCAGCCGGGAGAACCCGTCGGTGCCGTGCGCCAGCGGCGCCGGGTCCGTTCCGGGCGGGACCACGTGCACCCGCTTCGGGTCCAGTCCGTGGTGCTCGACCAGCCGGCGGCCGGCCCACGGGCTGGTGGCGATCACCGCGGTCACCGCGTGCAGCGTCTCCCGCTCCCGGGCGTCGAGGTCGGTGGCCAGGGTCGGCGGCAGCCCGGTCTCGTCGCCGAGCGGCAGGTGCAGCAGCACCGCCACCCGCAGCCGGCGGGCGGCCGGCACGACGACCTCCGGGACCCCGCAGGCCACCAGGCCGTCGATCAGCACGACCGAGTCGTCCGGCAGCCCGGCCAGGGTCATCGCCAGCGTCGCGCGGGCCGCCCGGTCCGGCAGCGGCCAGCTACCCGGCACCGGCACCTCGGCCACCCAGTTCGCCAGGATCCGGCTCATCCGGCGGTCGTAGACGTTGCCGCCACTCGGCGCGGCCGCGTCGTCGATGCCGCCGGGCACCAGAAATGTCGTCATCGACGTGGTCATAGCGCCCGCCGGTAGCTCGCCCACGCCACGTGCGACTCGTGCAGCGTGACCGTGATCTCGGCCAGCCCCCGCGCGCCCTCGCCCAGCCCGCCGTCGTGCACCCGGCCGGCGAGCCGGTCGGCGATCACCTTGGCCAGGTACTCGGTCGAGGTGTTGATCCCGGCGAACTCGGGCACCTCGTCGAGGTTGCGGTAGTTGAGGTCGGCGAGCACGCCGCCGAGCTCCTTGGTGGCCAGTCCAATGTCGACGATCAGGTTGTCGTCGTCGAGCTCGGCCCGGTGGAACGTGGCGTCCACAAGGAACGTCGCGCCGTGCAGTCGCTGGGCGGGACCGAACACTTCCCCGTGGAAACTGTGCGCGACCATCACGTGGTCACGAACGGTGAGGCTGAACAACCGGGCGCCTCCTTGGCGTGGGCTAATGAGCGTCATACCTAACACGCAGGCAGGGCCCAGGCAGTTCACCTCTGATTAACCGCGGCAGCGCGGCAGGCAACTCGTCGAACCCACACTCTCCGGGAATCATCGCGTCGAACCGTGCGTCCGTGAGCAGCTCCATCGCCGTGACCAGCCGTTCCGCGTAACCCCGGCGGCCGGCCCGGCCCGGCGATACCACACCGACCTGGCTGCCGCGAAGCACCAGCCGGCGTGAGTGAAACCACTCCCCCAGCGGCACCCGCACCGCCCGGTCGCCGTACCAGCTCAGCTCGACGACCACGCCCTCCGGGGCGGCCAGCTCGAGCGCCCGGGCCAGGCCCGCCTCGCTCGCGCTGGCGTGCACCACCAGGTCGCAGTCACCGAGCGCGTCGGCCGGCAGCGCGAAGTCCAGCTCCAGCGCCTTGGCCAGCTCGGCCCGGGTCGGGTCGACGTCCACCAGCTGCACCCGGGTGGCCGGGAACCGGGCCAGCAGAGCGGCCACGCTGGCGCCGACCATCCCGGCGCCGATCACCGCGATCCGGTCGCCGAGCATCGGCGCGGCGTCCCACACGGCGTTGACGGCGGTCTCCACCGTGCCGGTCAGCACCGCCCGCGCGGCCGGCACCGCGTCCGGTACCACGGTCACGGCGCTGGCCGGGACCACGTAGGCGGTCTGATGGGGATAGAGGCAGAACACCGTCCGGCCGCGCAGCCGTTCCGGACCTTCCTCGACCACCCCGACGTTGAGGTAGCCGTACTTGACCGGGCCCGGGAACTCGCCTTCCTGGAACGGGGCGCGCATCGCCTGGTGCTGGCTCGCCGGCACCTCGCCGCGGAACACCAGCGCCTCGGTTCCCCGGCTCACCGCCGAGTACAGCGTGCGCACCAGCACGTCGTCCGGACCGGGCCGGGGCAGCTCGACCGCGCGGATTTCGCCGTGCCCGGGTTCGCGGAGCCAGAAGGCACGCTCCATCGGCTCCGTCCCCTCCCCGTTAAGCTCGCGGTCACGATACGTGGTGCACCCGGCTGCGGAGGACGCGGTGGCTCGTCTTCCGGTTCGCGTGGCCGTCGCCGGTCTGCTCGCCGAGTTTGCCCTGCTCTTCGGGCTGCACCGGCTTGTCGGGCTCGGCCTCGCCGGCTGGTTGGCCGGGCTCGGCTATGCCCTGCTCGGCGGAGCCTTTCTGGCCGCAGGGTTGCGGCGGGTGAATGCCCATTCGTTCGGCCCGGCAAACCGCATCACCCTGGCCAGAGCGGTGCTGGTCGGTGGGGTGCTGGCGCTGGTGGCCCCGCCCGGAGCGGCGCCGCAGCCCGCGATGGTGACGCTCGCCACGGTGGCGCTGGGCATGGACGCGCTCGACGGCTGGCTGGCCCGGGCCATCCGGGAGTCCTCCCCGCTGGGCGCCCGGTTCGACCTGGAGGTCGACGCCTTCCTGATTCTGGTGCTCAGCGTGGAGGTGGCCGGCCGGTTGGGCGGCTGGGTGCTGGCGATCGGGGCCATGCGGTACGCCTTCGTGGCGGCCGGGGCGGTGTTGCCGTGGCTGCGCCGCCAGCCGCCGTCGCGCTGGTCGAGCAAGGTCGTGGCGGCCGTCCAGGGCGTGGTGCTGGTGGTGGCCGCCGCCGGGGTGCTGCCGGCGCCGGTCGCGACGATCGCGGTGCTGTCCGCGCTGGCCGCGCTGACCTGGTCGTTCACCCGGGACGTCGGTTGGCTCTACCGCAACCGGGTCACCACGCCGCCGCGGTAGCGCCGGCCATCGCGACCCGGACCAGGCTGCTCAGCAGGCGTTTGGCGGAGGCGCGGTCGCGGGCGTCGCAGAGCAGCAGCGGCACCGCGTGGGTGAGGTCCAGCGCGGTGCGGACCTCGGCCGTGTTGTAGAGCTGCAGCCCGTCGAAGCAGTTGACCCCGACCACGAACGGCACGCCGCGCTCCTCGAAGAAGTCGATCGCGGCGAAGCTGTCGGACAGCCGGCGGGTGTCGGTGAGCACCACCGCGCCCAGCGCGCCCCGGGCCAGTTCGTCCCACATGAACCAGAACCGGTGCTGACCGGGTGTGCCGAACAGGTACAGCACCAGCCCGGAGCTGATCGTGATCCGGCCGAAGTCCAGCGCGACGGTGGTGGTGGTCTTGTCCTCCACCCCGACCAGACTGTCCACTTCGGAGCTCGGCTCGGTGATCAGCTCCTCGGTGCGCAGCGGCGGAATCTCGCTCACCGCGCCGACCATCGTGGTCTTGCCGACCCCGAAACCGCCGGCGATCAGGATCTTGACGGCGACGCCGGGCTCAGAGGTTGCGAATGCCATCAAGCACCTTCTGCATCATCACCAGGTCCGGCGCGTCCTGCTGGACACCGGACCGGAAGACGAGGTAACCCGACTCGATCAGGTCGCCGATGAGGATCTTGGTCACCCCCAGCGGAACGTTCAGCCGGGCCGAGACCTCCGCCACCGACGACGGATGGGCGCAGGCGCGCAGCACGCGCTGGTGGTCCGGCCCGACCAGGTGCAGGTGCGCGCCCGGCTCGACGGCGACCACCAGCGTGATCACGTCCAGGTCGTAGCGGCCGGTCTCGGTGCGGCCGCCGGTGAGCGCGTAGGGCCGCACCAGCGGTCCGGCGTCGTCGTCGTACCACGCCTGTTCGGCAGCGGTCATGACAACCCGGCGCCGCGCGGGGCGGCCGAGAGCGCGGCGCCCACCTGGGACACCAGCAGGTTGGTCTCGTAGGCGAGCATGCCGAGGTCGGCCTCCTCGCCGGCCAGCATGGCGATGCACGCGCCCGCGCCGGCGGCGGTGACCAGCAGGTAGGCGTGGTCCATCTCGACCACGGTCTGCCGGACCTCGCCGCCGCCGAAGTGCCGGCCGGTGCCCTTGGCCAGGCTCTGGAACGCCGCGGCCATCGCGGAGAGGTGCTCGGCGTCCGGTTGCGACATGTTGCCGGACTGACCGAGCAGCAACCCGTCCGCGGAGAGCACGACCGCGCGGTTCGCCCCGGCGGTCCGATCGACCAGCCCGTCCAGTAACCAGTTCAGTTCGGTTCCGTCGCTCGCTCGCACTCTCACACTCCCCGCCTGTTCGGGTCGGGCCACTGGCCCGTCTGGCTGCCACCCCGGCCCTGCCGGGTGCCCTGCTGGAATGCCGTCATGGTCTTGCGGCGCCGCTCCGAGCGGAGCCGTTCGTCCTCGGGATGAACCGGGCCGGTCTCCTCCGCGGGCAGACCGGAGACGAGTTGGGCGGCCAGGTTGGTCTGCCGCTCCCGGCGCGGCAGCGGTGGCCGGCCGCCGATCATCCGCACGCCGCCCGGCGGCGGTTCGGCGGACGGACCGGCGGAGTCGGCGCCGTCGGCGATCCGGTCGGCCGGGATCAGCACCACCGCGCAGGTGCCGCCGAAGTCCGACTCGCGCAGCGACACCTTGATGCCGTGCCGGGCGGCGAGCCGGGCCACCACGAACAGACCGACCCGGGACTCGGCGGACAGCGCCATCACATTGAAGTCGGGCGGCTCGTGCAGCATCTGGTTGATCTCGGTCAGCGCCGGTTCCTCGATGCCCAGGCCCTGGTCCTCGACCTGCACCAGCACGCCGCGGCCGGCCCGGTTGCCCCGAACCTCCACTGTGGACTCCCGGGGCGAGAACGCGGCGCCGTTGTCGACCAGTTCGGCGATCAGATGCACGATGTCGGCCACCGCCGCGCCGGCCACCGACACCTCCGGCAGGCTGGTCACCTGGACCCGGGTGTACTGCTCGGTCTCGGCCACCGCGCTGCGCACCACGTCGCGCAGCGGTATGGGATGGCGCCACTGCCGGCCGGGCTGCTCGCCGGCCAGGATGATCAGGTTCTCGGCGTTGCGCCGGCCCCGGGTGGCCAGATGGTCGAGCTGGAACAGGGTCCTGAGGTGCTCCGGGTCGTCCACCGTGCGCTCGGCCTCGTCGAGCACCTGCAGTTGGCGGTGCACGATGACCTGGCTGCGCCGGGCGATGTTGAGGAACACCGAGCGCACCCCCTGCCGGGTCTCGGCTTCCCGCACGGCCGCGGCGACCGCGGTGCGCTGCGCGGTGTTGAACGCGTCGGCGACCTGCCCGACCTCGTCCCCGCCGTAGTCCAGGTGGCGCATCTGCCGGTCCAGGTCGATCCGGTTGCCGGACCGGATGGTCGCCACCATCCGGGGCAGTTCGTGGTGGGCCACGTCCAGCGTCTCGCCGCGCAGCTCACGCAGCCGGCGGACCAGCTTCCGGGACAGCCGCAGCGCGACCAGGATGGACAGCACCCCGAAGACCAGGATGGCGGCGCCGGCCGTGATCGAGGTGCGCAGCGTGGCCGATCCCTTGTCGGTGGCCAGGTTGGCGCCGTAGCGGGAATGCGAGACGTACAGGCGCATCAGCCCGTCGCCGACCTGCCGCGCCGCGCTCTCCCACTGGACCACGTCGAAGTTCGCGGGTGCGGTCGAGGGGCCCCGGTTCATCAGCGAGTTGTCCCCGGCGACCAGCGTTGTCCACCAGAGCGTCTGCTTCAGCGCGGCGTAGCCGGACCGCTCCTGCTCGGTCATCCGCGGCACGACCGACTCGATCTGCTCGTGGTACATGCCGAGTTGGTGGGCCAGTTCGTGGAACTGGGTGCCGTCCAGTCCGGACGCGACCGCGCGCACCGCCATGGCATGCGAGCGGGACATCGCCTCGGCCGACTTGAACAGGTCATAGCTGATCATCTGCTCGAACCCGACCTCGGCGTCGGCCGCGGACCGGGCGATCCCCTGGATCACCGCACCGCACTGGTCGAGCAGGTCGTTGTAGACGTGATAGGCGCGCCAGGCGTCCAGCACGCCGGTGTCGATCTGCTGGCGGATCGCCGGCAGGCCGTGCCCGGACTCGGTGAGAAACGTCAGCGACCGGCGCAGGCCGTCGGGGGCCCCGTCGGCGAGCCGGTCGGCCGTGCCGGACAGCGCGGCCAGCGAGTCGTCCACCCGGCGCCGGGCGGTGTCCAGTTGGTCCTGGCCGGTCAGGGCGGCGTCGGCGGCGCCCGGCGCGGCGCCGCGCAGCATGGTCAGCCTGCGCTCCTCCTGGGTGTCGGTGACGAACCGGGAGATCGGGTCCAGCGCGCCGCGCACGTCCTGCGCGAACCCGTTCGCGGCAAGGCCCTGCCGCACCAGGTAGGTGGACAGCGCCGCACCGACCACGAGCACCGCGAGACTGGGCACCAGGGCGATGAACAGCACCCGCGTCCCGATCGTGGCGCCCGAGCGCCGCGGCTGGTGTACAGGCATCCAGTGATCCCACGCCTTTCAGTCGGAAATCAGCGAATGGACTCCCCGGCCCTTGTGATCTGCCGAGATTAGGGAGCTGTTTCAATGCCGTCAACCAAGGTCACGAAATCCCCTAAGGGCGGTCGCCGCCGGGGTTAGGGGGTTGGGGGATGACCCCCTCATCGAGGCCCCTACCTGCCCCCATGCGCTTGCCGGGCCTCGTTCGGCGGCACTACTGTCCGCTCCGGCCAGGGGCTGGCAGCCAATATCGCGCACAAATACCAATGAGGAGTGAAATGGCGGGTCCGCGGACAAATCCGGACGAGGACGGCTCCTGGAAGGTAGCCCGCCGCGGAATACTCGGGTTTCTGGTCGCGGCCCCCACGCTGACCATCGCGGTCCGGCTGGGAACCGGCGCCCAGGCCGCTCCGGCGCCGGCCGTGCCCGGCCTGCCGAGCCTGGCGGAGTTCGCCGACCTCGGCGACGTGCTGACCACCGCGGCGCTGCCCACCTCGGGGCTGCTCAAACT
>NZ_DASTBH010000425.1:0-15134 GCF_035712165.1 Actinophytocola sp. | reverse complement strand
CGAGGAGGTCCCACTGGAGATCATGGACACGCTCGCCGGAACATTGTGCGAGACCTACGGGTTCGTGCTTGATGCCGGCCATCTCGCCCTGTCCGGCACCTGCCGGCAGTGCACGACCCAGGAGTGTTCATGACACCCCTTGCGCCAACCTCGAGGTCGGACCGAGCTACGGGTCTGCCGACCGCACCTCAGGGGACCGTGACGCAAGCCAGCCACAGGCAGGTGGCCAACCGGCACCTCTCCTCGCCCGACGTGACCGCAGCAGTGAATTCCGGGGAGGCGGAACTGCCGTGACCCTTCAGGTACCCGGCGCGGTGGCCGCCCCGGACGGTTCGCCGGACGCGGGCGTGCCGTGGCACTTCGGCGACCCGTTCGCCGAGCAGCGGGCCGCCGCCCGTGCGGTGGCCGTGGTGGACCGCTCGCACCGGCAGGTGCTCGCGGTGACCGGCGAGGACCGGCTGTCCTGGCTGCATCTGGTGATCTCCCAGCACGTCACCGAACTGGCCGACGGCGCCGGCACCGAGGCGCTGGTGCTGGACAGCCAGGGCCGGGTGGAGGCGCACATGGTGCTGGCGCACACCGGCGCGACGGTCTGGCTGGACACCGAGCCGGGGGCGCGGGCCACCAGCGCCCGCGGGGACTCCCAGTCGCTGTTGGAATACCTGGACTCCATGCGGTTCTGGTCCAAAGTGGAGGTTGTCGACGCGACCGCCGAGCGGGCCGTGCTCACCGTGGTCGGACCCGAGGTCCCGGCGCTGCTGGGCGAGCTCGGACTGTCCACGGCGGACGGTCCGTACGCGGTCGGCGGCACCGACGCCGTGCTGCGCAGGATGCCCTGGCCCGGCGCGGCCGCGGCCGACCTGCTGGTGCCGAGGTCCGACCTGTCCGCGTGGTGGGCCCGGTTGACCGGGGCCGGCGCCCGGCCGATGGGCAGTTGGGGGTTCGAGGCGCTGCGGGTCGAGGCGCTGCGGGCCCGGCTGGGTCTGGACACCGACGAGCGCACGATCCCGCACGAGGTCGGCTGGGTCGGGGTCGCCGCGCACGTGGCGAAGGGGTGCTACCGCGGCCAGGAGACCGTGGCCAAGGTGCACAACATCGGCCGCCCGCCACGCAGGATGCTGCTGCTGCACCTGGACGGTTCGGCCGAGGCACTGCCGGAGACCGGCGACCCGGTGTCGCTCGGCGACCGGCCGGTCGGCCGGGTGGGCACCGTTGCCCAGCACCACGAGCTCGGCCCGGTCGCGCTCGCGCTGATCAAACGCTCGGTGCCGGTGGACGCCGAACTGGTGGCGGGCGCCCCGGACCGCACGGCCCAGGCGTCGATCGACCCGGACTCCGTCCCGCCGGACACCCCCGGCCTCGGCCGCGAAGCCGCGCGGCGGCTGCACGGCTGAGCCCTAGGATCGGGCCATGTCAACAGCCGCAACGCTGATCACGGTGGCCCCCACCGGGGCCGAGCATGCCAAGGCCGACGTGCCCAACCTGCCGGTCACGCTGGACGAGCTGGTCGCCACCGCGCGGGACTGCGAGCGGGTCGGCGCCGCCATGATCCACGTGCACATCCGGGGCGCGGACACCCGCCCGACGCTGGACCTGGGACTGCTCAAGGACACCGTGGCCGCGCTGCGCGAGCAGACCGGCCTGGTCGTGCAGCTGTCCACGGGTGGCGCGGTCACCGATCCCGAGTCCGACCGGCTGCGGGTGCTCGACGCCCTGCCCGACTCGGCGTCCTGCACGATGGGCACGGTCAACTTCGGTGACGACGTGTTCCTCAACCGGTGGGAGTTCGTGGTCGAGCTGCACAAGCGGATGCGCGACCGGGGCATCGTGCCGGAGTACGAGATCTTCGACATCGGCCAGTTGGCCAGCCTGCGCCGGCTGCTGGACGAGCACGGCGCGCCGGCCGGCGGGCACGTGCACGTCGATCTGGTCATGGGTGTGCCGGGCGGGATGCCGGGCGACGCCGAGACGCTGGTGGCCGCGCTGCGGGCGATCCCGGACGGCGCCACGTTCTCGGCCACCGGGATCGGGCGGACCAGCCTGCCGGTGATGTTCGCCGCCCTGGCCGCCGGCGGGCACCTGCGGGTCGGGATGGAGGACACCATCTCCTATGCCCGCGGCGAACGGGTCAAGGACAACGCGCAGCTGGTGGCCCGGGCCGCGGGCCTGGCCAGAATCGCCCAGCGCCCGCCGTTGCCGGCCGACGAGGCCCGCAAGATGCTGTGCGTCTCAAACAACAACTAGCCACGTGGGTTGCCCTTTTTCGGTTGCCGGGGTGGCGTGGACCACTGGGTTCCCGGAAGATGTGCCCGTGATCGAAGTCCGTCCTGGTGGGCGCAGGCGTATCGACCGCGTGCTCTCCCCGGACTACATTGCCGACCTCGACCGGCTGGAACTGGCCGAGGTGCGGGCCAGGCGCGACGACGCGGCGCAGGAGGAGACCGACCTGTCCTACCTGCGCCGGCTGCTGCACGGGCGGATCGACATCGTCAGGGCGGAGGTGCGCCGCCGGGCGGAGGGCGGTTCCGAGCCGGTGGTCGACCAGCTCGCCAGAATCCTCGCCGACAACGCGGTCGCCCCGGCCACCGGCTCCGGCCGGCACCAGACCCTGGAACCGTCCCGGGCCGAGGCACACCGCCGGCACATCGAGGCGCTGGTGTCCGACGCCGACCTGTCCGACGTGGCCACCCTCACCGACGATCGGCTCGACCTGGCGCTGCGCACCTATGTCTCCGAGGAGGAGTCGGTCTCCGCCCGCCGCCGGGAGGTCCAGGCCGTGATGGACCACCTCAACGCCGAGATCGGCAGCCGCTACCGCGCCGGCAGCGCCTCCGTCGACGACCTCCTCGCCGCCGAACGCGCCAAACCCCACAACCCCACCTGACCAGCGCACCACGCGAGCGCGCATATGAGGTCCCGACCCCACCAACAGCTACCTCAGGGGACCGTGACGCCACCCAGCCCCAATCCACCTCGGCACCGCACCCTCCCCCGGAACGCACCCACCGCATAAAAATCCGGAGAGGCGGATCAGGGGCGGATCAGTTATAGCGTTCGCGCATGGCTAGGTCGCCCCAGAAGTCGCGGAGCCGCTCGAACCGGGCGGCCACCTCCTCGACGTTCTGCACCTCGAGCGCCTCGATGATCGCGTTGACGTCCTCCGCGGAGGAGTCGGTCACCAGGTCGTCGTCGTCGAGCAGTTGCACCAGTCCGCCGTAGTCCAGTTCGACCGCCGACTGGTCGTGGAAGTGGTCCAACCACCGCCCGGTGTCCTGCAACACCTTGGTCGGTCCCTGCTCGCCGAAGGTCTGCACGGCCAGCGTGTGCGCCCGGGCCACCCGGCGCCGCGCGTCGGCCATGGCGACTCGCCAGCACACCTGCCGGCGCGGGTCGGTGCGGGTGGCCAGCACCACGTGCCGGTGGTCCGGGTCGACCAGCGCGAACCAGGGCAGCGGCACGGTCCAGGTGGTCGAGACCACGTGCACCGCGCCGCTGGGGAGGTCGGCCAGCACCGAGGCGGCCCGCTCCCGGACCGCGTCCAGCGACTGGGTCAGCGCGGCGCCGCGCAGCGCCGACGAGGCGGTGGAGAGGAACCCGACGAGGGCGGCGGCCGAGCGGGCCCGCAGGTCCAGCGGGCAGATCAGCGGTCCGGGACCGACGGTGGCGTCCTCGGTCGGCACTTCCGCCGGGTCCAGCACCAGCAGGTCCCGCTGGGCGCTGGGGGCGGACCGGCCGTCCGGCAACTCCCCTGGCAGCAGCATCGGCGGATTCGCCAGCTGTGACCTCAGCCACAGCAGCCGTTCGCGGTCTGGTGCCGCTGAGTAGTCGAGGTGTCCGGTTTCCAGCGCGTCCTGGAGTAGTCCGGCCAACTGTCCGTCAAACGCCGACAACGGTTCGTACACCCTCAGGTAGGCGACGAACGGACGTGGCACGACACGCATCGTGTCACGGCCGTCCGGACCGTTCGCCGTGGGGCGATCCGTCGATCTCGCCGCTTGGCCGCGTCGCATCGAACCCCGTCGGCACGGTACGGTAGCTACAGGAACCAATTGTCGAGATAAACGGGGCCGCCGATTCCCCCGGCCGCCCCGTCACTGTGCGAGGGGGTCGAGCCATGGGGCGCGGCCGGGCGAAGGCTAAGCAGACGAAGGTAGCCCGAGAGCTCAAATACAGCACTCCCCACACGGACTTCGACGCGCTGCAGCGGGAGCTGTCTGGTGCGCCGTCGGACGACGACCGGGAAGATCAACACGACGAGGACGACTACGACGCCTACCGTCGTTGATTCGTCCTGAATCACATCTAGTGCGCCAAGAACCGCACTTGCCCAGCTTTTGCCTGGTCAAGTGCGGCTCTGGCGTCTGTGACGGCTGAGCGCTCGGCGGTCTGGGGCACACCGACCTCCCACCAGGCGCCGGCGTCGGTCCAGGCGGCGGGCCGGGTGCGCACCACGACCACGGCCGGACGGCCGGTGCGGGCGTGCTCGCGTGCCTCGGCGTAGCACTCGCGCAGGTCCGCGAGCCCGTCGGCGGGGAGCACCGTGCAGCCCAGCGCGGTGGCGTGTGCGGCGAAGTCCACTCTGGGCGGCTGCGCGTGGGCCGTGCGGCAGTCCGGGTACATGTTGTTGAACGCGGCGCCGCCCTGTCCGCGCTGGAGCCGGTCGATCACCGCGTACCCGTCGTTGTCGCAGACCACGGCCACGAAGCCGTGCCCGGCGAAGGCGGCGGAGAACAGTTCGGCGTTGAGCATCAGGTAGGAGCCGTCACCCAGCAGCGTGGTCACTACGCCACCCGGATGGGTGGCCGCGCGGGTGAGCGCCGCGCCCCAGGCGCCGGCCACCTCGTAGCCCATGCAGGAGAACCCGTACTCGACGTCCATGGTCGGCTCGCCGACCCGGCCGGTGCCGCGCCAGCCGCCGATCAGCTCGCCGGGCAGGCCGCCGGCCGCGGTCAGCACGTAGTCGTCCGGCCCGCTCGCCTCGTTCACCGCGCCCACCACCTGGGCGTAGGTCGGCAGGCCCGGATCCGGCGCGCGCAGGCCGTCGATGTAGGCGTCCCAGCCGGCCCGCTCGGTGGCCGCCCGCGCGGTCCAGTCCGGTTCGATCACCCAGTCACCGAGCAGCCCGGCGAGCCCCGCGAGGCCCGCGCGGGCGTCGCCGGTCACGGCCAGCGCGCCGTGCTTGACCGCGTCGAACCGGGCCGCGTTCACCGTCACCAGCCGCAGGCCGGGATCGAACAGCGACCAGGAGGCCGTGGTGAAGTCCTGCAGCCGGGTGCCCACCGCAAGCACCAGGTCGGCCGCGGCGGCCAGCGCGTTCGCCGACGCCGAGCCGGTGATGCCGAGCGGGCCGGCGTGCAGCGGGTGGTCGTGCGGCACCAGGGTGCGGCCGGCCGTGGTCTCGGTCACCGGCAGCCCGTGCCGCTCGGCGAGATCGACCGCCGCCCGGGCCGCGCCCGAGTAGCGCACGCCGCCGCCGAGCACCAGCAGCGGGCGGCGGGCGACCCGGATCGCCGCGGCCGCCTCGGCCAGTTCGCGCTCGTCCGGCCGGAGCCGGGGCACCCGGTGCACGACCGGCTCGAACAGCGCGGCCGGGAAGTCGAACGCCTCGGCCTGCACGTCCTGGGGAAGCGCGAGGGTGACCGGGCCGCAGTCGGCCGGGTCGGTGAGCACCCGGGCCACCTGCGGAAGGGTGGCGAGCAGTTGCTCGGGCCGGGTGATCCGGTCGAAGTACCGGCTGACCGCGCGGAACGCGTCGTTGACCGTCCGGGTCGGGTCGTCGAAGTGCTCGACCTGTTGCAGCACCGGGTCCGGCGCCCGGCTGACGAACGTGTCGCCGGGCAGGAGCAGCAGCGGCAGCCGGTTCGCGTGCGCCACCCCGGCCGCGGTGACCATGTTCAGCGCGCCCGGCCCGATCGAGGAGGTGGCCACGCCCACCTGCCGGCGTGCGGTCGCCTTGGCCAGCCCGACCGCCGCCAGCGCCATGCCCTGCTCGCTGTGCCCGCGCCAGACCGGCAGCGCGTCCCGGTGCTCCTCGAGCGCGGTGCCCAGGCCCAGCACGTTGCCGTGCCCGAAGATCGCGAACACGGCCGGGAACAGCGGCACCTCGGCGCCGTCCAGCAGTTCGCCGCGCTGGGCCACCAGCCAGCGCACCAGAGCCTGCGAGGTGGTGAGCCTCAGTGTCATCACCCGCCTCCTCCGCCGCGGTGTCCCGGTTGGACCGGGGAGCGACCGCTGGTCGACCGCCGGACTTCTCGGATTCCTTCTTGAGTGGTCACCGGGCAGCGCGGGTCGGGCGCCTGGCCGGCCCAGGAGTCCCGCACCCAGGTGTGGGCCGGGTCGTCGCAGAACGCCATCGACCGGGTCTCGCCCGGCCCGGCCAGCACGTTGAGGTAGTACATCGGGTAGCCGGGCGCCGCCACGCACGGCCCGTGGTAGCCGCGCGGGATCAGGAACACGTCGCCGTCGCGCACCACGACGTTCTCGTCGATGTCGCCGTCATCGGTGTAGGTGCGGTGGAAACCGAACCCGTTCTCGCCGCCGATCCGGAAGTAGTAGATCTCCTCGTTGACCACCGGGCAGGTCTCGTCGTGTTTGTGCGGCGGGTAGGACGACCAGTTGCCGTCCGGGGTGATCAGCTCGCAGGCGCTGAGCCGGTCGGCGTGCTCCCACACGCCGGGCACCCCGAAGTTGGTGACCTGCCGGGTGGCGTTGCCGGCGCCGCGCACCTCGACCGGAACCTGCTCGGCCGGTCCGTAGCGCGGGGCGAGCCGGCGGGTGCACCGGGCCATCGGCAGGGCCAGCTCACATCCGTCCACACTGGACAGCTCGACGTCGGCATCCCGTGGCACGTAGGCGAAGTCGGTGACCCGGCTGAACACCGACGCGCGCCCGTCGAGCGCGAACCGCGTCCCGTCCACCTCGACGGTCACCGCGCCGGACAGCGGCAGCACGAACGCCTCGAACTCGCCGGTGGCCAGCGCACGGCGCTCGCCCGGGGCCAGCGCCAGCACGCGCAGGCCGGTGTGGTTCCAGCCGGCGTCGTCCGGGCCGAGCCGGACCGGGTCGGCGCCGTCGGCCAGGGTGCCGCGGGGCCGGTGCAGGAGGCTCATGACGGGGGTCCGCTCGCCGTGGTCCAGAGCACCCGGCCGGCCGCCTCCACCGCCGCGGCGACGTCCCCATGGGAGGGATACAACAGGGTCCGGCCGACCACCAGGCCGCGGACCACCGGGTGGGCCAGCGCGCCGGCCCAGGCGGCCATGTCGTCGGCGACCTTTCCGGACGGCGGGCCGCCGAGCACCAGCACCGGCAGCGTGGTGGCGTCCAGGACCGAGGGATCGGCCGGGGCCGGCAGCTTGAGCCAGGTGTGCGCGGAGGTCGCGCCCAGCCCGGAGGCCACGGTCACCGCCCGGGCCAGCGCGACCGGGTCGGGGTCCGGCACCAGTTGCCCCGCCGGGTCGCGCCGGTAGGGCAGCGGCTCGACCATCGCCATCAGCCCGCGCCGGGCCAGCGCGGACACCGCCCGGGCGCACGACTCCAGCGTGGGCACCGTGCCGGCGTCGGAGTCCACCAGGCGCAGCAACATCTTCCCGCCGTCCAGCCCGCCGTCCACAATGGACTCGACGTCGAAGGCGGTGAACCGGTCGTCGATCTCCCACTCGGCGCCGGCCAGCCCGCCCCGGTTCATCGAGCCGATCACCACCTTGTTGTGCAACCCGTTGACCAGCAGCAGTTCCTCGATCACGTCCGGGGTGGCGAGCACCCCGTCGACGTCCGGATCGGCCAGCGCCACCAGCAGCCGGCCCAGCAGTTCGCGCCGGTTGGCCATGGCCGTCGGCCGGTCGCCGATGCCCAGCGCACCCCGGGCCGGGTGGTCCGCGGCCACCAGGAACAGCGTGCCGCGCCGGTCCAGCAGCCGCTCCCGACGGACCCGGTTGGCATAGGCCCGGCGCACCGCGTCCGGGTCGGTCGCCCGGGTGTACAGCAGTTCGGCCCAGTCCGCGTCGGTGATCACACCAGCAGCTCCTCGATCTCCTCGGGTCCGGGCATGGCGTCGGCACAGGCCAGCCGGCCGGCCACGATCGCCCCGGCGGCGGCCGCGTAGCGGGCGATCCGCGCCGGTTCCCAGCCGGACAGCAGGCCGTGCACCAGGGCGCCGCCGAACGCGTCCCCGGCGCCCAGACCGCACACCACCTCGACCGGCGCGGGCGGGATCGTCCAACTGCCCTCCGGGGTGGCGACCAGCACGCCGTCCGCGCCCTGCTTCACCACCGCGAGCGACACGCCCCTGGCCAGCATCGCCTCGGCCGCGGCGGCCGGATCCGCCGTGCCCACCGCCACCTCGACCTCGGCCCGGTTGCCGACCGCCACCGTGACATGGTCCAGCATCCAGCCGATCTCCCGCCGCGCGGTGTCCACACCGGACCAGAACATCGGGCGGTAGTCCAGGTCCAGCACGGTGTGCGTGCGCCGCCCGCGAGCCACCAGGATCTCCCGCTGGGTGGCGCGGGCCGGCTCGGTGGACACCCCGGTCCCGGTCACCCACAGCACCGGCACCTCGGCCACCACGGGCCACGGCACGTCGGCCGGGGCGAGCGTCAGGTCCGGCGCCACCGGCAGCCGGTAGAACAGCAGCGGCGGGTCCTCCGGCGGATCCAGCGCGCAGAACACCACCGGGGTGCGCAGGTCCGGCGCGGTGCCGACGAACTCCGCCGACACCCCGAAGCCGCGCAGCGCGTCCCGGACATAGCCGCCGAACGGGTCCGCGCCCACCTTGGTCAGCACGGCGGCGCGCCGGCCCAGCCGGGCGGCGGCGACCGCCACATTGGTCGCCGTCCCGCCCAGCGACTTGGCGAACGTGCGGACCCGCTCAAGCGGCACGCCGGTCTGTTCGGGATAGAGGTCCACCCCGACCCGGCCGACGGTCAGCAGGTCAAGGCTCATTGACCTGCCCGCAGCTCGTGTTCCAACGCCTCCAACTCGGCGCCGCCGGCCATCTGCCGGGTCAACTCGGCCAGCGTGATGTCGGCCTTGTCGTGGCAGCCGAGGCTGCGGCCCCGGTTGAGCAGCAGGAACCGGTCGCCGACCGGGTAGGCGTGATGCGGGTTGTGCGTGATCAGCACGACGCCGAGCCCACGGTCCCGGGCCTGGGCCACGTAACGCAGCACCACCCCGGCCTGCTTGACGCCCAGCGCCGCGGTCGGCTCGTCCAGGATCAGCACCTTCGCCCCGAAGTGCACGGCCCGGGCGATGGCCACGCACTGCCGCTCACCGCCGGACAGCGTGCCCACCGGCTGTTCCACGTCCCGCAGGTCGATCCCCATCTCGGCGAGCGCCCGCTTGGTCACCTGCCGGCCGGTGCGCCGGTCCAGCATCCGCAGCGGCCCGAACCCGACCGTGGGCTCCGAGCCCAGGAAGAAGTTGCGCCACACGCTCATCAGCGGAACCACCGCGAGGTCCTGGTACACGGTGGCGATGCCGGCGGCGAGCGCGTCGCGCGGCGAGTCGAACCGCACCGGCGTGCCCTCGACCAGAAACTCGCCGGTGTCGTGCTGGTGCACCCCGGCCAGGATCTTGATCAGGGTGGACTTCCCGGCGCCGTTGTCGCCCAGCACGCAGATGACCTCGCCCGCGTCGACCACGGCGGACACCTCGCGCAACGCGATCACGCTGCCGTAGGACTTGCCGACGTCCCGGACCTCCATCAGCGCGGTCACCGGACCCGCTCCGCCCTGCGCCGAAACGCGTTGTTGACCAGCACCGCGGACAGCAGCATCACCCCGAGGAACAGCATGAACCAGTCGCTGTCCCACTGCGCGTAGACGATCCCCTGCCGGGCCATGCCGAAGATCAGCGCGCCGATCGCGGCGCCCACCGCCGAGCCGAAGCCGCCGGTGAGCAGGCAGCCGCCGATCACCGCGGCGATGATGTACTGGAACTCCAGGCCGATGCCCTGGTTGGCCTGCACGCTGGCGAACCGCAGGATGTTGATCGAGCCGACCAGCCAGGCCGCCACCGCCGTGCCCATGAACAACAGGATCTTGGTGCGCCCCAACGGAACCCCGACGGCGCGGGCACTCGGCGCGGACCCGCCCACCGCGAAGATCCAGTTGCCGAACCGGGTTCTGGTCAGCAGCCAGGCCGCGGCCGCGGTGACCGCGACCCACCACAGGATCGACACCGGGAACGCGGTGCCGCCGATGTCGATCGTGGAGGCGAACACGCTGCCGGCGGACTCGTAGCCGTCGGTCCGGCGCATCCCGCTGACCTGCACGCTGCCGGTGACCAGCCGGGTGACGCCGAGGTTGAGCCCTTGCAGGGCAAGGAAGGTGCCCAGCGTGACGATGAAGCTGGGCAGTCCGGTGCGCAGCACCATCCAGCCGTTGAACGCGCCGACGGCCAGCGCGAACACCAGCGACACCAGCAGCGCCAGCCACACGTTCCAGCCGGCCTGGGTGGCGAGCAGCGCGGTGACCAGCGCGGTGGACGCGGTCATCACCCCGGCCGAGAGGTCGAACTCGCCGCCGATCATGAGCAGCGCCACCGCGACGGCCATGATGCCGAGCGTGGAGGCGTCGTCCAGCCAGGTGGCGACGCCTCCGACGCTCAGGAACTGCTCGGTCACCACCGAGAAGAACACGAACACCAGCACCGCCCCGAGCAGCGCGCCCACCTCCGGCCGGACCACCAGACGGTCCAGGATCCGGGTGCTGGCGAGCCGTTCGTCCGGCCGGGCCACGGTCTCGGTGGTGGTCATCTAGCGGGTTCCGCGCTGCGCGTACTCGGCCACCTTGTCCACATTGGACTTGTCGACGAACCCCGGGCCGGTCAGCACCGGGCTGCCGCCGCCGACGGTGTTGGCGTTGTCCACGAAGAGCTTGATCATCACGACCGGCAGGTAACCCTGCTCGTACTGCTGCTGGTCGACGGCGAACAAGATGTCGCCGGCCTTGATCGCCGCGGCCACGTCGCCGTTGAGGTCGAAGGTGGCGATCTGCGCCTTGCCGCCCGCGCCCTTGGCCGCGTTCACGGCCAGCACGCCGACCTGCGGGTTGAGCGAGAGCACCGCGTCGATCGAGGCGTCGGCCTGCAGCGCGCCCTTGATCCGGGACTCGACGTCGGCCGGGTTGTTCAGGTCCACCTGCAGGGTCTGCACCGCGCCGAAGCCGCGCTTGGCCCCGTCGCAGCGCTCGGTCAGCCCGATGTTGCCCGCCTCGTGGATCACGCACAGCAGCTTGGTCTTGCCGGCCTCCTTGAGCTTCGCGCCGGCCTGCTCGCCCGCGATCGACTCCTCCTGGCCGACGTGCGACATGGCGCCGAACTGCTTGCTCTTGGCGCTGCCCGAGTTGATCGTGATCACCGGGATGCCGGCCTTGACCGCGTTCTGGATGGCGGTCTGTAACGCGTCCGGGTTGGCCATCGAGACCACCAGGCCGCCGACCTTCTGCGCGACCGCGTTGTCGATCAGTTTGGCCTGGGCGCCGGGATCCCCGTCGGAGCTGTAGTTGACGGTCACGCCGAGGTCCTTGCCGGCCGCCTCGGCGCCGTTCTTCACCACGCTCCAGAACGCGTCGCCGGAGCCGCCATGGGTGATCACGGCGATCTTCAGGTCACCGGCGGCCGGCGCGGGCGCGCCGCCGCTCTGCTGGTTGGCCTGCGGCTGCTCGCCGGACGGCCCGCTGCACGCGGCGAGCAGGACCGCGGCAGCCGAGGCGACGCCGAGCAGGAACCCGCGACGCCGGGTCCGCGCGAACGACAGGGTGTGGGACATCGTTGTCTCTCCTAGCGGGCGTGGATCGAACTCACAAAGGTGTTGAGGTGCGCGAGACTGCGCGCCGTGTCGCGCCGCGGACGGTCGTCCCCGGCGGTGGAATCCCTGGGCAGCATGGCGTCCTGCTCGAGGACGTACCAGCCGTCGTAGCCCGCCTCGGCCAGCAGGCGGAGCAGCGCGGCCACGTTGACGTCCCCGTCCCCCAGCGGCACGTACATGCCGCTGCCGACGCCGTGCGTGTAGCTGATCTGGCCGCCGCGCACCACGTCGGCGATGGCGGCGCGGACATCCTTGAGGTGCACGTGGCCGATCCGGGCCGGGTGCCGGCGGGCCAGGTCCACCGGGTCGGTGCCGCCGACCAGCAGGTGCCCGGTGTCCAGGCAGAGCGGCAGGTCGGAGTCGGCGAGGAACCGCTCCACCTCCGGTCCGGTCTCCACGTGCGTGCCGACGTGCGGGTGCAGGACGGTGCGCAACCCCTTGCCGGCGGCCAGGTCCCGAATCCTGGCGGCGGTGCCGAGCAGCGTCGCCCACTGCTGGGCGGACAACTGCGGCCGGGTGTCGTAGCCGTGCAGCCCGGTGGCGGCGGCCAGCACCAGCACCTCGGCGCCGAGCCCGGCCAGCAGGTCGACCACCTCGGCCGCATCGTCCATTGTGGACCACTGCTGGTCGCGGTCGTGCAGCACGACGGCGAGGAACCCGCCAACCAGCCGCAGGCCGTGCCGGTCCAACAGCGCCCGGCAGGCTGCGGGCTCCTCGGGCAGGTAGCCGGGCGGGCCGAGCTCGGTCGCGGTCAGGCCGAGCGCGGCCATCTCGCCGAGCACCGTGTCCACGTCGAGGATCCGGCCCCAGCCGGGCACCTCGCAGACGCCCCAGGAGATCGGCGCCCCCGCGACCTTCACGCTCATACCGCCACTCCCATCGACTGATCCAGCCGGACCGGCACACCCGAGCGCCGGGACCGCTCGCAGGCCTCGGCCAGCCGCAGGCTGACCACGCTGTCCCGGACCGGCGACGGGTTGTCCGCCCGGCCGGCGACCACTTCGACGAACGTCGCCATCTCACCCTGGTAGGCGCGGCGGAACCGCTCGCCGAAGCCCGGGTAGGCGTCCTTCCCGGCCGCCGGCCCGCCGGGCTCCAGCGAGGTCAGCGGGGTGCGCGCGTCCAGCCCGACGGCCAGCGAGTCCCGGCTGCCCAGCACCTCCAGGCGGTGGTCGTAGCCGAGCGGGTCGTGCCGTCCGGCGACCAGCACGGCGTGCGCACCGCCGGCGAACCGCAGCACCACGACCGCGTTGTCCACGTCGTCGGCGTCGGCGAAAGCCTTGTCCACCAACACCGAGCCGGACGCGTAGACCTCGACCACCGGCTCGCCGACCAGCCACGGCACCGCGTCCAGGTCGTGGATGAGCAGGTCGCGGAAGATCCCGCCGGAGGCCGGCAGGTAGCCGAGGTCCGGCGGGGTGGCGTCGTTGCCGACCGCCCGCACCTGGTAGATCGTGCCCAGTTCGCCGGCCTGGATGCGGCGGCGCAGCTCGGCGACGGCGGGGTCGAACCGGCGCTGGAACCCGACCAGCACCGGCACGCCGGAGGCCTCCACCTCGGCCACCAGCCCGGCCAGCGCGGAAAGATCGTCGGCGACCGGTTTCTCGCACAGCGCCGGCACCCGGGCCGCCAGGCAGCGCCGGACCAGGCCGGCGTGGGTGTTGGTCGGGGTGGCCACCAGGACGCCGTCGCTGGCCTCGATCAGGTCATCGAGGTCGGCGACCGGGGTGGCGCGGGAGCCGAGCGCGGCCGCGGCGCTCTCGGCGCGGCCGGGCACCGGGTCGAACAGCAGGACCTCGTCCACGGCGGGCAGGGTGACCAGGTTGGCGGCGTGCATGGTGCCGATCCGTCCCACCCCGGCGATCCCGATCCGCATGTTGCACGTCCTTCTTGACTTGCCCGGGGTTAGAGCGCTCTACTTTGTTGGAGCGCTCCAATCCTGATCGTCGGCGATATCGCTGTCAAGGCCCTGGCGAGGTGCGATGGACCAGCCCACCATGGAGGATGTCGCGGCCCGTGCCGGGGTTTCCCGCGCCCTGGTGTCGCTGGTGATGCGCGGTTCACCGAAGGTGAGCGAGCATCGCCGGGCGGCCGTGCTGCGCGCCGCCGACGAGTTGGGCTACTCGCCGCACGCCATGGCCAGGTCGCTGGCCAGCCGCACCTCGCACTTCCTCGGCGTGATGGTTTCCGATCTGCACAACGCGTTCTGGGCCGAGATCGTCGACGGGCTGGACGCCTGCGCCCGGGACCAGGGCTTCGAGCTAGTGATCAACACCGGTGGGCGCCGGGCCGGCCGGGAACGCCAGGCGCTGGCCAGCCTGCTGTCGTTCCGCCCGGCCGGCATCGCCCTGCTCGGTCCGGTGGTGCCCGCCACCGCGATCGCGGTGGCCGGCGCCCAGGCGCCGCTGGTGCTGGTGTCCCGATCCTGCCGGCTGTCCACTGTGGACACTGTGAACGACGACGGCCAGATCGGCTCCGGTCTCGCGGTCGATCATCTGGTTTCCCTCGGCCACACCGACATCGTGCACATCGACGGTGGCGGCGGCTCCCAGGCCGCGCCGCGCCGGACCGGCTACCTGGCCGCCATGCGCCGGCACGGCCTGAACCCGCGGGTGATCCGCAGCGAGTACACCGACACCGCGGGCGCCAAGGCGATCCGGGAGATCCTGGACGACCACATCCCGACCGCGATCGTCGCCGCCAACGACTTCAACGCCATCGGCGCCATCTCCGCGCTGGAGGAGGCCGGCCTGCGGGTGCCGGCCGACGTGTCGGTGGTCGGCTACGACAACACCAACCTCGCGGCGCTGCGGCACGTCTCGCTCACCACCGTCGACCAGCCCCGCACCGAGATGGGCCGACTGGCCGCCGAGGCACTCCTGCAACGCGTCCGCGGCGAACGCGAGCACCCCGTCCGGCACCTGCTCCGCCCCTCGCTGATCGTCCGCTCCACCACCGCCCCGCCGCGCTGAGAATGCCATTCACCCCCACTCGGGCTATTGGCCCGAATCCATATTCAGCCATACCCTCGAAGCGCCAGTTCCCCGCCGAGATTCCCCGGAGTGTCCCCATGAATTCATGCGGTTGCTGCTCGTCCTGTTCCGGTCCCGGCTGCGGCTGCTGCGGTAGTTGCAAGTAGCTCGGCGCCACAAAAATGGCGTCGATAGCCATTTCTGATCATCGCAGGAATGGCGCAGATCAACACGCGAAAAGGCCTGCCCGCCGGTATCCCCGGCGGGCAGGTGTTGCTCAGTCCTCCGGGCCGGCGCGACGGTTGCGTTTGGTGGTGGCGCGGCGGTGTTTGGCGGCCAGCCGGCGTTCCCGCGAG
>NZ_DASTBH010000424.1:0-8527 GCF_035712165.1 Actinophytocola sp. | reverse complement strand
TCAGATGCTCTATCCGTTGAGCTACGGGCGCAGGTGCCCGACCAGTGTACATACCGGCCGAGGACGCGGAGACTCCGGGATTCGAACCCGGGAGGGGCGGTTAACCCCAACCGCATTAGCAGTGCGGCGCCATAGACCAGACTAGGCGAAGCCTCCCGGGCCCCAAGGTCGCTCGGCGGACAGCCTACAAGGTCGCCCCTGGACCGAGCAAAGCGCATCCCCTCTACCCGTTCAGGTGATGTTGCTCGCCCACCCGGTACGCCTCGCTGAGCAGGGCGAACAGGGGCTGGTCGACTTCCTCCGGGTGGGTGAGGCGGAGGGTGTGCAGAACGTTGCGCGGGGAATAGGTCTCGATCTTGCGGAACGTCGGGTGGGTTGCCTGCCGGGCCAGGACCAGGTGGCCGTCGAGCCAGTGGCGGCGGGGCATGAACGCGGCGAAGCTCATCCGGACGTGCAGGGCGATGCGGGTCTTCTCCGGCAGGACGTCGACCGGGCCGAGGGTCTCCACCAGCGACAGTATCCGGTCGAAGGTGGCGCGGACCTGGGGATCCTTACCGACGAAGTGGCGCGCGAGGTCGCCGAGGGGCGCGCAGGTGTGGGGCTGGCGCGGGTTGGCGAACGTTCGGCCGCACGCCGGGCATGTCCAGAGCGGACCGCGAGCCACCTTGGCAGGCTAGCGTTGACGAATGTTCACCACTCGGCCGGAGCTGTCGGGAACATTCGGCATGGTGGCCTCGACCCACTGGCTGGCCTCGGCCGCCGGGATGGCCGTGCTGGAGCGCGGGGGCAACGCGTTCGACGCGGCCGCCGCGGTCGGGTTCATGCTGCACGTGGTCGAGCCGCACATGTGCGGCCCGGGCGGCGAGGTGCCGGTGATCTTCACGACACCCGGGGACGCCGAGCCGACCGTCCTGTGCGGGCAGGGCGTGGCGCCGGCAGCCGCGAGCATCGAACAGTTGGCCGGGCTGGACCTGGTGCCCGGCACCGGTCTCCTCGCGGCGACTGTGCCGGGGGCGGTCGGAGCGTGGCTGACCCTGCTCCGCGACCACGGCAGCCTGCCCCTGCGCGACATCCTCGGCTACGCGATCGGCTACGCCGAGTCCGGCCACGTCCCCGTGCCCCGCGTGCTGGAGACCATCGGCGCGGTCGAAAGCCTGTTCCGGGCGGAATGGCGCACCTCGGCCGAGGTGTGGCTGCCGATGCCCGAACCCGGCGGCCTGCTGCGCAACCCCGCGCTGGCCGGTGCCTACCGGCGCCTGTTGGCCGAAGCCGAAGCCGCGGGCGCCGGCCGCGAGGCACAGCTCGAGGCGGCGATCACCGCGTGGTACCAGGGATTCGTGGCCGAGGCGATCGACAAGTTCTGCCGCACGCCCGTCCTGGACGACTCCGGCGAGCACCACGCGGGCCTGCTCACCGGCCAGGACTGCGCCACCTGGCGACCCGGTTACGAGCCGCCGGTGCGGCACACCAGCCACGGCTGGACCGTCTACAAGGTCGGCCCGTGGTCTCAGGGCCCGACCCTGTTGCAGCAACTGGCGATGCTCGACGCCCTCGGCGAGGTACCCGAGCCGGGCAGCGCGGATCTGGTGCACCGGGTCACCGAGGTGGCCAAACTGGCCTTCGCGGACCGTGAGGCCTGGTACGGCGACACACCGGACGTCCCGATCGAAGCCCTCCTCGCGCCGGAGTACGCCCGCGACCGCGCCGCGCTTGCCGGCGAGACCGCCAGCCTCGAACTGCGCCCTGGCGCGCCGGGGAACCGCGTTGCCCGGTTACCGCGGCATCTCACCGAGGACCGCCCGGATCCGGTTCCACTGGTCCAGATGGGCGGGCTGGGCGAGCCGACGATCTCCCGGTACGGCACAACCCGCGGCGACACCTGCCATGTCGACGTGGCCGACCGGTGGGGGAACATGATCTCGGCCAGCCCGTCCGGTGGCTGGCTGCAGAGCTCCCCGACGATCCCCGAGCTCGGTTTCTGCCTCGGCACCCGGGCGCAGATGTTCTGGCTGGAGCCGGGGTTGCCGGCGTCCCTCGTTCCGGGCCGGCGGCCGCGCAGCACGCTGTCGCCGTCCTTCGCCCGCCGGGACGGCCGGATGCTCGCGTTCGGCACCCCGGGAGGTGACCAGCAGGACCAGTGGCAGCTGGGATTCTTCCTCAACCACGCGGTGTTCGGCCTGGATCTGCAGGCCGCGATCGACGCACCCGCCTGGCACACAACGGCCTTCCCGTCGTCGTTCTACCCCCGGCAGACGCAGCCGGGCGGCCTGGTGGTCGAGTCGCGGTTGGGCGAGCCGGCGCTGGCCGGTCTGGCCGCCCGCGGGCACCGGGTCACCAGGTCCGACCCCTGGTCACTGGGCCGGTTGTCGGCGGTGGCGCGCGACTCGGAGACCGGGATCCTGCGGGCGGCGGCGAACCCGCGCGGCATGCAGGGCTACGCGATCGGACGCTAACCGCGGCTCAGCTCAACAGGTTTGGACCCGTCCATCACGCGGCCGCCGATGGCGGAGACGGGCCGGCCGTCGACCACCGCGACGACGACCGCGTGGTTGGCGTTGGCGCGGGGAACCGACACGGTCACGGTCAGCGGATGCCTGACACGCGGGGTAATGATCATGCATGGCACCCGGGGACCGCCAGGCGGCGTGGCCGCGGATGTGCGCACCTGGCTGCGTCGCCAGTCCAGTTCGGCGATGCGCGGTCCCAGCCATTCTTCGAAGGCGCGCACCGACGGCGCGGACCGCACGGCGGTGATCAGGGCGGCGCGTTCGCGGGCGTCGATCGTCGGTTCGCTGGGCAGGTCCACGCCGGAAAGCCGGGAGTCGATCCGGCCGACCAGCAGCCACCCGGAGGGTAGGACCCGTCCGCTGACCGCGGTGACGGCCACGACGGCGACGGCCAGCCCGAGCAGCCAGACCACGGCGGAACCCTGCCACCACGGCACCTCGGGCGCGACCAGCACCCGGACGAACAGCGCCGTGGCGAGCACGGCGAGCACGATCGACCGGCCCAGTTCGGCGCCGCCGGCGGTCCGGTCGGAGAACGAGGCGAAGCAGCCGCACGAGGTGCCGGTATGGATGGCGAACGCGACCACGGCGACGAACCCGAGGTAGAGCGCGGCGGCGCAGCCAGTGAGCACGGCGGACGGATGGCCGGCGGTGGCCAGCAGTCCGGCGCCGACCAGCACCTCGACCCCGCCGACCACGGGCGCCGCGGCCCGCGCGACCGGCTCCCGCCACGACTGGTGCCGGGGCAGCAGCCGGTACACCGCGTGCCCGAACGCCCTGGGTCGCACCAGTTTCAGCGTGCCGGCGAACAGCAGCAGCCCTGCGAGAAGAAACGCCGCACCACCCGTGAATCCAGCCACGAGGTCCATGGTGGCGCGTGGGAGAGCCGCCGGAAAGAAATGTCGCGTTCGACTGCCCGAAAGGGCTGCGAGCTTCGCCCCATGCGAGAGACCGATCGGCGATGGTCTCTCTTTGTTGGCGTACCTAACTTTGCGATCACTGGGTCTCCAGGCGGACCCAGCCGGAGGCTCCGACCCAAGGAGAAACCCAAATGGCCGAATCGGCGGACCAGCAGGTCCAGATCGACTGGTCGCAACTGCCGACTCTGAGCGCCCACTGGGAGGCGAGCGGCAACGACGACTACCTGGCGCAGCACCTCGGCATTGACCTGTCACAGGATCAGGGCCAGGACCAGTCGGTGCAGATCGACTGGAACCAACTGCCCACCCTCAGCGCGCACTGGCAGGTGCAGGGGGACGACTCCGCGCTGCAACAGCAACTCGGCATCGACATGTCCCAAGACGCCCAGGCGTGACGAACACGTACAACCGACCCATAGCAAGGAGAAACTTCGATGGCTTGTGATAGCGAGTGGAACGAGGTCGGCGCCGCCCTGGTCGGCTTCGTGGCCGCCTGCGCGACGGTAGAGACCGGTGTGGGTGCGATCGCCTGCGCCGCCGCCGGCTGGGCCTACTACAACGCGGTCAGCAAACTGGACGAGTGCCGCCGCAACGCCGGCCTCGCCGCGATCGACGAGTCGGTGCTCAACAACCTGTACGCGGAGGTGCAGCACATCCAGTCGGTCGCTGACAACGCCGCGGCCGTGGCCTGAGCGAACCGATCCCGCCCCGGCTGGCCGGCCTCGCGCCTCAGCCGGGGCGCTTCGGTGCCACCAGGTCCAGGAACGGGCGCAGCGCCTCGGGATTGGCCAGCGCGTCGCGACTGACCGCCCGCTCCGGCGGCATGCCGGCGAGGATCTTCTTCACCGGCACCTCGCACTTCTTTCCGTTGAGGGTGCGGGGAATCTCGTCGACCACGATGAACCGGTTGGGCACGTGCCGTGGCGAGAGCGCGCCGCGCAGCTCACCGCGCAGCTTCGACTCCACAGTGGACAGGTCGGTTTCCGGGGCGAGCACGAGGAAGCAGAGCAACTCGCCGTCGGGCGTCGTGGCACCCGAGGTGTCGATCACCAGTGAGTCGAGCACCTCGTCGAACCCCTCGACCACCCGGTAGAACTCGCTGGTCCCCATGCGTACCCCGCCGCGGTTGAGCGTCGAGTCACTGCGCCCGTAGATCACCGACGAACCGCGCTCGGTGATCAGGATCCAGTCGCCGTGCCGCCACACGCCGGGATAGGTCTCGAAGTACGCCTCGCGCAGCCGGCTGCCATCCGGGTCGTTCCAGAAGAACACCGGCATGGACGGCATCGGCCGGGTGATCACCAACTCGCCGACCTCGCCGGTCACCGGACGGCCGTCCTCGTCGAACGCCTGCACCGCCGCGCCGAGCGACCGGCAGGACAGTTCGCCGAGCCACACCGGAACGTCCGGGGACGACCCGACGAACGCGGTGCACAGGTCGGTGCCGCCGGACACCGAGCAGATCTGCACCTCCGAGCCGACCTCATCGGCGATCCACCGGAAACCCTCCGGGCTCAGCGGAGCACCGGTCGACCCGAGGGCGCGCAGGGCGGACAGGTCGAACTGTTGCGCCGGCCGCAGGTGCTGCTTGAGGCAGGACTGGATGTACGGCGCGGAGGTCCCGAAGTAGGTCACCCGGTGGTTCTGCGCCAGCCGCCACAGGACGTCCAGGTCGGGGTGGGCCGGGCTACCGTCGAAGAGCACGATCGTGCACCCGACCAGCAGTCCGGAGCTCAGGAAGTTCCACATCATCCAGCCGGTGGTGGTGAACCAGAAGAACCGCTCGCCCGGGCCGAGGTCGCAGCTCAGCGCGAGATTCTTCAGATGCTCCAACACGATCCCGCCGTGCCCCTGCACGATTCCCTTGGGCAACCCGGTGGTACCGGACGAGTACAGCACCCAGAGCGGATGGTCGAACGGCACCGCGTCGAACTCCAGCTCGGCGTCCGGGTGCGCGGTCAGCAGATCGGCCCAGCGGACCACGGGATGCGGGCCATCGGACAGGGTCGCGCCGTCGGACAGGTAGTCGATCAGCACGGTGGCCTTCAGGCTGGGGATCGCGGACCGCAGTTGCTCCACCGTGGACCGAATGTCGAAGGGTCGTCCATTGTAGACATAACCGTCCACGGCGACCAGGACAGTCGGCTCGATCTGGGTGAACCGGTCGGAGATCGCGCGGGCGCCGAAGTCGGGCGAGCAGGACGACCACACCGCACCCAGACTCGCCGCGGCGAGAAAGGCGACCAGCGTGCTCGGCGCGTTCGGGGCCAAGGCCACCACCCGGTCGCCGCGTCGCACCCCCAACTCCCGCAGCCCGGCCCGGACCGCGGCCACCTCCGCGCGCAGTTCGCCGTACGTGCGGCGCTCGGACCGGCCGTCCTCCCGCTCGAAGATCAGGGCGAGATCGTCGTCCGCCTTGCCCGGCCCGGGTCGCAGCGCGTGCTCGGCGTAGTTGAGCGTGGCACCGGGGAACCAGGCGGCGCCGGGCATGGTTTCGGTCGCCAGCACGCGGGTCGGCGCCGTGTGGAAGCGCACCTCGAGGAACTCGGCCACGGCGCCCCAGAACCCCTCGAGATCCGTCGTGGACCACTCCCACAACGCCGCGTAGTCCGGGAGGTCGAGGTCACGGTTGGTCCGCAACCAGTCCCGGAACGCCGCCATCCTGGTCCCGTTCACCCGCTCCGGATCCGGCCGCCACAGCACTTCGGTCATGCTCAGTTTCTACACCCGCAGCCCGGTGACCAGCTCGGTCAGGCGGCGCGCCAGCCGCGTGGAGTTGCCGGGCGCGAAGGTCAGCCACTCGGTGCCGTCCCGGCGACGCTCGGGGTAGGCCAGGTAGCGGCCGGCATCGGTGTCGAACCAGTTGAGCACCGAGGTCCTGGTGCGGCGGCCCATCCGGTCGAGGCTGTTCGCGGCGAGCTGGCCACCGCCGTGCCGGGCGGACTCGACCAACGTGGTCAGCCCGCGCAGGTCCCGGCCGGAGATCCCGCCGGTGCGCAGGGTGGTCTCGAAGGCCAGGTAGCCGCCGGTGGCGTAGGCCTGGGTGGCCTCGGTGAACACCGCGCGCGGCAGGGTGACCGGCTCACCCGGGCCGGGTTTCTCGTCCGGTACCAGGGCGATGACCGCGCCGACCACGCCGCTGCCGCGGATCGGCTCGACCCGCACCTCGGCGTCGGTCTGCACGAAGAGCGCCCCGCCCTCGCCCCGGGCGGCGGCCAGGACCTGCAGGTGCTCCCCCGCGAGCACCTGTCCGTCGATGGTGAACCGGTTGCGCACCAGCATGACCAGCAGATCCTGCAGCCGGGGGTTCGGCTCGGCGCCGTCGTGCAGACCCCGCTCGGCCAGCGTCCGCCACGCCTGGGCGCGCAGCTCGGCCCGCTCGTCCATGGTCTCGCCGAACATGCCGACGGTGATCGGGTAGGGCCGCTCGCCGATCCCGAGCTGTTCCCAGAGGATGTCGAACTCGACGTGCGAAAGGCGCACCGCGATGGTCACCCGGGCAAGGATGCCAGGTTCAGCGCAGCACCAGTTGTGCGATCGCGACGAGCCCGACCACCACGATCACCCCGCGCAGCAGGACCGGCGACAGCTTCCGGCCGACCCGGGCGCCGAGCTGGCCGCCGATGACGGAGCCGACGGCCAGCAGCAGCACGGCCAGCCAGGCGACATCGGCGACGAACACGAACACGATCCCGGAGGTCAGGTTCGCCACCGCGGCCAGCACGTTCTTCACCGCGTTGATCCGTTGCAAGGCCTCGTCCATCAGGATCCCCATCAGGGCCAGCAGCATGATGCCCTGCGCGGCGCCGAAGTAGCCGCCGTAGACGCCGGTCAGGAAGATGCCGACGAGCAGCGGCAGGCCACCGTGCGGGTGGCGGTCCGGCTGCCGGGCGGCGAGCCAGCGGGCCAGCCGGGGTTGCAGCACCACCAGAACCAGCGCCAATGCGATCAGCACGGGCACGATCGCCTCGAACGCGCTGGCCGGTAACACGAGCAGCAGCACCGCACCGAGCACACCGCCGACCGCGGAGGCCGCGCCGAACCGCAGCAGCCGGCCGCGCTGGCCGGTCAACTCGCGCCGGTAGCCGATCGCGCCGCTCACCGAACCGGGCACCAGGCCGAGACCGTTGGACACGTTGGCGACCACCGGCGGGTAGCCGACCGCGAGCAGAACCGGGAAGGTGACCAACGTTCCGGAGCCGACCACCGTGTTGATCCCGCCGGCGAACACCCCGGCCAGGGCGACCAGAACCGCCTCGAACGGGGTCACCGCGGCGCGAAGACGCAGAACTCGTTGCCTTCCGGGTCGGCGAGCACGTCCCACTCGATCTCGTCGTCCCGCCGCCGGACCACGGTGGCCCCGAGGGCGACCAGTTCGTCGCGGTCGCCGAACACGTCAAGGTGCATGCGGTTCTTGAGGGTCTTGGTCTCCTGGACCGGAGCGATCCAGATCAGCGGACCCGCACCCTCCGGGTCGACGATCGGCACCGGCCACTCGACCGGCCGCACCCAGCCGTCCTCCGGTGGGCTCAGCTCGTCCTTGCGCCGGTAGGACATGGCCGCGCACCACCAGTCGGCGAGCGCGTGGTGATCAGTGGCGTCGAGCACGAGGTCCTTGAACTGTGCGGGCATGACCGCATCCTGACACGGCCGACTAACCAGTTTTCTGGGCCTCGGCATAGGCCGCCACGAACTGTTCCTCGGCCGTGCTGAGGTAGGCGTCCAGCTTCTTCTCGGCCTCGGCCAGGTCGCCGCTGACGAGGTAGCTGAACAGCTCGTGGTTGAGCGGGATATAGCGCTCGAAGCTGGTGCGCGGATCGTCGATGACATGCCAGACCAGGCGCAGTTCGGCCCAGACCCGACGCATCAGCTCGTCCGTGCGCGGGCTGCCGATCAGCGCGACGATCCGCTGGTGGAAGCGGAGGTTCGCGGTGCCGACGTCGGCCCACCGGCCCTCCATGGCGGCCCGCTCGGCGTCCATGACCTCGGCCCGCATCCCGTCGAGCGCGGCGCGCGGCACCTCGGTGATCTCGCGCAGGGCCGCACATTCGATCACGCGGCGGACCCGGTAGAGGTCGTGCAGGTCGTCGACGTCGACGA
>NZ_DASTBH010000423.1:0-5859 GCF_035712165.1 Actinophytocola sp. | reverse complement strand
TGGGCGGCGCACCGCAGCTGACCCAGGACGACCCGGTGCTCAAGAAGATCTCGGCAGAGGTGAAGGAGAAGTTCGAGCAGACCTACATGTTCTACCTGCCCCGGATCTGCGAGCACTGCCTCAACCCCTCGTGCGCCGCGTCGTGCCCCTCCGGTGCGATCTACAAGCGCGCCGAGGACGGCATCGTTCTGGTCGACCAGGACCGGTGCCGGGGCTGGCGAATGTGCGTGTCCGGCTGCCCGTACAAGAAGGTCTACTTCAACCACCGCACCGGCAAGGCCGAGAAGTGCACGTTCTGCTTCCCGCGCATCGAGGTCGGCCTGCCGACCGTCTGCTCGGAGACCTGCGTGGGCCGGCTGCGCTACATCGGCCTGGTGCTCTACGACGCCGACGCGGTCCTCGAGGCCGCGGCCACGCCGGACGAGCACGACCTCTACGAGGCGCAGCGGTCCGTGCTGCTCGACCCGAACGACCCCGAGGTCGTGCGTGCCGCGGAGCGGGCCGGTATCCCGCACGACTGGGTCGAGGCCGCGCAGCGGTCCCCGATCCACGCGCTGATCAACAAGTACAAGGTCGCGCTGCCCCTGCACCCGGAGTACCGCACCATGCCGATGGTCTGGTACATCCCGCCGCTGTCCCCGGTGATCGACGTGGTGCGCGACACCGGTCACGACGCCGAGGACCACGGCAACCTCTTCGCCGCGATCGACGCCCTGCGCATCCCGGTGGAGTACCTGGCCGAACTGTTCACCGCGGGCGACGTCGAACCGGTCGACGCGGTGCTGCGCCGGCTCGCCGCGATGCGCGCGTACATGCGGGACATCAACCTCGGCCGCGAACCGCGTGAAGAGATCGCGGAGCGGGTCGGGATGACCGGCCAGCAGATCTATGACATGTACCGGTTGCTGGCGCTGGCCAAGTACGACGAGCGCTACGTCATCCCGCCCGCGCACGCCGAACAGGCGCACGGACTCGAGGAACTGGCCACCGAGTGCAGCCTGGACTACGAGGGCGGGCCCGGCATGGGCGGCTCCGGCCCGTTCGGCGAAAGCTCCGGCGGCTCCTCGCCGATCGCCGTGGAGAACTTCCGCATGCTGCAGAGCCGGCAGACCAGCGACACCATGGCCGCCCCGGTGGACAAGGGCAACCGGGTCAACCTGCTCAACTGGGACGGCAAGGGCAGCCCGGAAGGCCTCTTCCCACCGCAACCGGAGGATGACCCGTCATGACCGCCACCTCCTGGCAGGTCCAGTCGCTGCTGCTGGACTATCCCGATGAGGCACTGCTGCGCCGGGTTCCGTTGCTGCGCACCGCGGTCGCGACCCTGCCGGACGCGGTCGGCGCGCCGCTGCCTGCGCTGCTGGACCACCTGGAGTCGACCCCGCCGACCGACCTGGCCGCCGAGTACGTGGCCACCTTCGACCACCGCAAGCAGTTCAGCCCCTACCTGACCTACTTCTCCTACGGCGACACCCGCAAACGCGGCATGGCCCTGCTGCGCTTCAAACACGCCTACCGCGCCGCCGGCCTCGTCCTCGACGACGCCGAACTGCCCGACCATCTGGCCGTGGTGCTCGAGTTCGCCGCGATCGACCCGGCGGCCGGCCGGCGGTTGCTGATCGAGTACCGGGCCGGGCTGGAACTGCTGCGGCTCGGTCTGCGGGAAGCGGGCTCACCATGGGCCGCCGTGCCGGAGTCCGTGTCGGCCACCCTGCCGTCGCTGGGCCGGCACGACCACGACGCGGTCGCCCGGCTGGCCGCCGAGGGGCCTCCGGAGGAAGAGGTGGGTCTCGCCCCGTATGGAGTGTTCTCATGACCGCGTTGGACATCCTGCTGTGGGTGGCGATCCCCTACGCCGCCATCGCGATCTTCGTCGTCGGGCACATCTGGCGCTACCGCTACGACAAGTTCGGCTGGACCACCCGCTCCTCCCAGCTCTACGAGAACCGCCTGCTGCGGCTGGGCAGTCCGCTGTTCCACTTCGGCATCCTGCTGGTGGCGCTCGGCCACGTCGGCGGCCTGCTCATCCCCGAGTCGTGGACCGAGGCGGTCGGCATCAGCGAAACGGCGTACCACGCCGTGGCCGTCACGCTCGGCGTGTTCGCCGGCTTCTGCACGCTGGCCGGCGCCGCGATCCTGATCTACCGGCGCCGCACCGTCGGCCCGGTGTTCTCCGCCACCACCCGCAACGACAAGATCATGTACGTGCTGCTGGTCGGCACCATCGTGCTCGGTCTCGGCACGACCGTGCTGGGCAACCTCACCGACAACCCGCACAACTACCGCGAGACCGTCTCCCCCTGGTTCCGCTCGATCTTCACCTTCCAACCCGAACCCGAGCTGATGACCAGAGCCCCGATCGGCTTCCAACTGCACGCCCTGTCGGCCTGGGTGCTGTTCGCGTTCTGGCCCTTCTCCCGGCTCGTGCACGTCTTCTCCCTGCCGCTGGGCTACCTCACCCGCCCCTACATCGTCTACCGCAGCCGCGAACCCCGCCCAGCCCGCCGCGGCTGGGAACGGGTCGGCTGAGGAAGAAATCCTGACGGATCCTAGGGCGCGTGGGTCGCCACCGCGGCCAGGTCCGACGGCACCGGGTCGGACTGCACGGGAGCGTCGGCATGGGTTGCGTTGCCGAGGTACCTGGCCACGGTCCTCCTCAACTGGTCGGCATGTTGATAGATGTCCTCGACGCCCGCGATCGGGATACGGGTTTCGGCCTTCTGCTCGTCGAACAGGCCCAGGTACTTCTTCGTCCGGTTGAACCACAGCCGGGCGATCGGCCTGCGGTTGTTGTCGTCGAGCAGGATGCCGAAGTAGCTCTTGGTGTCTCGCGCGACGACGCGAGCGGCCGCGACCTCGCTGCACACGATCGCCCGCACGATGCGGAAACCTTCGACCTCCTCCTCCAGCGTGACGACGTCGCCCTTGGCATCGTCGGCATTTCCGGTGGAGTCGGCGCCCGCATCGGCCGGAACCACATTCAGATCTTGTCCAGACACCGAACCACTGGTGACGCTGACGAACGAGTCGGGTCCACCGAGTGCGTTCTTCAGCCGGTCGTTGACCTGCTCGTTCAGGAACTGGCCCGCGGCCTTGAGCACCAGCGGGAGGAACTGATCGCGGATCCGCTGGGTGAACGAACCGTCGTAGACGCGCGTCGTCAGGAACCGAACCCACTCGTCCTCGGGCTGCTTGAACTGGGCGGCAAGGACCCGCTTGAGCTGCCCGATGTATTTGAGCTCACCGGCGGCACTGATCACCGAGTCGAGATCAAAGGACTCCCTGGTCAGCTTTCCCAGCTCCGGCAACAACGTCTCGTCGATGTCCGAGAAGTCCAGCACCAGGAACGGCTTCGCGTCCATCCGGTTGGGCACGTCCAGATCGGTGGAGAAATGGTAGACCTCGCCGTTGGTGAGGATCGCGATCCTGGCGTTCGTCACGGAGAAGTACCTGAACAGCTGCGAAGCATGCTCGATCCGGAGCGGATCGTTGATCTTCTTGACTTCTACCAACAGTTGGACCTGCCCGTCATGGGCAATCGCATAGTCGATCTTCTCCCCGCGCTTGAGGCCGACGTCGGCGGTGAACTCGGGGATGACCTCGGTCGGGTTGAAGACGTCGTACCCGAGCACCGTGCTGATGAAGGGCATGACGAAGGCGTTCTTGGTCGCCTCCTCGGTCTCGATGGTGCCCTTGTGCTTTCGAATCTTCAGCGCGAGTGCCTGCGCACGCTCCGCGATGTCCATACCGACGTCTCCTCGCCCGGGCAGCAGTGCCCGCAGGTGCTGTCCGATGTGGGTCGGCGGCAGGGAACCTCGCGTTACCACAGCGGGTAGCCGAGGGTGGCGCGGACCTGGAGACCTGGGAACGGGTCGGCTGACCGACTTCCGGCCGTTGACGGGGTCAGGTCCCGGGCGTTGAATTGCCCGGCGATCAACTTGGGTTGGAGGCGGCGATGGAGCTGAGCCGGCGGGATGTGCTGCGGGCCGGGGCGTTCGGGGCGGCGGTGGCGGCCGCGGGTGGGTTGGGGGCGGCGGGGGCGGCGGCGGATCCGTTGCGCGGCAACGCGGAGCACACCACGCTGGACCGGACGCTGCTGCTCGGGCCGCCGGGCGCGGGTGGTTACCGGCCGATCGTGGCCGGGCCGGGTGAACCGTACCTGGTCCGCGACGAGTTGCTGGCCAGCCGGCCGGAGCGGCACCGCCGGGGCCGGCCGATCCTGGCCTTCGGGCAGCTTACCGACATCCACGCGATGGACACCCAGTCCCCGGCCCGGGTGGAGTTTCTGGACCGCTACAACGATCCCGACTCGCCGTTCGCCAGCCTGCTGCCGTTCGAGTCGTCCTACCGTCCGCACGAGTTCCTCTCCGCGCAGATCAGCGACGCCATGGTGCGGGCGATGAACCTGGTCCGCCGCGGGCCGGCGTCCGGCGCGCCGCTGGCGTTCACCATCGCCACCGGCGACAACGTGGACAACGTCCAGTACAACGAACTGCGCTGGTACATCGACCTGCTCGACGGCCGCCCGGTGCGACCGGACTCGGGCGACCTGTCCCGCTACGAGGGCGTCGCCGACCAGGTCTCCTACGACGCGCGGTACTGGCATCCGGACGGCACCCCGGCCGGGCAGCCGGACGACCTGCCCCGGGCCAGGTTCGGCTACCCCACCGTGCCCGGACTGCTCGACGCGGCCCGCAGGCCGTTTCGCGCCGCCGGCCTGAACACGCCGTGGCTGACCGCATACGGCAACCACGACGGCCTGATCCAGGGCAACCTTCCGCCGCTGCCGGCGCTGGCGCCGCTGGCCACCGGCAACCGCAAGATCGTCGACCTGCCGCCCGGCACCGACATCGTCCAACTCGCCCTGCAACTGCAGGCGATGGATCCGCGCGGCCTGGCCACGCTGCTGGCCGGCCCGGCGCGCACGGTCACCCCGGACCCGAACCGGCGTTTCGTCAACCGCACCGAGACCATCCGCGAGCACTTCAACACCCGCTCCACGCCGCGCGGGCACGGCTTCGGCCCGTGGAACCTGGCCACCGGCAACGCCTACTACGCCTTCGACCGCGGCGTGGTGCGCGGCATCGTGCTGGACACCGTCAACCCCAACGGGGGCGCCAACGGCTCGATCGACGCCGAGCAGTTCGCCTGGCTGGAACGGGAACTGGCGGCCGGCAGCAGCCGGCACCTCGACGCCGCCGGCAACCGGGTGGCCCGCCGGTGCCGGGACCGGCTGTTCGTCCTGTTCAGCCACCACACCATCGGCACCATGGACAACATCGCCGGCGCGCCGCCCCGGGTCGGCGGCACCGGCGTGCGCGACCTGTTGCTGCGCTTCCCCAACGTGGTGCTGTGGGTCAACGGCCACACCCATCGCAACACCGTGATCCCGCACCGGGCCCCGGGCGGCGGCGGCTTCTGGGAGGTCAACACCGCGGCGCACATCGACTGGCCGCAGCAGTCCCGGGTGCTCGAACTGGTGGACAACTCCGACGGCACGCTGTCGATCTTCGGCACGATCCTGGACATGGCCGCCCCCGCCGCGCCCCGCGGCCGGCGCACCGATCCGGTCGGGCTGGCGTCCCTGGCCCGTGAGCTCTCCGGCAACGACTGGCAGTCCCGGGACCGGCCCAACCCGGCCGAGGACGGCCGCCGGGGCGCGGTTCAGGACCGCAATGTCGAGCTCCTGGTGCCCGCGCCGTTCCCGCTCGGCCACTCCCACCAGAACCTGACCGAGGCCGCCATGGGCTGACTTCCCTACCCGCGGGCGAGCCCGTCGAAGACGATCCCGAGCGCCCGCGCGCGGACCGGCTCGTCGGGGCGCAGGTGGGCGACGGCCCGGGAGACGCCGACCAGCAG
>NZ_DASTBH010000422.1:0-5579 GCF_035712165.1 Actinophytocola sp. | reverse complement strand
CAGGGCCCCGGCAAAGTCCTGTGTGCTGGTCAGGGGTTGATTCCTAGCAGGTGTAGGGGTCGGGTGGTGTCGCGGGCCATGTGGCGTAGGCCGGCGGCGATGTTGTGGTGTCCGGCCAGGCGCAGTGCGCTGATGGCGAGGTTGCGCAGGGAGGCCATGGCGCGGGGGGCGGTGCCGGTGCGGACTCGGGAGCGGTCTTCGCCATAGGTGACGTCGCGGACCCAGTGCAGCCGGTTCTCGATCTCCCAGTGCCCGCGTAGGTAGGCGCTGATGTGGGCGGGGGTGGCGTGGTGTGGGGTGAGGCTGGTGACGCCGTAGGCGGTGTGGGTTTCGATCTTGGGCTGGGTGCTGCGGGTTTGCTGGGTGTGGTGGATCGTGCGGTAGCGGGTGATCTGCCAGATCTGGCTGGCGTGTGGGAAATCGAGATCGGCCGGGGCGGGCAGTACTTCGATGGTGCGTTGTTCGCGGCGGCCGTGTCTGATGGCGGTGCTGGTGTGGTGGGTGCCGGCGGGCCAGGGCAGTGCGGCCAGTCGTTGGTGCAGGCGATGTTGGTTGGCTTTGACGGTGAACACGTAGTGCGCGCCGCGGCGGTGCAGGTAGCGGGCGTGGGCGCGGGTGGTGTGCAGCGCGTCGGCGGTGATGACCGCCCCGGTCAGGTCGAGGTCGTCGAGCAGCGGCTGCAGCCAGGCGATCTCGCTGCTGCCCTCGGGCACCAGCTGTTGCCCGAGCACCGTGCCCTGCTGGTGGGTCAGCGCCGAGAGCAGGTGCACCCCGGCCCCGCCGATGCGGGCGAAGGTCCCGCGCACCGACTTGCCATCCACCGCGATGACCGGTGGTGTAGCCGACCCTGTGGCGGCCAGGACCCAGCCGGCGATGGCGGTGTCCACGGCGGCACCGTCCACCTGACCCAGCACCCGGCGGATCGTGGCCTCATCCGGAGCCACATGCCGATCCCTCCGCCGACACCGACGCACCCCCAGTACAGCCAGCACCCGTTGCGGGGCGTCGGCAGCCCATTCCCCGATCGCGGTCAGCGACCGCGCGCCCGCCACCACCGCCGCCGCAGCGATCACCAGAATCGAGCCCAGCGTATGCCGCACACCGCGCCGAGCACGCGGATCAGGCACCACAGCCAGATGATGGCGAAGATCAGCCAACCGCGCCGGATCCACCTCGACCCGGCCCACCTGCCCCAACACGGGAACGATCAGCGATGATGAACCAGCAGGCACGGCCTCTCCCATGATCATGCGACGTCGACACTCACATGATCAACAAGAAGGTCGTGCCTGCCCCCACCGGGGTGATCGACTTTGCCGGGGCCCTGGGGAAGGGTGGGGGTGTCTACCCAGGTAGGGGGGCGGTGTCTGCCCAGGTAGGGGGCGGTGTCTGCCCAGGTAGGGGGCCTGGGTGGTGGCGCGGTCAGGCGGCGCGGGCGAGCGGGGAGCCGAGTAGCTGGGGGTAGGTGACGCTGCGGGCGCCGTGGTGCAGGGCGATGTCGACGGCGTCGAGGATGGCCTGGCGCGGGCCGGGGCGGGCGAGGTCGCCGGCGTCGGCAGCCAGACGGATCAGGCCGCCCCGCCGGGCCTGCCGGCCCGCGCCGAGGACCAGGGCGTAGCACCACCACGACTCGGCGCGGTCGCCGAAGCCGAGGATGCGGCCCCGGTGGGTGGCCCCGGCGTGGAGGTCGCGGACGCCGGTCAGGTCGGCGCACAGGGCGAAGCCCATCCGGCGCAGAGCCACGAGCGTGCCGGGGGACACGAGCCAGCGGGGCGGAGCGAAGCTGTCGGTGCGCAGCCCGGCCCGGCCCAGTGCGAGGACGGCGGCGGTGAGCCGCAGACCCGCCTCGTGCGCGGGCAGCGTGGCGAACTCGGCCCGCCGGCCGAGCGGCACGAGGCGGGCCCGGGGCGGCGCGACGTGGTCGAAACCGTGGAGCAGCAGGGCGTCCCCGGCGGCGCGGCGGCGCCGGATCCAGTCGGCGACCTCCCGGCCACCGGCGCGTGGAGCGAACAGGAGGGACAGCGGAACCCGGCGCCGCTCCAGTTCGGCCGACAGATCGGCGCACGCGTCGAGCGTCCGCGCGCTGATCCCGGACAGGGACACCACCAGCCGTGCGGTCATGGCCCCATTACGCCAAACAGGGATAAACGTCAGCTCAAGCCCAGGTATCAGCCGAACGAACGGAGGAAGTCCCGCCAGCCCCGCTCGGGAAACGCCAGCCGGATCCGAGGATTCTTCGAATCCCGCACCCCCACCCGCTCGGAACCCGCTGCCACCTCAACGCAGTCGGTGTTTGAGCCGCTGAAACTGCTCTTGCGCCACCCGATCTCGACACAGTCGGTGTTGGAATCGCTGAAGCTGCTCTTGCGCCATCCGGTCATGGCCCGCTCCTTCCCATGCCCGAGGCGACCTTGCTGATCAGGTCCACCGAGCGCTCCGGTGAGAGCGCGACCGCCAGCAAGCCCTCATACGCCAGTTTATAAGCGCGGATATCGTCGGGCTCCTCCAGGTAGAGGCTGGCCACCTTGTTCTCCAGGAGAACCAGACTGGGCAGACCGGAATACTCCATGATCACAAATGGACCGTTCATGCCGGGATGCGCGCCGACATGGCCGGGAACCACGCGAAGTGTCACGGCTGGCCGAAAGGAGGACTCGATCAGGTAGCCGAGCTGGTCGCGCATGACGCCCTCCCCGCCGACCCGTTGATGCAGCGCGGCTTCGTGCAGAACCACCTCCAGCCGTGGTGAGTCAACCCGGTGCACCAGCGCCTGCCGGGCGATCCGGGCCGCGACCCGGTCATCGATGTCCTGGTCGTTGAGGCTGAGATCCGCGCCGGCTATGACCGCGCGGGCATAGGGAAAGGTCTGCATCAGGCCGGGCACCAGCAGCGGCTGGTAGTTGTAGATGTGGTCAGCGTCCTGCTCGAAGCCGATCCACTTCTCCAAATCCTCGTGCACATGCAGTTCGCCGCGATCGATCAGACCCGGTTTGTCGACCTCGGCGTGCAGTTTCAGCAGGGCTTTCCGGAGCGGGCGGGCGGTTCCGTAGAGGGTGAGCATCGACGCCAGGTCCTCCGAGGTCAGCCCGCGCTTCCCGGTCTCCACCCGGGACACCGTGCTCCGGCTGACCCCGAGGCGCTTCGCGACATCGTCCTCGGTGAGCCCCGACTCCTCGCGCAGCCGGCGCAACACCATGCACAGCCGCCTGGTCCGCACCCCGATGTTCATGCGCGCCACCCTGACCGACCGGCCGGCGCCGCGCCATCGGCCGATCGGGACGCCCGTGCCGCCCCGGCAACAACCGCCGCAGAGCAGGCCACCCGCCGGACGCGCGTGCCGGCCAGGAGTGGCAACAATTGCCACGCCGACTTCACCCGAACGGAGTTCCCATGGCCGACTGGATCTCGTTCACCACCGACTACGGGCTGGACGACGGGTTCGTGGCCGCCTGTGCCGGGGTGATCGCCGGGATCGCCCCGACCGTGCGGATCATCCACGTGACGCACCTCGTGCCACCGCAGGACGTCCGCCGCGCGGCCACCGTGCTCGCCCAGACCGTGCCCTACCTGCCGCCCGCCGTGCACCTGGCCGTCGTCGACCCCGGGGTCGGCACCGAGCGGCGGGCCGTCGTGATCGAGACCGGCCGCGGCCTGCTGGTCGGCCCGGACAACGGTCTGCTCGTGCCGGCGGCCGAAGCGCTCGGCGGAGTCCGGACCGCGCACCAACTCACCGAGCCGCGCTACCGGCTGCCGACCCTGTCGGCCACCTTCCACGGCCGCGACCTGTTCGCGCCGGCCGCCGCACATCTGGCCACCGGCGTCCCGCCCGACGCGCTCGGCCCGGCCATCGACCCGGCCGGGCTCATCCGCCTGCCCACGCCCACAACCGTTGTGGCGGAAGGAAAACTCACCACCGAGGTGCTGTCGGTGGACCGGTTCGGCAATCTCCAGCTCGCCGCCACCGCCGAGGTCATGCCCACCGGCCGGGTGCTGATCGGTGATCAGGAAGCCGTCGCCGGCCGCACCTTCGCCGACGTGCCGGCCGGCGCGCTGGTCGTCTACCCGGACTCGGCCGGGCAGCTCGCCGTCGCGGTCAACGGCGGCTCGGCGGCGGCCCTGCTGGGCTGGTCGCCAGGGGACGTCGTGGTGCTCAGAGCCATTCGGTGACGACGACCTCGTCACCGACGAACACCTCGCCGGGGCGCAGCACGGCCGCCTTCATCCCGAAGCTGACGCCGCCTTCCGGCTCACGCCGGTAGTCCGCGAGCGTGCGCAGCGGCTCCGGTCCGGCCCGCAGCCCGGCGAGCTGGTCCACAACCGTCACCACACACCGGATGTCCCGCTTGCCGTAGCCGATCTCGACCGAGCCGGCGGTCATCCGGCGCACCCGGTCCTCGGTGTGCGGCTCCGGCCAGCCCGTGATCACGATGCTCGGGCGGAACCGGTTCATCGGCACCGGATCCGCGCCACGTTCCAGAATTCGCGCGTTCAGTCCGTCCAAAGAGGACATTGAGGTGATCAGCAGCGCGGTCGAGTCCGAGTACTGGATCACGCCCGGCTCGTCCCCGCTGCCGGCCCGCCGCAGGTCGTCCGGCGCCCGCATCAACCGCAGCGGCTCGCCCAGCACCTCGGAGAACCAGCCGGCCGCCTCGTCGCCCTGGTCGATCCCGACCCCGTCCCATTTGTGCACCCGCACCGGCGCCACCGGACCGTCGGCCGTCACGTCCAGGACCAGATCTCCCACCTCGGGCGCCGAAAGGGCCAACTTGGTCCCGTCGTGCAGCACCTGGGTCCGCACCACCGCCAGCCGCGCCACCTCCCGCTGGCTGATGAAAGCCCCGCCCGGCCGCACCACCACGAAGCTCCGGTCATAGGCCAAACCCGTGGCCTTGACCTCCGCACGCTCCACCGAAACCCCAGCACACCCCTTGATCGGGTAATACGTCAGCGCGGAAACGCTAGCCATACTCCAAAACTACCCGCGCCGCCACACCACCGCGGCCCATTTACCCGTCCCACGCTGCGCACATGACCCCTCACACCCCGCAGCAAATCCCCATACCCAGGTAAACAACCCCCACCCTTCCCGGGGGCGTCCCTGGTCCAGTCTACCGGCGGGGGGTCGTTGAGTGATCAACTTCGGGGTGGTTGTGGACAACTGGGTGGGCTGTGGATAACCGGCGGGGAGCCCGGGGGGTCTGGGCGGGCAACTCGCGGGGCTGGAGCCGGCGACCTGGCCGGGTCGGAGATGGGGACTCGCCGGGTCGGAAGTGGGGACTCGCCGGGCTGGAACAGGCGACTCGCCCGGCTGGAAGTGGGGACTCACCGGGTTGGTGCAAGGTCTGAACTGATTAGGTACGGGCGTCGCGTGTCTTCGTCGGCACCTCGGCCAGCGTGCTGCCGTGGTCCAGGACGCATGTCGTGCGATACTCGGCGGTGAGAAAGTCGGGAGGTGGTCATGACCGCTGACAGTGCGGGCTACCCGCCGAGCGACCGCGTGGAGACTCTCGACGAGCAGCTGCGGCGTAAGGGCGTACGACCTATCGAGTCGGTCCGTGACCTCGCGTGCCCTGATCTGT